>NZ_JOCQ01000004.1 GCF_000720725.1 Streptomyces rimosus subsp. rimosus
CGAGGGCGCCGAACTGATCGCCGACCAGCACGGCATCGACCGCGCACAGCAGGACGCCTTCGCGCTGGCCAGCCACCGCAAGGCCGCCCACGCCTGGGAGCAGGGCGCCTACAGCGCCGAGGTGGTGCCGCTGCCGGGGGTGGACCTGGCCCGCGATGAGGCGATCCGCGCCGTCACGTCGCTGGAGGCGCTGGGCAGGCTGCGCCCGGCCTTCCGCACCGACGGCGGCACGGTCACCGCGGGCAATGCCTCCCCGCTGAGCGACGGTGCCGCCGCGCTGCTGCTGGTCGACGCGGAGGGGCTGCGGGCCACCGGCCGTGAGCCGCTGGCCCGGATCGGGGCGAGTGCGGTGTGCGGTATCGAGCCGCAGCTGTTCGGGCTGGGGCCGGTCGAGGCCGTCCGCGCCGCCCTGGACAAGGCCGGGCGCGGCCTGGCGGATCTGGCTACGTTCGAGCTGAACGAGGCGTTCGCCGCGCAGGCTTTGGGCTGCCTGGAACAGTGGCCCTCCTCCGGCACCGGCCTGGCGGCCCTGTGCATCGGCGTCGGCCAGGGCCTCGCCCTCGTCCTCGAACGATGACCGGACAGGACATACCAGGACATACGCAGGCCCAACCCCGCCCCGTACGCATCAGGCCGCACATCCCCCAGCCCCCACGTCTGGAGAAGCCCCGATGACTCCACCGAGCGCATCCGCCGCCCCGGCACCTCCGGCCGCCACCGCGCCCGCGGACCCCGCGGCGGCACCGCCGCCTCCGGATCCGGGCCCCGAGCCGCAGTCCGTCATCGACCGCGAGATCGCCGCGCTGCACAGCGCCGCCGCCGACGCCCGTGCGGCCGGCGGCCCCGTACCGGCGCATCCCGGCCGCGACTTCGCCCCGTACCGCAGCACCCGTCTGCGCCATCCGCGGCAGCCGCTCGCCGCGATCGACGCGCTGCGCGACCCGGAGGCCGTCGAACTGACCGGGCCTGCCTTCGGCGTCACCGACATCACCGCCCTGGACGCCGACCTGACCCGGCAGCACGCCGGTGAACCGCTCGGCGAGCGGATCACCGTCGCCGGCCGGGTACGGGACCGCGCGGGCCGCCCGGTGCGCGGCCAGCTCGTGGAGATCTGGCAGGCCAACGCCGCCGGCCGGTACGCCCACCAGCGCGACCAGCACCCGGCGCCGCTCGACCCCCACTTCACCGGTGTCGGCCGCTGCCTGACGGACGACGAGGGGCGGTACGCGTTCACCACCGTCCGGCCCGGTGCCTACCCGTGGCGCAACCACCACAACGCCTGGCGCCCGGCGCACATCCACTTCTCGCTCTTCGGCACCGCCTTCACCCAGCGGCTCGTCACCCAGATGTACTTCCCCGGCGATCCGCTGTTCCCGTACGACCCGATCCTGGCCTCGTGCACCGATCCGCAGGCCCGCGCCCGGCTGGTCTGCGCGTACGACCCGGACCTCGCCCGCGCGGAGTGGTCCCTCGGCTACCGCTGGGACATCGTGCTGGACGGACCGTCCGCCACCTGGACCGAGGAGGAACGCTGATGTCCGCCCCCTCCGCACCGCACGGGCACCAGGGCGTACCGCACCAGCCCGCACCGGCCGCGCAGACGCCCGGAGCCCTCGCCCCCACCCCCTCCCAGACCATCGGGCCCTTCTACGGCTACGCGCTGCCGTTCCCCGGCGGCGGGGAGATGGCACCTGCCGGTCACCCCGGCACCATCACCCTGCACGGCCGCGTCCTCGACGGCGCGGGCGAGCCCGTGCCGGACGCGCTGCTGGAGTTCTGGCAGGCCGGGCCGGACGGGAGCCTGCGCGGCGCGCCCGGCTCGCTGCGCCGCGACCCGGCGACCGGCGCGGTCGTCGGGCGCGACGGCGTGGAGTTCACCGGCTTCGGCCGGGTGCCGACCGACGCCGACGGCCGCTACGCGCTGCGCACCCTGCCGGCCACCGCGCCGGCGAGCCGTCCGGCCGCGGCACCGTACATCGCGGTGTGCGTCTTCGCCCGCGGCCTGCTGCACCACCTGTTCACCCGGGTGTACTTCCCGGAGGACACGGCGGCCCACGCGGCCGATCCGCTGCTGTCCGGGCTTCCCGCGCAGCGGGCCTCCACCCTGGTCGCGCGGACCGACGGCGAGCGGCGGTACCGCTTCGACATCCGCCTCCAAGCACCTGATGCGGGCGGCGGCGAGGCGGGCGAGGAGACGGTCTTCCTTGAGTTCCGCTGAACACGGTGCTGCTGAACATGGTGCTGCCGGACGCGGTGCCGCCGGACACGGCGCCGCCGACCTCGGCCTGCTGGCGCCGGGCCGGGCCGACTCCGCCGTGGAGGCCGCCACCGGCGACGCCGCGTACGTACGCGCCCTGCTGGACGCGGAAGCGGCCCTGACCCGGGCGCAGGCGGCCGTCGGCCTGGCGCCGGCCGCGGCGGCCGAGGCCGTCACCGCGGCGGCCCGCGACACCGGCCGGTACGACGCCCGCGACCTCGCGGTACGGGCCTGCTCCGGCGGCAACCCGGTGATTCCGCTGGTCGACGCCCTCACCTCGGCCGTGGCCGAGCAGGACGCCGTCGCCGGACGGGACGCCGCCGCATTCGTCCACCGCGGCGCCACCAGCCAGGACATCCTCGACACGGCCACGATGCTGGTCTGTTCCCGTGCCCTGGACACCGTCCTCGGCGACCTGGACGCGACCGCGGCCGCTCTGGCCCGGCTGGCGGCCGAGCACCGCGACACGCCGATGGCGGGCCGCACGCTCACCCAGCACGCGGTGCCGACCACGTTCGGCCTCAAGGCCGCCGGGTGGCGCGGGCTGGTGCTGGACGCCCGGGACCGGCTCGCCGCCGTACGGGGCGCGCTGCCCGCGCAGTTGGGCGGCGCGGCGGGCACCCTCGCCGCGTTCCACGCGTTCGCCGAGGCCGACCGCCGGGAGCCGGAGCCCGGGTCCGACCTCGGGCTGCGGCTGCTCGCCGCGTACGCGGCCGAGACCGGCCTCGCCGAACCCGTGCTGCCCTGGCACACGCTGCGCACCCCCGTCGCCGACCTCGCGGGCGCGCTGGCACACACCGCCGGGGCCCTCGGCAAGGTCGCGGCCGACGTGCTGGCCCTGTCCCGTACGGAGACCGGCGAGCTGGCGGAGGGCAGCGGCGGCGGCTCCTCTGCCATGCCGCACAAGGCCAACCCCGTACGGGCCACGCTGATCGCCGCCGCTGCCCGGCAGGTCCCGGCGCTGGCCGGGGTGCTGTACGGGTCGCTGGCCGCCGAGGACGAACGGCCCGCCGGGGCCTGGCACGCGGAGTGGCAGCCGCTGCGCGACGCCCTGCGGCTGGTGGGCGGCGCGGCCCGGGACGCCGCCGAACTGACCGCCGCACTGCGGGTGCGCCCCGGGCGGATGCGTGCCAATCTCGCCGTGACCGGCGGCGGGATCGTCGCCGAACGCCTCGCGGCCGTGCTCGGCGCCCACCTGGGACGGGACACGGCCAAACGGCTGCTCACCGACGTGTCGCGCCGGGCCGCCGAGGACGGCACCGGCCTGGCCGAGGCGCTGGGCCGGGCCCTGCGCACGCGGCACCCCGCCGTCGCCGATGCCTTCCCCGCCGCCCGGCTGCGGGAACTGGCCGACCCGGCCGCGTACACCGGCTCGGCAGGGGCGCTCGTGGACCGCGCCCTGAGCCGCCCCGGCACGCATCCCGCCGCACCGATCCCGCAGGAGAACGCATGACATCACCCACCCTCCCGCATTACCGAGAGGACGGGCCCGCCGACGCGCCCCCGCTCGTCCTGGGCCCGTCCCTGGGCACCACGCTCGCGGTGTGGGAGCCCCAGATGGCGGCACTGGCGCGGCAATTCCGCGTCGTGCGCTGGGACCTTCCCGGGCACGGCGGCACACCGTACGACGTGCTCCCGGGGCGTGCGGACGGAGCTGCCCATGCGGACGGGGCTGCCCGTGCGGACGGGGCTGCCCGTGCGGACGGGGCCGCCTGCACGGTCGCGGACCTGGCCGGACTCGTCCTCGCGCTCGCCGACTCCCTGGGCATCGACAGGTTCGCGTACGCGGGAATCTCCCTCGGCGGCGCGGTCGGCACCTGGCTCGCGGTCCACCATCCTGAGCGGATCGCGTCCCTCACGCTGGTCTGCTCCTCGGCCCGCTTCGGCGAGCCGGAAGGGTGGCACGAACGCGCCGCGCTCGTACGGCAACAGGGCATCGAGGCGGTCGCCGGCACCACGCCCGGCCGCTGGTTCACCCCGGCATTCGCCGGCTCGCCGGTGGCGCGCGACCTCCTGGCCGGGCTGCGGACCGTGGCGCCCGAGGGGTACGCGGCCTGCTGCGACGCGCTCGCCGCGTACGACCTGCGCGGTGACCTGGACCGGATCGGCGCGCCCACCCTCGTCGTCGCGGGCCGCGACGACCCCGCGACCCCGCCCGCGCACGCCCGCGAACTCGCCGACGGCATCCCGGCCGCAAGCCTCACCGAGGTGGCCGGGGCCGCCCACCTGGCCAACGCCGAACGGCCCGCGCAGGTGCTCGCCGCACTGCTCGGCCACCTCACCGCGTACCAGGAGCAGGCGGTGGACGGCGGGGAGGGCGGCCGGGCGGAACCGGGCACCGCTCCTCTCACCGACGACCCCAGCCGCCGCGCCGCCGGTACGGCCGTCCGCCGCGCCGTCCTCGGTGACGCCCACGTCGACCGCGCGGCCGCCCGCTCCACCGCCTTCACCGCCGTCTTCCAGGACTTCATCACCCGCTACGCCTGGGGCGAGATCTGGACCCGGCCCGGCCTGTCCCGGCACACCCGCAGCTGCGTCACGATCACCGCGCTGGTGGCGCGCGGGCACCACGAAGAGCTGGCGCTGCACCTGCGCGCCGCGCTGCGCAACGGCCTGAGCGCCGAGGACATCCGGGAAGTCCTGCTCCAGTCGGCCGTCTACTGCGGCGTGCCCGCCGCCAACTCCGCGTTCGCGCTGGCCGACCGCGTCATCGCCGAACACCGGGAAGGAGAGTGACTTTGATGCGCCCCACGTCCTGTGCGCCCCCGGCCCCCTCCGGGACCACGGTCGGCATCGTCGGCGGTGGCCCGGCGGGGCTGCTGCTGGCCCGGCTGCTGCACCGCTCCGGCATCGACTGCGTCGTCCTGGAGAGCCGCGACCGCGCCTACGTCGAGCAGCGCCAGCGCGCCGGGATCCTGGAGCAGGGCACCGCCGACACGCTGCGCGCCTGCGGCGCGGGGGAGCGCCTGGACCGGGAGGGCATCGTCCACCACGGCATCCGGCTGCGCTTCGCCCGCCGCTCGCACCGCATCGACTTCCCGTCCCTGACCGGCGGCCGCAACGTGCTCGTCTACGCGCAGACCGAGATGGTCAAGGACCTCATCGCCCTCCAGCTCGCGGAGGGACCACCGCTGGTGTTCGGGGCACGGGCGCTCGCGGTCGAGCACGCGGACACCGAACGGCCCGTGATCCGTTACGCCCACCAGGGCCGGGAACACTCCCTCACCTGCGACTACGTCGTCGGCTGCGACGGCTTCCACGGCATCGTCCGGGACGCGGTGCCGGCCGGCGCCCGCCGCGCGTACGAGCGCGGGTACCCGTACTCCTGGCTCGGTGTCCTCGCCGATGTGCCGCCGTCCTGCGACGAGCTGGTCTACGCCCACTCCGAGCGCGGCTTCGCGCTGTTCAGCATGCGCTCGCCCACCGTCAGCCGGCTCTACCTCCAGGTCCCGAACGGCACCGGCCCCGCCGACTGGCCGGACGAGCGGATCTGGGACGAACTCGACGCCCGCTCGGCCACCGACGGCCCGTGGAACCTCGAACGCGGCCCGATCACCGCCAAATCCGTCCTGCCGATGCGCAGCGTGGTTACCGAACCCATGCGGTACGGGCGGGTGTTCCTCGCCGGGGACGCGGCGCACATCGTCCCGCCGACCGGCGCCAAGGGACTCAACCTCGCCGCCTCCGACGTCACCGAACTGGCCCGTGCCTTCGCCCACCTGAGGACGACCGGCGCCACCGAGCTGCTGGACAGCTGGTCCGACACCTGCCTGCGCCGCGTCTGGCGCGCCGAGCAGTTCTCGTACTTCATGACGACGACCCTGCACACCGACCCCGGCCAGAGCGCCTTCGACACCCGGTTGCAGCTCGCCCAGCTCGACCGGATCGCGTCCTCCCCGCACGCGGCGGCCGAACTGGCGGAGAACTACACGGGGTTGCGGACGACGGCGGTGCCTATTTCGGCAGGGTGAGGATCTCGGCCCCGTCCTCGGTGATGGCGATCGTGTGCTCGCTGTGCGCGGTCCGGCAGCCGGTCGCGCTCCGGAGCGTCCACCCGTCGGCATCGGTGACGAGTTCGGCGGTGTCCGCCATGACCCACGGCTCCAGTGCCAGCAGCAGTCCGGGGCGCAGCTTGTAGCCGCGGCCGGGCCGTCCGGTGTTCGGCACATGCGGGTCCTGGTGCATCGTCGATCCGATGCCATGGCCCCCGAACTCGGTGTTGACCGGGTAACCGGCCGCGCCGAGCACCGTGCCGATGGCATGGGAGATGTCGCCGATGCGGGCCCCGGGCTTCGCGGCGGCGATCCCCGCGGCCAGCGCGCGTTCGGTCGCACCGATCATCGCGACGCTCTCCGGGGGCCGCGCGTCGCCCACGATGAAGCTGATGGCGGCGTCCGCGGCTATTCCGCCCAGGGAGACGGCGAGGTCGAGCGTCAGCAGATCGCCGTCGGCGAGCGCGTAGTCGTGCGGCCGTCCGTGCAGTACGGCGTCGTTGACGGCCGTGCAGATGTAGTGGCCGAAGGGGCCGCGTCCGAAGGACGGCTCGTAGTCGACGTAACAGGACTGCGCGCCCGCCTCGATGATCATGGCCTTGGCCCACCGGTCGATGTCGAGGAGGTTCGTGCCGACCGTGCTGCGGTTCTTCAGCGTCTGCAGGATGCCGGCGACCAGGGCGCCCGAGTCCTTGGCTCGGCCGAGCAGGGTGGGGTTCAGGATCTCGATCATGCGGCGCCCTTCTCATGCTCCCAATAACTATACCGGCCATACTATACCGGTACTAGAATCGGTCCCATGGTCAGGTTGCCGCTCACTCCCGAAGAGGTCGAACGCGGTCAGCGTCTCGGCGCCCTCCTCCGCCGGGCCAGGGGGAAGCGCTCGATGCTCGATGTCGCGCTCGACGCCCATGTCTCACCGGAGACCCTCCGCAAGATCGAGTCGGGCCGCGTGGCCACGCCGTCCTTCCCGACCATCGCGGCGATCGCCGATGTCCTCGGCCTCTCCCTCGACGCGGTGTGGGCCGAGATCAGCCGGCCCGGACCCGGCGCCGAACCGGCCGTCTCCGGCCACCGCGCACGGGAGCCGCTGACCGCGTAGGTCCGCGACTCACGTACGCCCCTTGCGCCCGCCCTGCTTGCCCGCGCTCTTCTTCCCGCCCTTGCCGGCGGCCTCTTCCGTGCCGGTCTCCGCCGCCACGTCCTCGGCCACCTGCTTGAGCGTGTGCCCGCTCAGCGCCGAGCGGGCCCGCCGCGGGTCGGGCGTGCCCCGGTCGCCCGCGTGCTCGTCGTCGGCCTTCACCAGCAGCCACGACTCCCGCTCATCGCTGCCGGGGCCACCGCGGAACCGGGTGAGGGCATAGCCGCCCCGCAGCTTCTTCCCCTCCATCCAGAACGTCGCATGGCCCTTTTCCAGCGCTTCGGCGAACGGTACCGGACGGCCCTTTTTGTCGTGTGCGGTCGGGCGGTAATGGCCCTGGTCCCACACGATCACCGTGCCGCCGCCGTATTCGCCCCGGGGAATGACGCCCTCGAAATCCCGGTAGTCCAGCGGATGGTCCTCGGTGGGCATGGCCAGTCTTTTGTCCTTCGGGTCCGTGGACGGGCCCTTCGGTACGGACCATGATTTCAGGACGCCGTCGGCCTCCAGCCGGAAGTCGAAGTGCATGGTGCTCGCGTCATGGATCTGCACCACGAACCGCGGCTTCCCGGAGGAGGCCGACGCATCACCGCCCTGCGGTTCCGACGTCCGGTCGAAATGCCGTTTCGACAGATAGGTCCGCAGCGGTCCCTCGTTCATCCCGGCCCGCCGGGTCAGCGGCCGAGGGCCTTGGCCAGCTGGTCCTTGGTCATGTTCGACCGGCCCTCCACACCGCGCTGCTTCGCCTCGTTGTAGAGCTGGTCACGCGTCGGGCCCTTGGGGCCGGTACGGTTGCCGGAGCGCTGGCCGCCGCGCTCGGGCGCCGACTTGCTGTCCTTGGTCGAGCTCTTGCTGGCCGACTTGGACTCGCCGGAGCGGGCGCGCTCCTTGTTCACGGTACGGGCCGCGATCTCCTTGGCCCGGCCCTTGGACGTACCGCGCTTCTCGGCACCTTCCTTGATGTGCTCGTACTGGCGCTCACGCTTGGCGTTCGATCCTGCGGGCATGGTGTCTCTCCTCTGTCTCACGCACGCCCCGGACACGTACCGGCGTACCTGCCCCGGGCCTGCCGTGCGCCGTTTCTCGGTCTACGGTTACCCGTGAAATGCGGCCCGTAACGAATGGCTCCCGTGACTGCCCCGACGAGCCGAACGCGCAAAGCCGGGCCGATCCGTTCCCCACGCTCAGGACTTACGGGCGCGCACACACCGGATGAATTCCTCCGCGTACGGCAGGGCGACGAAAGCGCCCACCCCGGCCGCGATTCCCGCCAGGTATTTCCCCGGCAGCGGCCGTTCCTTCGGCAGCAGCTTCCAGGCGTCCGGCCGCTTTCCGCCGCGCGCGAGATCCCGTACGGACTCCCAGTGCAGGCAGGAGGTGAAGGCGACCGCCGCCAGCGGCAGCACCTCCAGGAAGCTGTGGATGTGCTGCTCCACCGGGCGCACCTCGCGGTCCTCGGTGGCCACCGTCACGTCCCAGATCGCGGTCGCGCTGTGCGCGGCGGCGGCCCCGCCCATCATCGTCAGCACCAGCGGGTTGACCTTCGCGACCAGCCCGGCCAGCACCGGCACCCCGGCCTCCGCCATCATCACCGCGTGGATCGCGGATTCCTTGACGCCGGTGGTCTTCTCGATGTTCGTACGCCGGTGCATCACCCAGTCGGCGACGGCCGGCACGAACCACATGGGCAGGACGCCGTACATCAGGACGCGCTGGGTCGCGGTCTCCACGTCGTCGGCGCCGGGGGAGGGGCGCAGCGCCCGCCCCTGCCGCCAGTTCCGCCAGTCCTTCAGTGCCGTCAGCCTGGCCACGGGTCCTCCTCAAAAATCGTGGAAGTCGGTGGAAGTCGGTCGGTCGGTGCCGGACGGGCGCCGGGCCCGGGGCCCGGCCCGCCGCTCACTTGTGGCCGTCCCCGTGGCCCTTGCCCGGCAGGAACTCCTGGATCTTCGCCTTGACGCCCTGCTTGAGCACCCCGGCCGTCTCCGGGTCGCCCTTGAGGATCGCGGTCGCCGCCGCCTCGATCTGGTCGAGCGTGGCGTGCGGCGGGATGGGCGGCACGTTGGGGTCGGTACGGAAGTCGATGACGAACGGCCGGTCCGCGGCGAGCGCCTGCCGCCACGCGCTCTCCACCTCGTCGGGCCGCTCGACCCGGACGCCGCCCAGGCCGATGGAGCGCGCGAAGTCGGCGTACGGCACGTCCGGGATGCGCTGCGACTCCTCGAACTGCGGCGCGCCCGACATGGCCCGCATCTCCCAGGTCACCTGGTTGAGGTCCTCGTTGTTGAGGACCGCGACGATCATGCGCGGGTCGCTCCACTCCTGCCAGTACTTCGACGCGGTGATCAGCTCCGCCATGCCGTTCATCTGCATCGCCCCGTCACCGACGATCGCCAGCGCCGGCCGCTCCGGGTGCGCGAACTTCGCGCCGATCACATACGGCACGCCCGGCCCCATGGTGGCCAGCGTCCCGGACAGCGAACCGCGCATCCCGCCGCGCATCCGCAGATGGCGCGCGTACCAGTTGGCCGCCGAGCCGGAGTCCGCGGCCAGGATCACGTTGTCCGGCAGCAGCGCGTCGAGCGCGTGCACCACGTACTCCGGGTTGATGGGGTCGGCCTCGACGGCGGCGCGCCGCTCCATGACCTTGTACCAGCGCTCGACGTTCGACTCGGTCTTCTCCCGCCACTTGCGGGCCTTCTTGTGCTTGAGCAGCGGCAGCAGCCGCTCCAGCGTCTTGGACGCGTCACCGACGAGGTTGACCTCGAAGGGGTAGCGCAGGCCGACCATGAACGGGTCGATGTCGATCTGCACGGCGCGGGCCTGCCCGTACTCCGGCAGGAACTGCGAGTACGGGAAACTGGAGCCGATCACCAGCAGCGTGTCGCACTCCTGCATCAGCTCGTAACTGGGCCGGGTGCCCAGCAGCCCGACGGCGCCGGTCACATACGGCAGCTCGTCGGACAGCACGTCCTTGCCGAGCAGCGCCTTGGCCACCCCGGCGCCCAGCAGCTCGGCGACCTCCTCGACCCGCTCACGGGCCCCGCGGGCGCCCTGCCCCACCAGGATCGCCACCTTCTCGCCCGCGTTGAGCACCTCGGCGGCGCGCCGCAGGTCCTCGTCGGCCGGTACCGGCGCGTACTGCGACACGCCGAGGCTGGACGGCACCATCTTGAACTCGTGGGTGGGCGCGCTGTACTCCAGCTCCTGTACGTCACCGGGGACGATGATCGCGGTGACGGTGCGTTTGGCGTACGCGGTGCGGATCGCCCGGTCGAGGACGTTCGGCAGCTGCTCGGGGACCGTCACCATCTCGCAGAACTCCGAGGCGACGTCCTTGTACAGGGCCATCAGGTCGACTTCCTGCTGGTAGGAGCCGCCCATGGCGCTGCGCGCGGTCTGCCCGACGATGGCCACCACCGGTACGTGGTCCAGCTTCGCGTCGTAGAGCCCGTTCAGCAGGTGGATGGCGCCGGGCCCCGAGGTCGCCGCGCACACGCCCACCTTGCCGGAGAACTTGGCGTACCCGACGGCCTGGAACGCGGCCATCTCCTCGTGCCGGGCCTGCACGAACTTCGGCCGGTTGTCGGCCCGGCCCCAGGCGGCCAGCAGTCCGTTGATGCCGTCCCCGGCGTACGAGAAGACGTGGTCGACGTCCCAGTCGCGCAGGCGCTGGAGGATGTGGTCGGAGACTTTGGTGGACATGCGGTTCTTTCCTCTCACAATCGCGACGGCGGGTGCCGGCCCGGCCTTCCGTGTGCCCCTTCGGGCCCGGACGGATGCACGGCCGTCCGGACGGTTCTCATCCGGATGTCCGGGTACCGGCCGTTTCCGGCTGTACGGTCACCGGCCGTCACCGCTCGCCCGGTGCCGCGAGAAGGCTGCTGTCCAGGCGCTCGGCCAGGTCGGCCGGGCCCTCGTAGACCTCGTACGCACCGGCCTCCCGCAGGTCGTGCTCCGGGTAGCCGCCGCTGAGCACCGCCAGGCACGGCACGCCCGCCCGGTGACTGGCCCGCACGTCCCAGACCGTGTCGCCGATGAACACCGCCGCGTCGGCGTCCACGCCGCCGTGCTCCAGGGCGCTCTTGACCAGGTCGGGTGCCGGCTTGCTCGCCGACACGTCGTCCGAGCCGGTGACCGCGGTGATCACGTCCTCCGCGTCCAGCGCGCGACGCATGGCGGCCAGCTCGGGGCCGTGCGCCGAACTCGCCAGCACCACCGTCCAGCCGCGCTTCGCGCAGGCCCGCAGCAGGTCGGCCGCGCCGTCGAGCGGGGCCAGACGCTCCCAGTACTGGGCGAAGAGCGTGCCGTGCGCCGTACGGATCGCCTCGTCCCCGTCGCGATCCCGGTCCCCGCTGAGCAGATGGTCCAGCAGGTGGTCGGACCCCATGCCGATGGTCCGGTGGATCTCCGCCATCGGCACCCGGTGCCCGGCCTGGCGGAACGCCTCCCACCAGGTGACGGCGTGCAGGTAGGTGCTGTCGACCAGCGTTCCATCGACGTCGAAGAGTGCCGCTCCGCGTGGGCTCACCCGTCGTTTCTCCTTCCGTGGGGGCCGAGCGGTGCCGCCCGGCCGCACTGGTTGAACCGCCCCGCTGCCCGGTCGTTGAGGGCGCCGAGCACCTTGCGCAGCCGCGGGGCCGGTGCCGTCCGCCCGCCGCTCTCCACCGCGGCGCCCTCGGTGACGCCCGGCTCGCCGACCGCGTCCCGCGGCAGCACCCGCGCCAGGGCCGAGGACAGGCGGGTGGTGGTCACGGGGGCCAGGCCGTGCGCCTTGGCGGCCAGCCGGGCGGCCGGTGTCAGGACGACACGGGGGCGGCGGCGCTGCACGCCGGAGACGATGCGCCCGGCGGCGCGTTCGGCGCTCATCGACAGCACGGGCGTGCCCGCCAGCGCCGAGAACCAGGCGTACTCCCGCGCGGCGTCCCCGCCGAACTGCGCGTGCAGGTGGGACCCCGTACGCATCAGCCCCGGGTGCACGGCCGTCACCGACACCCCGTACCCGCTCTCCTCCGCGTGCAGCCCCTCGGCCAGCGCGGCGACGGCGAACTTGGCGCAGGAGTACGGCAGCAGATGCGGTACGGCCAGCAGCCCGCCGACCGAACCGATCAGCGCCAGGCGCCCGCCCGCCGGGCTGCGCCGCAGGTGGGGGAGGGTGGCCAGGGACGTGTTCAGCGCCCCGTCGAAGATCGACGCCATCGCGTCGTGGAACGCCTCGTGCCCCAGTGACGCCGACGGGCCCACCTGGATGACCCCGGCGTTGCCGATGACGATGTCCAGCCCGCCCTCGCGCGCCGCGACCTCCTCGACGGTCCGGTCGACCGCCGCGCGGTCGCGTACGTCGCACACCGCGGTGGCGACCGGCGGGCCGCCGGGGCGGCGCAGCGACCGGGCGGCCTCGGCCAGCTCCTCCCCGTCGCGGGCCAGGATGGTCACGCGGGCGCCCCGCGCCATCAGTTGACGGGCCATCAGCAGGCCCAGTCCGCGCGATCCGCCCGTCACCAGGGCCGACAGCCCCGCGATGGGCGGTGCGGAAGCGAAATGCGGCATGCCCGGTCCCTTCACCTCGGCCTGAACGCCCTGCTGCGTGCCCCGCGCCGTCCCGTCACGGCGTGAACAGCACCTTGATCGCGCCGTCCGCCTTCTTCTGGAACATGTCGTACGCCTCGGGCGCCTTCTCCAGCGGCAGCCGGTGCGTGGCGAAGTCGTCCACGCCCAGCGGGTCGTCGTCCGTCAGCAGCGGGATGATGTCGTCCGCCCAGTGCCGTACGTTGGCCTGGCCCATCCGGAACGTGAGCTGCTTGTCGAACATCACCAGCATCGGCATCGGGTCGGTCATCCCGCCGTACACGCCGCTGATGGAGACCGTGCCGCCGCGGCGCGCCAGGGAGATGGCCAGGTGCAGGGCGCTCAGCCGGTCCACGCCCGCCTTGCTCATCAGCTTCTCGGCCCAGCGCGACGGCATCAGCCCGGCGGCCTGCTGCGCCAGCTTCCCGGCCGGGCTGCCGTGCGCCTCGGTGCCCACCGCGTCGATCACGGCGTCCGGTCCGCGGCCGTCGGTGACGTCCTTGACGGCGTCGATCAGCCCGTCCTCGCCGTCGAAGGCGTCCAGGTCGAAGACGGTTGCCCCGTCGCGGCGGGCCCGCGCCAGCCGCTCGGGCACATGGTCGATGCCGATCACCTGCCCGGCGCCCAGGTGCCGGGCGATCCGGCAGGACATCGCGCCGATCGGCCCGAGGCCCAGCACGGCGACGCTGCTGCCCTTGGTCACCCCGGCGTACTGCACGGCCTGCCAGGCGGTGGGCAGCACGTCCGACAGATAGACGAAGCGGTCGTCGGCCGGGCCGTGCGGCACCTTGATCGGTCCGTACTGCGCCTGCGGTACGCGCAGGTACTCGGCCTGCGCGCCGGGCACCGAGCCGTAGAGCTTGGTGTACCCGAACAGCGCGGCGCCGGAGCCGTGCTCGCGCACCTGCGTCGTCTCGCACTGGGTCTGGAGGCCATCGCCGCACATCCGGCAGGTGCCGCAGGCGATCTGGAACGGGACCACCACCCGGTCGCCGGGGCTCAGGCCCGTCACCTCCGGGCCGGTCTCCTCGACGATCCCCATCGGCTCGTGCCCCAGGATGTCGCCGGGCGTCATGAACGGCGTCAGGACCTCGTACAGGTGCAGGTCGGAGCCGCACAGCCCACTGGATGTGATCTTGATGATCGCGTCGGTCGGCTTCTCGATCTGCGGATCGGGGACGCGCTCCACGCGGACGTCCCGCTTGCCGTGCCAGACGGTGGCTCGCATTGCGGATCTCCTTGTCCTGGCGGCCGGCCCACCGGGCGGACCCGGCCGGGAAGCACCGACCGCCCGGTAACCCAAAAGCCGCTTTTAAGTCTAAAGCGGTGTTCTTTGCCGTGGCAGCTCCAGTACCCGCATCGCCCGGGCCGAATCGTTTCCGTACGGCGCCGGTACGGGCCCCGGCCGCCCGCCGCGCGGGTTTCCACGGCCGGGAAAAGGGTTACCCGCTGCTTCACCCGAGGGGGCGACCCACCTACCCACCCACCCGGCCCCGCGCGGGCCGTCGAGAGCGCACGGAGCCCCGATGACCGAGTACGGATACTTCCTCGCCTGTGAGGAGCACAGCCCGGCGGAACTGGTCGAGCAGGCCCGCATGGCGGAGCAGGCCGGCTTCACCAAACTGTGGATCTCCGACCACTTCCACCCGTGGAACGACGCGCAGGGCCAGAGCCCGTTCGTCTGGTCCGTGATCGGTGCGCTGTCCCAGGTCACCTCGCTGCCGGTGGAGACCGCGGTGACCTGCCCCACCATGCGGCTGCACCCTGTGGTGACGGCGCAGGCGGCGGCCACCAGCGCGGTGCTCCTCGACGGCCGCTTCCGGCTCGGCGTGGGCAGCGGCGAGGCGCTCAACGAGCACATCCTCGGGGACCACTGGCCGCAGGCGTCGGTGCGCCTGGAGATGCTGGAGGAAGCCGTACAGGTGATGCGGCAGCTCTTCGAGGGCGGCGAGGTCAGTCACCACGGCAAGCACTACACCGTGGAGAACGCCCGCCTGTACACCGTGCCCGACGAGCCGGTGCCCATCGACGTCTCCGCGTTCGGCCCCAGCGCCACCGAACTGGCCGCCCGGGTCGGCGACGGCTTCGTGACCATGGCGCCGGACGCGGACGCCGTCGAACGCTTCCGCCGCGGCGGTGGCGGCAACAAGCCCGTACAGGCGGGCCTGAAGGTCTGTTACGGCCCCGACCGCGACGAGTGCGTGCGCACCGCGCA
Source organism: Streptomyces rimosus subsp. rimosus (assembly GCF_000720725.1). Taxonomy (GTDB): domain Bacteria; phylum Actinomycetota; class Actinomycetes; order Streptomycetales; family Streptomycetaceae; genus Streptomyces; species Streptomyces rimosus_A. Next base: position 15,171 of record NZ_JOCQ01000004.1, read on the forward strand.
CCGCCTGTGGTCCAGCGAACGGCTCCCCGGCGAACTGGCCCAGATCCTCCCCACCCCGCGCCACTTCGAGCAGGCGACCCAACTGGTCACGCCCGAACAGATCGCGGAGGGCTTCCCCTGCGGCGACGACGTGGACCTGCACGTGTCCGCGCTGCGGGCCTTCGTGGACGCGGGCTTCGACACCGTCTACGTCGGCCAGATCGGGCCCGACCAGCGGGGGTTCTTCGACTTCTACCGGACGAAGGTGCTGCCGCAGGTGGCGGAGTAGAGCGGGGGAGAGATGCGCTGACGGGCCGTCAGACAGCGTCCCGCCTCGCCCGGCGCTCTCCGCGGTGCGAGCCGGGCGGAGGGGAGCCGCAGGACCGCGAGCGAGCGCCGTCTCACTGCGGCTCCTGGGCCGTCGGCACACCGGCCGGCGCCGCCCGGCCGAAGAACTTCTCCGCCCGCGGCGTGCCGGGCCAGGTACGGGCCAGGTCCAGCACACGGCGGGGCTGGCGGCGCAGGTTGAGGGCCCGGACCGGGATCTGGCACCGCCGGCCGTACGCGTCCAGCCGCCGCAGGAAGTGCAGCCCGGCCGCGTCCATGAAGGTGACCCCGGTCATTTCGAGGACCACGCTGCCCAGGCCGGGCGGTAACGCCGCGACGGCCTCGTCCAGGACGGGTACGGTGCCGTAATCGATCTCGCCCCGCACGGTCAGCACGGCCGAGGAGCCGAACAGCCGGGTGCGGACCCCCAGGGCATCCGGACCGGCCTGGGAAGACCGGTCTGTCTGTAGGGACATGACCCCATCGTGTCAGGAGTCAAACCGGTCTGTCCACGCCTACACTGGGTGCCACCATGACGACCGAGTGCGCGCCGGCCGCGTCGCACGCCGGAGCCCGGCCCGGCGCCCGCGAGCGCGTACTGAGCGCCGCCTACGACCTCTTCTCACGCCGTGGCATCCGCGATGTCGGCGTCAACGAGGTCATCCACCGCTCCCAGGTCGCCAAGGCAACCTTCTACCGCCACTTCCCCTCCAAGGACGACCTGGTCCTCGCCTTCCTCGACCGGCGCGAACAGCAGTGGACCCGCGGCCTGATCGAGGCCGGCGCCCGCCGCCGCGGCAGCACCCCCGAGGAACGCCTGCTGGCCGTCTTCGACGTCTTCGACGACTGGTTCCGCCACCCCGACTTCGACGCCTGCACGTTCATCAACGTCCTGCTGGAGATGGGCTGGCAGCACCCACTGGGCCGGGCCAGCATCCGCCACCTGGAAAACGTCCGGATTCTCGTCCGTACCTTGGCCGAAGAGGCCGGCCTGCGCGACTCCGACGGCTTCGCCCGCTCCTGGCACATCCTCATGAAGGGCTCGATCATCTCCGCCGCCGAGGGCGACCCGCACGCCGCGCGCCGTGCCCAGACGATGGCCCGCTGCCTGATCGAACAGCACCGGTGAGCCGGTCGGGTCCGTACGGAGGCGACCGCGACCCGGCCGGGGCCGTCTGAAAACATACCCGGATGATCAAAAACGGCCACCGGCCGGCCACGCGACAGGCCCGTACGTCCCAGGCGCCGCCCTTCCAGGGCGCGTTCGAAACGCATCTGACCGTACGGGACACCGGCGCGGACGGGGACCGGGCCGCCGGCCTCGAACGCTACGCGGCGGCGCGCGGACTGAAGTGGGTCCACATCGTTCTGGAGCGCGGCAGCACGCCGTCCCAGCCCATGCTGACCCTGCACGGCAACGGGCCGGCGGACCTGATGCGGGCGCGGTCGGCGGCCGAGGCGGCGGAGCTGCGCGCCGCCGGTTTCGAGGTGGTCCGTACGAAGATCGAGACCACGCCGTGGGCCGACGGCGTGCCGGTCACCGACGCGGCGGCAGCCGTCCTGGGCCCGGCCCACTACTTCGAACACCACGTCAAACTCCTGCTGAGCCCCGCCCCAACGGGCGCGCGCACCGGCCTCGCGGACCTCGTCGCGCCGCACGCGGCACACCTCTCCCGCAACGCGCGACGCATCCGGTCCGACGGGCGTGAGGAGCGCTTCGTGACCCAGCGCTGCCGCGCGGTCGGCCGGGACACCGCCGAACGGCGCCTGGCCACGCTGCTGGCCGCACTGCGCGCGACCGGGCATGACATAGCCTCCGTCGAACGGGAATTCGTCGTTCACGACAGCAACGAGGCCCTGGACGACGGCTGGATCGACGAGACATCGACGTACGCGGCGGGGGCGGGCACATGACGGAGCGGGAGCAGGCGACAGGGCTGGAGCAGGAGCAAGCGACGGAGCGCGGGCACGGGGAACGGGTCCGACACTGGCGTGACTTCGGGTACGGCCCCTGGCCCGCGACCGCCGTCGTCCCCACGACGCCGCCGGACGAGGCGACGCGCGCCGCGATGGACCTCCCGGCGACCCTGCTGCCCGTACGGGGCGAGGGCGTCGTCCAGCCGCCCGTGTTCGACCCGTCGGTCCGCCAGCACCTGCACGCCATGCGGCTGGGCGAGCCGCGGTTCGCCGACGCGGCGGCCGGCCGCCGCTGGTACGCCGCCCGCCGCCACGCCCTGCACCACGCGCTGACCGCCGTCGCGACCTCCGAATGGGCCGGTCACCTCGTCCTGCGCGGCAGCGTGCTCCTGCGGGCCTGGTTCGGCGCCGCGGCCCGTGAACCCGGTGACCTGGACTTCGTCGTCGTACCGCCGACCTGGAACGAACGGGACGGCCGTACGGACCGCATGCTCGACGGCATCGCCCGCGCGGCCGGGGAACTGTCCCTGCGCGGCGGCCCGGTACACCTCCACGCGGACGGCGCGGTCGGCGACGAGATCTGGACGTACGACCGGGTCCCCGGCCGGCGGCTGGTCATCCCGTGGACGGCACACGACGACGGCATACCGCCGGGCACCGTCCAGCTCGACTTCGTCTTCAACGAACACCTCCCCGAGCCCCCGGCCCCCGCCGAAGTCCCGGGCCCCGACGGCATGGAGCCGGCCCGGGTCCAGGCCGCCACTCCCGCACTCTCCCTCGCCTGGAAGATCCTGTGGCTGGTCTCGGACCGCTTCCCGGAAGGCAAGGACCTGTACGACGCGGTCCTGCTCGCCGAATCGACCGAGCTGCCGTTCCCGCTGCTGCGAGCCGTTTTCCGCGGTGTGGAAGGCGGATACTACGACCGCAACCCGGTCCTGCTCCCGTCCATCGCCTGGACCGCGAACGAACAGGAGTGGGACGAGTTCCGCAAGGACCACCCGGAACACGCCGCCCCCACCGAATACGCCTACGTCGACCGTCTCGTCACCGCACTGGCCCCCACCTACGCCTTCGACGACGGCAGCGGCGCCTCCCCCGCCTACCAGCAACGGGCCGCCTGGCTGGCCCCGCTGACGGAGGAGTGCCGGGAGGTGCTGGCGGGGCAGGGCATGGAAGCGGTCCAGCAACTCCTGCTCAAGGACTACGTCAGCGTCGACAACGCGCTGGTCGTCACGGCGGAGCTGCTGGAGGGCCCGCTCGACGACCGGCTGACGGACGCGGCCAGGGCCGTGGCGTCGTACCGGGTGGCCCATGCCGGTCCCTACGACAGGGAACGGCTGGTGGAGTCTCTGCATGAGGCGGTGCGGACGCTCGTACAGGAGGGGGACTGAGACGCGGGGCGCGGCCCCTTGGGTGAGCGTGGTGGCGCGAATAAATACGTTGGCGCCGGATTCCGTGGCCGGGCTAAGGTGAGCCCGTTCCCCGCGGTGGCCCTCCGGCCGCCGTGGCCGGCCGTGGAAGATTCAGGAGGTGTGACCGATGGCTGTCTTTGCGATGGGCGCTGCCCGCAATCAGAAGACCATCCATTCCACCTCCGTGGTCTCCGGCTGACTCGACCTCATTTCCTGCCACGCGCCGGGCGCGTGGGGCCGGGGCCACCCTTGTGAAGGGTTTCCCTTGCAATCGTCTTCCTTCTCCTCCGCCTCGTCGCGCCCGCTGACCGCCTACGGCTGGGACGACGGCTTCGCGGAGAGTTTCGCCGCCTGTGCCGGGCCGGGGTCCGTGCCCGGCCGTGTCGTCCGTGTGGACCGCGGGCGCGTGGACGCCGTGGTGTCCGACGGGGACGGTGTCCGGACCGTGCTGGCGGACACCGCGCTGGTGGCCACCCGTGATCCGATGCGGGTGCCGTGCACCGGGGACTGGGCCGTGATCGACCTCGGCGAGGTGGGCGCGGGCCGCGACGGTGTGGTGCGGGCGCTGCTGCCGCGGCGTACCGCGTTCGTACGGTCCACCTCGTCCAAGCGGTCCGAGGGGCAGGTGCTGGCGGCGAACGTGGACCACGCCGTGGTCGCGGTGTCGCTCGCCGTGGACCTGGACCTCGGGCGCATCGAGCGCTTCGTCTCCCTGGCCTGGGAGAGCGGGGCGCAGCCGCTGGTCGTGCTCACCAAGGCCGACCTGGTCGGCGCCCCGGACGTGCTGGCGCACCTGGTCGCGGACGTGGCGACCGCCGCGCCCGGGGTGCAGGTGCTGGCGGCCAGCGCGACCGCCGGTGACGGGCTGGACGTCCTCGCCGCGGTACTGGCCGGCGGCACGTCCGTACTGCTCGGGCAGTCCGGCGCGGGCAAGTCGACGCTCGCCAACGCGCTGGTGGGCGAGGACGTGCAGGACGTACGGGCCGCCCGCGACCGGGACGGCAAGGGCCGGCACACCACGACCACCCGGGACCTGCTGGTGCTGCCCGGCGGCGGGGTGCTGATCGACACCCCCGGCCTGCGGGGCGTCGGCATGTGGGACGCCGACACCGGGCTCGCGCGGGCCTTCTCGGACGTCGAGGAACTGGCCGCGCAGTGCCGTTTCCACGACTGCGCGCACGCCACGGAGCCCGGGTGCGCGGTGCTGGAGGCCATCGAGAGCGGCGCGCTGCCGCAGCGGCGCCTGGAGAGCTACCGCAAGCTGCTGCGGGAGAACGAACGCATCGCGGCCAAGACGGACGCCCGGCTGCGGGCGGAGATCCGCAGGGACTGGAAGCAGAAGATGGCCCTGGGGCGTCACATGGTGGAGCGGAAGAGGGGGGCCCGGGGCTGAGCGGCCGGGCGGGTGGGCGCCTTCAGGCGCTCGCCCGCCCCGGTGCGGGCGGCTCGTCCCCGCACCGTTCACCACCGCACCGCACCCGTGCCCGCCCGCCCGCCCCGACACGATGTCCGATTCCCGCCAGGGAACCTCCCGGGCGTCGCGCACACTGGATCGTGTGATGGACGACGAGACCAGGTACGAGGCGGTGTCGAGCCGGGACGCGCGGTTCGACGGCGAGTTCTTCTTCGCCGTCGTGACGACCGGGATCTACTGCCGCCCGAGCTGCCCGGCGGTCACCCCCAAGCGCCCGAACGTACGGTTCTACGCGTCCGCGGCGGCCGCGCAGGGCGCCGGGTTCCGGGCCTGCCGCCGGTGCCGACCGGACGCCGTGCCGGGCTCGGCGGAGTGGAACGTCCGGGCCGACCTGGTCGGCCGCGCCATGCGGTTCATCGATGACGGCGTGGTCGACCGGGAGGGCGTCGGCGGCCTCGCGCGGCGGCTGGGGTACAGCGCGCGGCAGGTGCAGCGGCAGCTCACGGCCGAGCTGGGCGCCGGGCCCGTGGCCCTGGCGCGGGCCCGCCGCGCGCACACCGCGCGGCTGCTCCTCCAGACCACCGGCCTGCCGGTCACCGACCTGGCCTTCGCCGCCGGATTCGCCAGCATCCGGCAGTTCAACGACACGATGCGCGAGATCTACGCCAGCACGCCGAGCGAACTGCGCGCGGCGGCCGGAACCCGCGCGGGGACGGGGACGGGCCCGTCCGGCGCCACGCGGCACGGCGCGCCCGCCGGTGTCCCGCTGCGGCTGGCCTACCGGGGCCCGTACGCCGCCGCCGAGATCTTCGACTTCCTCCAAGCGCGCGCGGTGCCCGGCGTGGAGGAGGTGCGCGGCGCGCGCGGCTCCCGTACGTACCGCCGTACGCTGCGGCTCACCCACGGCAGCGGCATCGCCGAGGTCGACGAGCACGCCGGCTCCCGGCAGCCGCGCCGGCCGCGCGCCGGACTGGTGTGCCCGGCCGCCCGGGGCGCGCACGGCGGCTGGCTGGAGTGCCGGCTGCACCTGACCGACCTGCGTGACCTGTCCACCGCCGTCCAGCGGATGCGCCGCCTGTTCGACCTGGACGCCGACCCGTACGCCGTCGCCGAGCGCCTGGGCGCCGACCCGCTGCTCGGCCCGCTGGTCGCCGCCCGCCCCGGACTGCGGTCGCCGGGCGCCGCCGACCCCGAGGAACTGGCCGTACGGACCGTCCTCGGCGGGCCGCCGGAACGCGCCGCCGCGCTGGTACGGACGTACGGCAAGCCGCTGGACGCGGCGGACGGCGCGCTCACCCACCTCTTCCCCGAGCCCGCCGCGCTGACCGGCGCCGGAGTGCCGGAACCGGTGCGCGCGCTGTGCGGCGCGCTCGCCGACGGGGCGGTCCGGCTGGACGCGGGCGCGGACCGGGACGCCGCCGAGCGTGCGCTGCGCGTCCTGCCCGGGGCGGGCCCGGCGGCAGCCGCGTACATCCGGATGCGGGCGCTGGGCGACCCGGACGTGGGGCCGGTGGGCGGCGGCGGGGCGTCACCGGAGGCGTGGCGGCCCTGGCGGTCGTACGCCCTGCACCACCTCTGGCAGGCCGCGGGCACCCGGGAGGATCAGCTCGCGATGACGGCGCCGGTCCAGGCGCCGACCGCCAGCAGGCAGGCGTACAGCTCGACCAGCACGGCGAACCCGATGGCCCGCATGGCCGTGCGAGTGGCGGCCCACGCGTCGCCGTGACTGCCCAGGCGCTCCCGCTCCAGCAGGTACAGCGCGCCGACCGAGCCCAGCACGGCCCCCACCACGGGCACCACGAAGAACCCGAGGATGCCCGCGGCGCCGCTCGCGTACAGGGTCCGGTACGGGGCGCCGGCGGCCCGGGGGTCTCGGGGCGGCAGCAGCCAGGCGAGGGCCTGGGCGAGCAGCAGTACGGCACTCGTGCCGATCAGGACGAACCAGGCCAGGGTGGTCCGCTCGGCCATCGCCCACCACAGCACGCCCGCCCAGACGATCGGCGGCCCCGGTACGCCCGGGGCCAGCACGCCGAGCAGCCCGAGCAGCAGGACGAGGCCGACCGTGAGCAACTGCCATCCGCCCATGGCCCCAGCGTGCCGGAACCGGGGCCGGCGCGCTCCTTGGCGCGTACCGGCCGGGCGGCGCGGTGACGCCGTTCCGGGCCCTGTCTCCGCGGCCCCGGCCGGTGGACAATGCGGCCCATGGACCGACAGGGGGACCGGCGCCGCCACGAGGACGCGTGGTGGCGGGAGTTGTACGAGGACGACGGTGACGCCGCGGCCCGGGACACCGGCCCCGCGGATGCGGCCCGGGACTCGCTCGACGACCGGGTGGACTCCGCGTTCCGCACGGTGGGGCAGGCGCCCGATGCCGTACCGCCCGCCGGTGCCGATGCGGGTACGGGCAGGGGTACGGGGGCACCGGCCGGACCCGCCTTCGAGCCCGAGCCGATGGCCCTGCCCGCCGCCGACCCGGCCGCACTGGACGATCTCTTACCGGACACCGAGCTGGACGGCGCCGGGTACGGAACGCTCACCCTGCGCGCCGCCTCACTGCGCGGCGAGGCCGCCCGCCACCGCGGGGAGCCGCGTGGCGACGCCCTGCTCACCGCCCGCTTCGGCGCCGGACAGCACGCGCTGATCCTGGTCGCCGTGGCCACCGCGGCCCCCGGCGAAGGGTCGTACGCGTACGGAGGCGCCCACCGTGCGGCCCGCGACGCCTGCCGCTGGATCGGCGGAGCCGTCGGCCGCAGCTACACCCGGTTGGCGGAGGACGTCCGTACGGGCAACCGCGACGCCCTCAAGGCGGGTCTGCACCGCCTGACCGACCGCAGCTACGGCAAGCTCCGCGCGTACGCCGGTGAGCACGGCATGGAGCCCGGGCAGTACACGGCCGCGCTGCGCTGCCTGCTGCTGCCCGCCGACCCGGCCTGCCGGACCCGGGTCTTCTTCGGTGTCGGCGCGGGCGGGTTCTTCCGGCTGAGCAACGGCGGGTGGCAGGACCTGGAGCCACCGCCCCCGGAGGACATGCCGGGCGGCCCGGCGGCCGGGGCGAGCGGGCGGGAGACGCTCGTGGACACACCACGGTGGCCGGTCCCCGGCGCTCCCGGGCCGGACACCCTGGTACCGGATGCGCCCGGTCCGAGTACCTCTGGGGCGGACACCGTCTCCCCCGATACCGCCGCCCCGAACACCCTCGCCCCGAACGCCCTCCCCCCGGACCTCGGCGGCACCCTCCCCGGCCTGCCCCGCGCCCCGTCCGGGCAGCCCTGGCAGCGGCCGTACGAACCCGCGCCGCGCACCTCGCCGGAGCCGTTCCGCTTCCGGACCGTGGCCGCGCGGCCCGGCGACCTCCTGCTGCTGTGCAGTGCCGGGTTCGCGGGCCCACTGACCGAGGCGGCCGGGTTCGGCAGCCGCCTGGCCGCTCGCTGGACGGTCGCCGAGCCGCCGGGGCTCGCGGCGTTCCTGGCCGACGTCCGGCTGCACGCGGAGGGGTACGGACAGGACCGTACGGCCGTGGCGGTGTGGGAGAGGCCGGAGGCGGCGGATGCGGTACGGCCCGGGTGACGCGGCAGGCGTAGTCCGGACGGACACCGGCGCGGGGGAGTGGTAGAACCGGGAAGGAATGCCGCAGAACGGGCCGCCGTCGGAGGGCGGAGCCCGCCCGCGGCCCCGCGTCCGGAGGAGCGACAGCGACATGGCGAAACAGACCGTGGCCGGGCAGTTCGTCGACATCCTGGTGCGCGCCGGTGTCCAGCGGCTCTACGGGGTCGTCGGCGACAGCCTCAACCCCGTCGTCGACGCGGTCCGCCGCACCGCCGGGATCGACTGGATCCAGGTCCGCCACGAAGAGGTCGCCGCGTTCGCGGCGGGCGCCGAGGCCCAGATCGCCGGACGGCTGGCGGCCTGCGCGGGCTCCTGCGGCCCCGGCAACCTGCACCTGATCAACGGCCTGTTCGACGCCCACCGCTCGATGGCCCCGGTGCTCGCGCTCGCCTCGCACATCCCCTCCAGCGAGATCGGCACCGGCTTCTTCCAGGAGACCCACCCGGACCGGCTGTTCACCGAGTGCAGCCACTACAGCGAGATGATCTCCAGCCGCGACCAGATGCCGCGGGTGCTGCAGACGGCCGTACAGAACGCCATCGGGCTCAGCGGCGTCTCCGTCGTCTCGCTGCCCGGCGACATCGCCGACCAGGAGGCACCCGAGCGCTCCATCGAGCACGCGCTGGTCACCTCGCGCCCCACCGTGCGCCCCGGCGACGCGGAGATCGACCGGCTGGTCCGGATGATCGAGGACGCGGGCACGGTCACGCTGTTCTGCGGCAGCGGCACCGCGGGGGCGCACGCCGAGGTGATGGAGTTCGCCGAACGCCTCAAGGCCCCGGTGGGCCACGCGCTGCGCGGCAAGGAGTGGATCCAGTACGACAACCCGTACGACGTCGGCATGAGCGGCCTGCTCGGCTACGGCGCGGCCTACGAGGCCACGCACGAGTGCGACCTGCTGATCCTGCTGGGCACCGACTTCCCGTACAACGCCTTCCTGCCGGACGATGTCAAGATCGTCCAGGTGGACGTGCGCCCCGAACGGCTCGGCCGCCGCTCCAAGCTGGACCTCGCCGTCTGGGGCGACGTCCGCGAGACGCTGCGCTGCCTGAATCCGCGCGTCACGCCCAAGAAGAGCCGCAAGTTCCTCGACCGGATGCTGAAGAAGCACGCCGACGCCCTGGAAGGCGTCGTGAAGGCCTATACGCGCAAGGTCGAGAAGCACACGCCGATCCACCCCGAATTCGTCGCGTCCGTGCTGGACGAGGAGGCCGCGGACGACGCGGTCTTCACCGTCGACACCGGTACTGCTTGTCAACATCGTGGTGCGGGCAGGGGCTCTGACCTGCGCAAACGTGGTCTTCGAGGTCCAGGACGAGGCGGATGCTGTCGGCCACGGGGCCGTCTACACCGCTCAAGAGGTGCTCGATCAAGGCTCGCTGTGGTTCCGTCAGTGTGACGGCTCGGGAACCCTCCCCGGCGCTGTACTCGGCGTTCAACTTCTGCTGTCGCCGTATGAACTTAGCGTGGGTCGACTCAACCTGTGGCAGCGACGCCATGGCGATCACCTCTTCCTTCGTGAGCATGATCGTAGCTTCACGTCGCAGCGAAGACGTTGGTTCTCGCCACGTACTGCCCAAACTGCTACCACAAGTTGAGTCGGCCAGGGCTCCGTCGTACCTTCACCCAGCCTTCTGAGGGGCCACGGGCTTGATCGTGAAGAGGATGGTCTCGGGAGCGAACGTCACACCCGGCTGCCCGAAAACGCGGTAGCCGCGGCGGCGTAGTGTGAGGCGGCCTACCCGATCGCTCTCGCACAGGCCGGCGGTCAGGGTCCGGCGGATTGCCGTGAGGACCGCCTCACGGTCGTCGCTCCAGATTTCCCCGTCGCTGATCTCCATCATGGGCATATCAGGGTCGCCGTCGATGTGGGCCTCGTACAACCACTGCCACATCTGGTGCCTGATCGGCTCCAGGACGTCCTCTGCGGTGCCTCCATCAAGGCCGCTGCGAGTGCGCTGCTCCAGGCGCGAGCTGATCAGCCGTCCCAGGCAGCCCTTATATGCCTCCTCAGGGGTACCACCCACCCAGCCGATGTTGAGAAGGTCGGGCCCTTCCGGCAGAACGGTCGCTTGGGAGACGTACGGGTAGGAATGGATTCCCAAGAAGATTTCATCGTCTGTGCGGCGATTGCGGGAGACCGCGATCGTGGTGGTGTCGTCGACGCGGTACTCGATCGTCGTCATGGGGTCCTCGTAGGCCATGTGGGGACTCTAGTGGGGGAGGGCGGAGCGGCACCGGGGCTTGGAAGATTTTTCTGGCAGCGATGATGTCCGCCCGGTTCCGAGGCCCCGTGTAAGCAGTGAGGGGCAGAGCGCCCCACGGAAGGAAGCGAACATGGACCGCCTCATCGAGTGGTACGAGACCTACAAAGCAGCCTGTATCCGCGCCAACCAGCTTCTGGAGCATGGCTACTCCGCCGGCGTGGTGTGCGGATACTTCCCCGCCCGTTTCGGATTCGAAGTCATCATCCGCGCTGCCGCCTGAGTACCTGGAGCCCCGGCTTTCGAGTCGGGGCTCCGTCGTACCTTGCTGTTGCTGTGAACTTACCGTCGGCACGCTGTGGTGTCAGGTCACTGGCCTTCGTAGAGCTGGCCTGAGGCGATGCATTGCGCGATGCGGGTGATCACGTCACGACGGGTTTCGGCGCCTTTACTTGGTGTCGGATAGTTCGGCGGGAGATCCTGTTCTACTTGATCAACCACATCATTGATCTTGAACGTGATGCCGGTGTCTACGGCAAGCTGAGCGATCTTCATCGCTGCTTTCTCCGTGCGGCGGATAAGATCGTCAGTCAGTTCTTCCTGTGCCACCGTGGCGGCCTCTCTTCCTCTTGGTTCATGCCTGAAGTTTCGCCATGCTCAAGTGCCGGCGCCCGGAAGTTCCGTACGAAGCAGGGCCACCAGTGTCAAGCGGTGGCCGCGAGCCAGTTCTGCGGCTCTTCCTGACCCCAGTAGTTCGGCTCCCAGCCGCACACCGACAGTCCGTAGTCCGTAGTCAGAACACCGGCCGCCCAGACCTGCGCTGCCTCCACCTGCTCAGGGCCCAGCGCATCGTTGAAGGCGAAGATCAGTGTTTCCATCCCGAGGCCATGACGCAGCCTCCATTCTCCTAGCTCGCCGTCCTCGTCCTCGTATGCGATGCCCCAGCGTGCCTCCGCGGCTGCCGCCGCAGTCATGCCATCTCCGGGAACCCCGCTCATTCCCTCTCTCCATCATCCGGTGAAACCGCACCCTGAGTGCGTGCCATCTCCTCATACGTCTCGAACAATGGTGGCCAGTCTTCACCAGGCCGCAACGCGTGCGCCGGAATCCGGCCTTGCGTCCATGCCAGACGCACCGCCAGGTTCTGCCCACCAGCAACAGCCAAGAAGCCGGCGCACGCCTCCTCGCGCCCGACCGAACTCTTGTGGCAGGCAAACAGTGGTTGTTCCACCACATCACTCACTGTCTGCGGCTGGCTGTGCTGCACCGTGTTCTTCAGTGCTTCGAAGCGCTCGGCAGGGAACTGCCCAGGGGCCACGTCCCGTCGCCAAGGGCACTCCGCACAAGGGCGCCGACGGTGCGGTAGGTAACTCAATGGTCACGTCCTTCTCGATAACTGCGGTCACTGCACTCGATCCAGGCGACTCAGTCTTTCCTCGCCGCCGCCTTCGTGATTATCCCGGAGCACGTTGAGCCCTGGGGCCGAAACGACGCCTTTGCACACGTCACAGTCGCAGTCATGCGTCATGCAGGGGCACATGATGTCGTCGCAGTACTGACCAGGGCCGTGGAATTCGTGCGACGGATCAGGGTCCGGGCACCCCCACGTCTCGCAGGAGCGATCTCTGCCCCAGGTGGGGTACACGATGTGCTCCCGTCGAAATCCGTGTGGCAACGGCACCCGCGGACAGTCGAACTTCGACGCCGCTGCGTTCTCCTCGGATACGAAAGCGGCCCGACAGCCGGTGCATTGCCACCGACCCTCGGGCCGCTTGCGAACGGTGTGCCTCACGAGCGCAGATGCTTGTAGTCAGGCATCATCGGAGTGCTCACGCGCTGGCCTTCCCGTACGCCTCGCGGATCTCCGCCGGCACCCGGCCGCGGTCGTTGACGTTGTAGCCGTTCTCCTTGGCCCAAGCGCGGATCTTCGCGGTGTCCGAGCTGCCACCATTCTTGGAGGCAGAAGAGCTGGTTGCCTTGGAAGTACCTGCCGTACCGCGGACAGCGCGGCCACCGGTCTTGCGTCCTGCCTTCACGAACTCGGCGAGGGCCTCGCGCAGCTTCGCCGCGTGCTTCTTAGACAGGTCGATCTCGTACGACTTGCCGTCGAGCCCGAACGTCACGGTCTCGTCAGCCTTACCGCCGTTGAGGTCATCGACGAGCAGGATCTGGACCTTCTGAGCCATGGGTGATTCTCTCCTTGTGCTTACTGGGTTAGTGGAGGCTAGCAGTCGAGCTGCTGCCGGGGGATTGGTAATTGGCCTGAATTACCTGAGCCAGGTGGCTACGCCGTGGTGGTGGCTGCACGTGCCGCGGCGGTGCTGGCTGTAGCTGTATGTACCGTCATTGCAGAGAGCCGACGCTCCGGCCGGATGACTGGTGCCTCCAGAGCCTGAGGAGCTACTGCTGGCATTGTCGTCCGATCCCGAGTTGCTGCCTCCGTCGGAGGAGCCACCTGTCGTACTCCCACCGTCCGAACTACTGCCGGAGGCTGTGCTGACCGAGGCGCTGTCGTCCGTAGTGTCCACGGTGGGCTCCGCGGCCGGTTCTGTGGGATCGGCGCTTGTGGAGCTTTCGCCAGGCGTCCCACCGACGGCCGGCAGACACTCCTCGCCGACCTCGACAACATCGAATGTGAGTACGGCGACCCCGTCTATGTCAGCTCCGGCTTCGGGTCGGGTGGAGCACACCTTCCAGTTGCCCTCTAGGTGTTGAGGGCGGTTGAGACCGGAGAGGTCACGACTTTCGGCAGTGGAGATCCCCAACGCCGAAGCCTTGTCCCGCGCGGCTGCAAGTGTCTCCCCGGTGAGGTCAGGGAGCGTGGAGCTTGTCTCCGTCGGCGCAGTGGCTTTCGGCTTGGACGAGGTGCCCTGGTCGCCGTCCACCAGGTTCATGCACCCGCCGACGAGCAGCAAAAACCCTAAGATCACTGCACAACCGACTCGCGCATTCTTCTTGTCCTGCGGCGATGCCGGCTGCTGAGGTCTGGGCACAGTTGGCCCCCTGAGAGTGTTGCGGCTGCACGCTCCCCTGCGTGCATGGTCCCGCCCTCCGGTCGTGAACCGTGAGCCCGGTCTCTCTCCGGAGGGGCGGGTACGCCCGTTGGGGCGGACGTGATGGGCGTAGGTTATCCACTCGACGAGTTGCCTGTGGCTCCTTCGGGCGTCTGCACGGTTGGTTCTGCGGCTCGTTGGCGCTCGATACGGTCATAGAGACCGTTCATGGCGTTGATCGATGCGTTGATGAATCCCCTGTACTTGCTCGCTGGGTAGTTGAACTGCGGAATGACTGCGGCACATCTGTATGCAGCTTCGATCAGGCGGTCTCTCTTCTCGTCGTCGCTCGCATGTGCGTCTCGGAGAATCCGGTTCCAGTCGTCCACAACTTCCAGCAGGGCAGCCTCGTCATAGTCGTCGAACGTCTTACGGCGACGCCTCCAGCACCAGCCAGGCAACTCCTCCAGGAGCTGCCTGCGAGACGGCAGGAGGGTGCCTTTCTTGTAGTTCGACAGCTGAGTTGCGGCGAAGGAGCCGATAGCATCGCCCTGAGGCGTTACGTACGTGGCCTTCGGCATTTCACCTGTGAATGTCATGTACGCCTTCAGCTTGCCGAACCGCTCCAGCCACGACTCGGTCGCGCCCTTGAGCATGTGCAGCTTCAACGCTTCATGGAGCCTGTCGTTCAGGTAGGTCTCTGCTCCCAGGATCTCGATGGCATTCGGCAACCGCACTGCCGGCTCCCGGCCATCGGCTTCCTGCTCACCGAACGCTTGGCGCGCCATCGAGAAAGCACTGTCCATGCGTTCGTCGAAGTCCCGCAGAGACGTCAGCACAGCCCACACGTGACGAAACTCGGACGCTGCCAGCACCTGCTCCGGATTCTCGCCTGGAGCCAGGTAGACAGGCAGGACGATGACGGCGGGCTTCTCCTTCTCAGGGTGGAGGCGCAGTGCGCGACCAACAGCTTGCACGATAGCGGTCTTGCTTGTTTTCGGGTCGGCGAAAACCACCGTGTCGACGGCAGGCACGTCCACACCTTCGGTCAGCACATGCACGTTCGAAAGTACTGTCGCGCCGTTACTGAGTGGGTGCGCCAGTCGATCAAGGGCCTGTTTGCGGGCTTCAACGGATGACGTGCCGTCGATGTGCAGAGCCTCGACAGGGACATCGGTAACGCGCGCGGCTGTGCGTCTCATGGTGTCGGTGAAGACGCGGCTGCGCTCCCGACCGGAATGGAACGCAACGATGCGTCGTGCTCCGTGCTCTTCGATGACACGCCCCACGGCTATCTGAGCTGCGATCTGCGACGTCGTAAGCTCGGAGCCGCGCGGCATCGCCTGTTGGTCCGAGAGAGCCCGGCGAACATCGTCATCGGTTACTAGAACGACGGACACGATAAAGTCAGCCAGCAACTTCCGCCGAATTGCATCACCGAAACTCAGCTCATAAACCCTTTCGCCGTACAGTTCCGGATTATCCATACTGACGACATCCTGAGTACCGTCACCACTAGGATGTACCTTCGCAGTAGCTGTCAGGCTGATTCGAGTGAGAGCCGGAATGCGCGCGTTGTCGAGCACCACACTGAATGCTCGCCCGGCTGACCCGGCAGTCCGGTGTGCTTCGTCCAACACCATCACGTCGAGCGGAGGGAGCGCCGGGTGCTGCGTATAAGCCTCCACGACCTTCGTCGCTGACTGGTAGGTGCACAGCAGCAGCTTGACCTGGCTGGACTTGCGACTCAAGAAGCGCGCAATGCGCCCTGGTTCAGTCGTGGCTAGCGCTCCGCCAACTGCGGTGTCCGAGTAGACGAGCAGGCCGTCCACGGGCGTCTGCCGCTGCCAGCTGTCGTACGTCTGCCGCAACAGTTCTCTGCTGGGTACCAGCAGCATGATGGAACCGGTCGTACCTACACGTTCCAGGGCAGCCATCTGCCCGACCAGCGTCTTCCCAGTACCGCACGCCATCACTGCCAACGCCCGCCCCGTAGGACCGATGCCGCGGATGGCCTCCAGGGCGGCTAACTGATGGGGGCGCGGATTCATAACCATCAGTCGTCCTCGTTCCAACGCTCGCCTGCGTACGCGGGGTCGAACCACTTCGGTGCAGTGTCGGTGTTGGGATACTTTCTCAACACCCCCCGCTTGTACCGCGCGGAGGCCGCATGGCCGGCAGGGCACCGGTAGATGAGCGTCCCGGTCCCTGCAATCGACGGCCGACCTCTTACCAGCCCGTCACAGACGTGGCCTTCCGAGTTCCTGTCTAGGCACGCCTTGGGCTGCTCCAGGAGCCCCGCCTGATGCAGACGGACGAGCAGATCAACCTGCGCCTTTACTTGCGCCCCCATCAGGGCACGGACGGCGTTAATGGGCGCAGGCGTGTCGTCGTTGTAGTACTCCTCGACGTCCTGTGACCCCACCCCCGTGAACCCAGCTCGGTAGGGTTCCATCCATCCCGGCATCGCCCACTTCGGACGGTCAGTAATCTCAGGCATGATTCCCCTTCTTTCAAAAAAAAACGGGCGTAGCCTAAGCAACGCCCAAATCCTCATCGCATTAGCTAGCTAATGCGAAGCCTTTCTGTGTCCTGTTTTCCTGACAGGTTCCGTCAAGGCCCGATATACAGGCCAGCCAGATCCCTTAACGCGGTTCCGGAAAAGTTCGTAGCTCACTTCTTCGGCGCGCCGTGGGTCCTCGTACCATTGACGGAGCGTTTTGTGTTCACCGTCGAACTCGTATGTTGTCTTGTCGACGTACGTTCCAGTCTTGCGACCCGTATTCGAGGAAAGATAGTGGCCTGCGGAGGTGGCTCTGGGCATTTCAGGAGCCTTGCCGAGGTCGTAGCATTTCTGATCGACACCTCCGTCAGGCCAGTAGATCACCTCAATCGACTGAGGGCCGTAAAGCCTCTTGCCCCGAGACGAGTCCAGTCGATCAACAGAGTCGCCGAGGCTGAGGTCAACCACAATCTTCCGGGGTGGATTCTTCCCCGGAGCGGTCTTAACGGCATTTTCTCGCAGCCAAGCGGCATCATAGTGCTTTCCCTGTGCGTACACTTCTGCCAGCACCTCGTCCACCACATCGTGGAACTCGCCAGCATCTTCGTAATTCATCGACCATGCCCTTCCTGGGCGTCAAACGTTTCATTTTCGATCACGCTCGAACGCCGCCAGAAACCGGTGATCCGCGTTCAGTCGGTCTTGAAGCCGCTCTCGCTCAACTCGATATGCCTCTAGTTGCTGCTTCACGCTTTCCTCTTGGTCCCTAAGCCACTTCACCCTCTTCTCGTCGTGAGGTACCCGAGACTTGATGACTTGGTATCGTTCTTCTTTGTCAGGTCCGTGCACGCGTGCACGCTCAAGACGCTTTTCGAGAAAGGGCTCCATCTCCTCGCGGACGTAGTAGATGTCGTAAGCTCCGTGGCCACGCTTCTCGCCATCAGGGTTCCGCTGCTTTTTGCATACCTCTTTCGGCATATCTTCGTGACGAGAACGCCACCGACTTACCGCTGTGCGGGTATATCCAGTTCTTTCGAGGATTTCCCGCATAGAGATCAACTCATCCCAGCGATCCTTGTACTCTTCGCGGTACCACTCTGTGCGCTCCATGGTCGGTCCTCTGGTCAGCTTCCGGAGATCACTCACCACCCTAGCTGCCCCAGGTCTACGAACACGAGGTCAGTACCCCAGCTATGGCTACTGCTGGTACCGCGGGGAGGCGCAGCAGCTGCCGAGGAACCCGCTGCTGCGCCAGTCGTACCTAGGTCACCCGGAGCCGTACGTGGCCTCGATCTGCTTCAGCTCCCAGTACTTCTGGTGGAACCAGAGAGCGGCCGTGACCGGGTCGTCAACATGCCGGTCGAGCGACCACTCCGTAGGGCGCGGGTCCACGCTCTCCAGCGGGAGCACGGCCACGATGTACTTCTCCGCTCCGTCAGCGCGCTGCCCCAGGAACAGCCGGCGCTTCGCTACGGGCTTGATCAGCTTGATGTCGTAGCCGTTGACCCGCGCTACCTCTGCGTGCTTCTTGCGTATGGTGCGCGTCCACAGCCCGCTACCGGAATCGTGATACCAGTAGAGACTGGACATTCCCCCGGGCTCCCAACCTTCGGACAGCGCGAAGCGCACTGCCGCATCCTCAAGCTGCGTCAGGTGATCTTGCGCAGCAATCACCACGGACGTGATCGGTCCGGCGGCATCGCGGATGGTCACCATGTGAGTGTCTTCCACAAGGGAATACTCCTCGATGGTCAGCTTGCCGATTACCTCGTCCATCACTACTCCTTCACCCGTTAAAAAATCCCCGGCCACGTACGTCATCGGTCGCGGTCGCAGTCCATGCACAGGCAGAACACCGCCATGACCTTCAACGTATTCGGGTCCTCGTCCTGGTAGCAGATGTTCTGCTTGTCCCCACCACAGTCCCGGCACCGGTCGCTGTTGTCGCGCACGATGACGAAACCCTGGGCGTCGTACCTACGAGGCATCGCAGGACTCACCATTCATCTGCCGAACCCAGAACTCCTGAGTGTCGCCACCAATCGCAGGCTCGGTGAAGGCCACGCTGCCTTGCCCGCCAGCACGCACCTGAGCCCACAGCTCGGCGTCCTCCAGCGAATCCATGAAACGCTCGACGTTCAGGGCCAGTGAGCACCAGCCGCACGCGCACCCGACCCACTCGGGATCGTTGCCGAAGTGAGGACACCGCTCAGCCCAGGTGTCCATCTGATCCTCCAGCAGACGCTCCAACTCCAGGCCCGCATCGTCCTTGTCGTCACAGCAGATGGCGTCCTCGACCTTCGGCTCCTGGCCGGCCAGGTTCGTTCCCACGTGGTAATGCACTGGTAGTCCCTCTCTTTTCCCTTAGACGACCCGACGGATGACCTTCACGACGACTTCCGCAAGGGCCTGTAGCGGGTGCTCTACGGCTCCTGTAGAACCAAAAGGGCACTCACCGACCTGTTCGGTAAGTGCCCGATGATCCGGCAGGAAGGATGCGAGACTAAGCTCCTCACGGCCCCCGAAACAACGTGATCACAACTAATTCATGCGAGTTGTTCCTCAACCTCAAGAGCGCCCGCGGTCGCGGACACGGCCGTAGGGGCGGTCTCCCTGTCTCCGGACGATGAAGTCAGTTACTGTCCCAGAAATCTATGAGGGCTCCTGGGGACACGATGCTTACCTCGTATCCGCAGCCGCCGGGTAGGCGGGATTCGAACTCTGTGAGGATGGAGGCAGCGACTCCAGCCGGGTAGTTGATGGGGATTCGGATGCTTCGCAACATCTGTTCGGCGGCCTGATCGTGCGTGATGCCGGCGCCAACGCCAACACTCACGACCAGCAAGCCTGTCTCTTCGTACGCCCTGCCGCATTCATGCCTTCCGGCAGGCCAACGCTGTTGCCCTGCGCGGTACCAGCGCGACGTGCTGAACAAGCGGGCCGGGAAGACAGAACCGTCCTGGGAGCGCACTTTGTAAAGCGCGCCCGTGACGAGAAGGACTCTGAGACTGCGGTCATCTGTCATGTCGTACCTATTCCGCACTCTGGATGCCGTGCAGGCGGCGTGCGACGTCCGTATGCTCGCGGTCCCAGCACTTCAGCAACCAGTAAGCAGCAGGGCCTGCGTTGAGAGGAAGCCACTCGCTGCGCTTCTGCACGAACTCGTCCCACTGCCAGTGCTTGCCGGCGAGCCCGTAGCGACGAGCGAAGTGCGCGAACCACACCTTGGTCGACCCGTTGTGCACCAGGTTGTACAGCTCCTGGTGCCGCGGCTCGGTCCACCCCTCCACGTCGATCCGGTCATGAACGAGGGCGCCGTGGAAACCCTCGCGAAGGCCCTCGTAGAAGTACTGCACGGTGGCACCCCAAACCGTTCGCACATGTCGCTCCGCCGGGATGACGTGCCGGTTGCGACCGAGGTCCAGGACCACGCGATGCTCAGGCGTCACCTCCATGACGTCGCCACAGATGCTGGCCAGCCCCCAAGGCTCCTTCAACTTCTTAGTCATCCACTGGGCCTGATAGATGACGGTGGCTGAGCGATACGTCCGCTCAAGCCCATCAATCACCGTGCGCACTAACCGGTCAGGTGTAGCCAGCGGAAGCGTACGGACGTAGGTACCTCGATCGTCGTCAAAGATTCCCAAACGCCGCGGAGTACCATCTCGGTTCTCCAATGTCCGTACCTCATACCGTGGGTGTATCTTCCGCTCAGGCGGAGACAGAATCACAGCGTTGTTCTCCGTTCTTACTTATCGATGGGTCGGGTGAAGAGGTAGACCGGGCGCTCGTGCGGTTCAAAACCCTCCAGGCGTCGGCCGTAGTGCTTCGTGTTGGTGTGCTCCTGGAGGCACGCCCACATCCCGATTTCCGGGCTCGGAGCTATGCCGATCGTCTGGTTTCCCACACGGGCGTCGTATCGGCCGTCGTCGCGCTTCTGGAGGTAGCCGATGCCGGCGCCGGTGCCACGTGTGTTGAGGTCCACGAGGAAGTCACCGTTGTCCAGCGGCATGGCGTCGATGAGCACGCCGGTCTCCGGGATGAGGGAGGGCTGGACCTGGTATGTCTGCGTCGTACCAAAGCGCTGGGAGATGCGGTTCATGCCCTCGCACTCGCAGCCGTTGGTCACGCAGCAGCCGCACTGCGACATGTCGATGGCCCGCTCGTCTGACACAGGAACCCGTCGGCCGATCGGGCGGCTGCGAACTGACTGAGTCGGCGGCGCGTACCTGTACAACGCCGAGGCTGCATGCTCCTTGGAAGCGAATCCGGGCATGTCAGTGGCCGATGCGGCACCGCTCTTTCTCCAGTCGGCGACCCAGTCGCTGCCTTCGCTCTCGTAGACGGACCCCAGATACTGATCGCTGGTGTAGTGGGGAGCACGGGCCCACACGTGGAAGCGGCTAGAGCTTCGGTCGAAGCGGATGAATATGAATTCCGGTTCAGGCATGACTGCTCCTACTCGTAGATGCGGGTCTGAAGCTTGATGCGGCTGATGGCGCCGAACGCATCGCAGATGGCGCCGGTGGTCTCCGCCCACCCCCGCAAGCCCGGTACGTAGAGGACTTCGCTGATCCCGCCCTCGGGGGTGTAGAGGATGACCAGCTCGCGGGCGGAAACGTCCGCGTGGCCGGGCGTCCAGGTGGCGAAGTACGGCGATCCGTACTGATTGACTCTCCCGTGAAAACGGAAGACGGCCTGGTTGTAGGGGTCGAGGTCGGGGTTGACGAGGACCGGTTCGGGGCGGCCACGGTTGGGCAGCTTTACGGCTCCGAACCGGCGGTCGAGCAGGCTGTGCTGTACGGCGTACTCGCGATCCCGGAAGGTGAAGTACGCGCCGTACGTCGCCTCGCCGACCACCCGCCAGTCCTCGATGTGCATGCCGAGATAGTCGACGGCGTAGTCCCGCCACAGACGTGCGGACTCCAGGGCCCATTCCTCGGTAGAGGCACCGTCGAACTCGCGCGGCTTGAGCAGCACGGTGATGGATTCCGGGCGTCCCTTGCATCCGTTCGTCTGGAATCGGAACCACAGCAGGCTGCCGGCCGTGCCGCAGTCGTAGCACCGGGCTTCATGCTCGGGGTCCTTGACCAGGCGGTGCCCCTCGATGATGCCGATGAACGCGCTCTCCGACATGTGTACGTGGAAACGCACGAGCCGGGCCCTGAACGCTGGGCGCCGGGCGTAGGACTCGCCGCAGGGCTTGCACACCGGGTCGCGGAACGGCTCCCGGGACTCCTCGTCGGTGCGGATCGATCCGATCAGCAAGTGCGTCGCGGTGCCCTGGCACGGTTCGTCGCCGGGGCCGACGGTGGACTGAACGGTGGAACAGCGCATGTTGATGTCTCCCAGGGGCAGGAATATCGGGGTGTCGGAAATTGCCGTTGCGTCCGTTCCCAGTCGAGGTCTTCGACGCTGTGCCAGGTACGGGAAGTCAGTGCCGGGTCGAGGCTCGGCTGGACGTCCCACGTGATGTAGACGTTCAGGTCGGATATGCCGCGTCCGGTGATTGCACCCTTGGCGCCTTTGGAATGCGGCGAGCTGGAAACGACCCGTCGATCCCAGGGGAAGTTGTCCGGATCGATTGTGATGCTCATGCGGCGGCATCCAGCCAGTAGGTGTTGTAGCCGTACTCAAACCGGATGGGACCGGTCGCCTGGATCACCAGCTCGACCGCGCCGTGCCGATCGACGGTGACGCCTCGGGTCAAATGCGCCTTCGCGTTCAACTCGGTGCGGCGCAGGAAGCCCAGCAGCGCGTACTTCGCCTCGTGGAACGGCAACAGGATGGTGTGGCCGCCGCCCGGATTTCGGTGGCCAGCGTCGGACTCGCGCCAGCCGGCCGCGAGGTGCGGTGCGCCGGGGATCTCAGGACCGGCCAGATGCCGGTCGATCGCCTCACCCACACACTGCTCGAAAATGCGGTCCCAGACGAACGTGTCGTGGGACATCTCGACATACGCCTTCAGCGCGGCGTCGGCATTGTCCGTGGACCTGGGGCTGGCGAAGCGCTTGGAGTAGTCCCACGCTCCGCAGATGAAACCATCGTTCATGCTCTGTCCTGGGTACATGCGGCCGACGATCCACTCAGTGGTCCCGGTGTGGTCGTTCTTGCGGGTGCCGAGAAACTGGCCGTAGTACCTATCGTCGTAGTGCTTCTGTCGGGCCTGGTGGACGACCGTCCAGCCTTCAACCCCGATGGTGTCGCCGACCCTCATACGGTGCCCTCCGTGAGCGTGGGGTTGAGCTGGGCGTGCTCGGTCATGAAGCTGGTGCCGCACGGCTCACACACCGGCTTTGGAATCCTGCCGATCACCAGCGGGTCGCAGGGGTCGGTCTCCAGCTTGTGCGTGGCCCAGTCGAAGCAGCCGATCGCAGAGCACCGCGGCGCAGTCAGTTCCCGCACCTGCCGGGTGGCGTAGCTGATGCTGACCCGCACGAGTCGGCCCCCGCGGGTGGGCTGACAGATCAGGCGGCCGGTGGCGTAACCGATGTCGCCGTACTCCTGGTCGACCTGCTCGTAACCGAGCACGCGGTGGTGGTGGCCAAGGAGGCGGAATAGGGTGCCGGGCTCGATACCGCAGGCACTCGTCCAACAGTCGGTGGCGTAGTAGGCCACCGTCCGGTCCGGGATCTCCCGCGGCGAGCGGTATGTGCCCTCGATACCGGCGCCGGCGACCAGGTTGGAGACATCGCCCAGAAGTCGACCGGCGGCGTCGATGACCTCCACGGCGTACGGCATTTTGCGGCACGCGCGGATTTCGGCTGCGTCCTCGGGGTCGAACTCCCACCAGGGCATGGCGTCCGGCTCGTCCGGGCGCATGATGCGGACTCGGATTTCAGGCAGCGAGCTGCGCATTCTGCTTCTCCTTGATCAGACTCACGGCCGGGTAGTCGTAGGTGTCGGCCGGGTTGCGGTACTTGGAGCGCTTCTGCTCGATCTTTGCGATGCGACCTGACCAGGCCCCGACGTGGCGCAGGCAGAAGAGGTATCGGGTGAGGGACTCCCAGTTGTGCGGGTCGATCGTCGGGCTCAATGCCTGCCAGTAGAGGCGCCACAGTCGGGCCAGTTCCTCGCACTGGGACCAGCCGTGCGACAGGTGGATGTGGCCGCCGGGGAAGTGCACGTAAATCCGGCACCCACAATTCAGCGCGTAGGTTCCGGTCTGGAACCCGAGCCTGTCAGCCTTGATGTCACCCACGCTGGCTCTCCTCTTTGCTCGTTTCGATGAATTCGGGCTCGTCACCCTCGGGCAGGTATCCGCTTCCGACGACGTCCGTCCAGGAGTAGCCGCCTGGCCCCCGGGCGGTGTCGATGAAGAGACGGTCCGGGTTGAAGGGCAGACGTAGGCTGCCGCGCACGCGTACCGAGTGACCGGACCCGTTGAGCTGGTCAAGCACGAGCAGCTCCGGGTCGGTCCACTGCACCGTGATCTCAGGCGCTTCGGTCCACGACAGCTTGCGGACGGCCTCGTAGACCGGCTTGATGTCGCCGCGCCACAGGACGTACAGGTCACCGCCGTAGCTGGCGTGTGCGACCAGTTCCCTCAGTGCGCCGACGTTGTCCCAGAAGTCGATGCCGGCCGCGGTGCCGAGCGTTCGTGCTGCGTCCTCGGTCTCCTTCTCGGAGAAACGCCACGGATCCGGTGCCGCCTCGGCGTCGAGCCGGTAGCGGAAGAGTTTCGATCCGGTCCCGCGCATCAGCTCGCTGATCGGGTCTGACTCGTCGCGCTCTTCGATCGCTTGGACTATTCGATCCAGAACGTCGTGCTCCTCCAGGAAGTCCCGTGCATTCTGATCCAGCAGGTCATGCAGCACATATTTCACGCCCTGCCATCGGTTCTCGTCCCACCAGTCCAGGTCCAACGCCTCCTCTCCGGCAAACAGCTTCCGAATCTGTTCGTCTGTGAGGCAGTCACCGCGCTCGATGTGGACCAGTACGTATTTCTCATCGAGGCGCGATATCACCAGATCCGCCGCAGCCTGCGCGAGATCGGGTAACAGGATGTCGGTCACATACTTCCCTCTCTGTTTTCAGGGCCGAAATGTTTAGTGCCCGGTGCGGGAATCGAACCCGCTGGATACTGCATGGGGGAACAGCACCCACTACTCGTCGACCGGGCGTGCCTTTCAGATTTCCCAGCCGATTTGGCCCTTCACCTGGGCCTGATGCGAGTGCTTGCTGTCGGCTGGCACGGTCGTGCCGCAGGTGTCACAGACGAACAGGTGCTTCTCCCATGGCTGTTCGCAGTAGAAGCACGATTCGTTGTCGTACCTAGGCGTGGGCGACAGCACGATGCGCTGCGGGTTTCCCTCGGCGTGCACGGTGGCGTAGTCGTGCGGGAACATCGCGGCGGCCTGGCGGACGTTGTCCTCCGTGATGAACTCCGGGTGCGAGAGCCCCCACCGCCGCAGTTCGCCGGCGATCTGCTTGGCCAGGGCTCGGGGCAACTCGTGCTCGCCGCGGACCCACCCGGTCAGCACGGCCTCGCTTGGCGACTTCTCACCGAGGACCAGCCACTTCCCGCACTTGTAGCCGGTGCACCGCTCGTCAGAGATGACCCTAAGCTCTCCGTCCGGCAGCTCGGTCAGCTCGGTCTCGCACATCTCCTCCATGACCGGCTTGGGGAAGTCGCCGGAGTCGTAGGAGCGCTCGTCGTCGAAATCGATGCCGAGGTTCTTCGCCGCGCGACGGACCGCGTCCTCGTGCGGCTTACCCCGCTGCACCTTGATGCCGTTCGCGCGCATCGCTTTCAGCGTGCAGCTCGGGCACAGGTTCTCGGCTTGGTAGCTGTAGCCGACGATGCTCATCTCAATCCCGCTTGCTCTCGTTGGCCGGCGCGGCTGCTGTGCCGCCCGCGCGGGGCAGAGGAAGGTTCAGTCGCGCAGCCTCGCGCTCGGCCAACGCCACTCCGGACGCGTACTTGCCGTCCTCCCAGGTGCGCGGGTCCACGTGCTCCTTGAGCGTGTGCAGAGAACCGTGTTCCTGGGTCAGGGCGAACGGCCAGGTGTGCGCGATGCCGATCACCTGCTCGCGCTCGATCACCAGTACGTCACCGTCACGGATCTCATCGCGGCACTGGACGGCGCCGTACGCTTCGCCTGTGCTGTAGAAGGTCCACACCTTCGGCTCGTTGTTCTCGCTGCTCATCAGTACGCCCCAATTCCAGATTCTTGTTCGTGCACTTCAGGCAGAGGTGCTGGCCGTCTTCGTCCTCTAAAAGTGCGTGGGGTATTCAAGCCCAGTCGCCTGGAGTGAGTTCCGTGCCGACCTCGACGTCGTATGACGACCAGCGGACTACCGTGTCACGGTCGCCGACGATGTTGTAGAGGCTCTGCTTTCGCCGACCGCTATCCGGGTACTCGTGGTACTCCTCGGCGTACTCACGAGCCATTTCGATGGCGGGGAACGGAATCTCGACTGGTCGGCCGTGCTCATGGTGTGAGGTCGAAGTTCCGACGATCGGCATGATGCGAAACCGCTCACCTTCCGGTGGCATCTGACCTTCGAAGAGCCAACCATCGGTCGTGTACCAACCACTGCCGGCCTTGCCGTAGTACTCCTCTTCAGCCGCCGCGCGTGTTTCATACGTGGTGAGCGTCGCCTTACGCCACTCGCGCTTGGGGTGGCGGCAGGAGTCCGACCAGCCGGGGGTGCGCACGTAGTACGGCTTCGACCGCGGCACATAACCGGGCTCTGTCTTCTCGCAGCACGGCTCCAGGATGCAGACCGTGAATAACGACGGTCGACTCATTCGTCCCTCGACGTCCTCGTAGAGTTGTGTACTGTCGTTCCGCTCAGTCATACGTGTTCCTTTGCTCGCTGACGGACACTAGCCGTCGAGATCAGGGAGCGCACTAAGGGAGCAACCAATTCCTACTAGTTGCTCCCCAAGCGCTTCTGGGCATGAAAAACCCCGGCTGTTGAGACCGGGGCGATGTCGTACCTATGCGTAGCTGTAGCGCAGGCGAGCGTCAGATATCTCGAATATCTGGTTCAGTCGCTGTGCCGGCTATCTATGCCTTGGAGATCCAGTCGGAATGCCAGCGGTCCTCGCGCGTCCGGCCGTCGGGGAACTTGACCTCGACGCGCCACTCCCACGTCCACAGCGGCGGCAGCTCGTAGTGTCTCTGCATCGAACGCCGCTTCCACTCGACCGACGTCACCTCGGCCGTCCAGAGGCTGTAGCCGTCCGGCATGGCAGAGACCGTGTCCCCGACCTGGACCGGCTGTCGTGTGGGCTTGGGCGCCTCATACGCACCGCGCTCCAACCAGTCCAGTACAGGCACCGGTTTGCCGGTCACGGCCTGAAGAAATACCTCGCGAACCGTGCGCGGGCCGTCGAGACCATGATTCAAGGTGCGCCGGGTGCGGGCGGCAACACGCAGCGGGTTGCCTGCCCGGTCGGGCACCTCATAGATCCAAACCTCGTCGTTCATGCTGTTTACGACCGTGCCGCGGATGCGAATGTTCGCCTCGGCTCCGGTCATGTTCTCTGTCGAGAAGGCATCCTCTGCCGGTATCTCGAACCGTGTCACCTCGTGATCCACTGTCTTCCCCTTTCTATGAGAACTGGCGCGCACGGGTTGTCGTACGGGCCTTTCGGAATGTCCCGGGGCGTCCGGATAATCTGGGCCGGTCCGGTGACCTTCGCAGTACGCGGTTGAAAGCCAACGCTTGATCGCCCAGCGCTCCCAGTCCTCCCACCAGGCAGCGAGCTTTCCGCAGCCCATCTGATAACAGAGGACTTCGCCGTTCGGTCCCCGGTTGGCGTGGACCACGTGGCTTTTCGTCGGTCGCCCCACGGATCAGGCGGCCTTGAGTCGGCAGTTCTCCAGGTCGTCCATCGAGCTGACGTGCCACGGCGCGGCGACGTAGCCGGGCAGCCTGCGGACGGCCGCACCCTGGAGCGCCATGCAGTAGCGATACGCCTCGGACTTCTCCCACTCCGGGTGCTCGCAGGACTGGTATTCGTAGCAGGACAGTGCCGAGAGCACTGCCACCGGATCGAACGACATGTGCAGCCTTCGGTAGACGTAGGGCTGCTCCCACTCCTTCTCGGCGTAGCGGTGATTGACCGAACGCCGGTTCTCCGCCCAGAGCATTGCGCCGACGTAGCCTGCTGACTTGTCGGTCAACTCCCGGAAGAGGTTCCCATAGGTGTTGATCGCACCATCGCCCCACGGAGCTCCCTCCTGGAACACCCCCTGCTTCTCCTCGTCCGTCAGCTCACGGACCAGCCAACGGAGCGAGTCGCCGGGGTGGACGAACTGGAGCCCAGCGTTGACCAGCAGGTCAATGTGCGTCTTGCCAACCTCGAATGCGGGCACTTTCGCCTCCTAAATTGCACGGAAGATTGCGGTTGAATCCCTGCCGCCCCAGATGCCGGCCGATACGTAGTCCGCCCATGCGCAGATCGCGCACAGCCATGGACACTAGCCGTCGAGATCAGGCAGTGCACCAAGGGAGCAACCAATTCCTATTAGTTGCTCCCCAAAGCGCTTCTGGCATGAAAAAACCCCGGCTAGTGAAACCGGGGCGACGTCGTACCTAGGGATGGCTGTAGCTCAAGCGAGCGTCAGCTATTGCGATGATTTTCGGGACCAGGTACATGTAGCACCTAGCCGGCGGACCGGTGAGGAATCGAACCTCTACCCTCGTGACGACGGGCAACCGCTTCGGCCCAGCGCTTACGGCGCTACTCGTTCCAGACCTCACAGGGATAGCATCTCTGCTCCACATCCCTGATGTTCTTGGTCAGACTCCTCGGATGGTGTAGACGACCGCGGCGATGCGGATGTAGTTCTGGTCCAGGCCCTCATCATCCCGCAGTGCCTGAGCGCGAGTCTCCAGCTCGTCAGGGTCACCGTCGGAGTCGAGGCAACGCCAGGCCCCGGTTTCCGGCGCCCAGACGAGGAGCTGGTGGACTACGCCGGCCGCGTCAGCCTCACCAGGCTTGTGGTCCAGGACAATGTTCACCGCGTGGTCGTCCCGACTCTGATCGGTCCCAGCTCCCCGCTCGAAGCCCCCGACCGCCGTGTGCTGCCTTGCTATCGCCATAGGACAGCAGGTGGTGGTAGCAAGGCGGCACAGAGCATCGTCGGGGGCGTTGATCGCTGCCACGACGGCGCGGAGGGTGTTGGGGAAAGTGCGGTCGTATTTCGTCACTGCGAGACCCAGCGCGCGGGCAAGAGTGGCACCAAAGCGCATATCGAACGCGTCGATCTGGTTGGCCGAACTGTCGAGGATGAAGACGTGAGACCATATCGGCGGTCGCAGTTGGTCAATCTGTTCCAGATATGGCACAGCCAGCTTCAAGATGCCTTCCCGTTCCAGCTGCGACTTGCCGGCCAGCGCGTGGAGGGCGTGCCGGATGTGTGCCTGGTTGGTGGTTCGGATCATTAGTCAGGTCCCTCCCGTGTCCAACCACCGGACCCTACTGTCCGTGCGGCTCGATTTGGGGGACGGACGACGCTTCCACATCGTCCGTCCGACCAGACAAACCCACTCCAATCAAATCGTGGTCATGAATGCGCTGACGGTAGCTATACAGGCCGCGATGTCCTCGGCAAGAGTCATACCGTCCGCGCCCTGGTAGATGAAGGTGCAGACCTCCGGAAGCTCAGGATCGGGCAGGTGGGCGATCACCAAGGGGCCAATGTGCTCATCGACGGGTTCATGCACGCTGAAATGCGGGTCGGTGACGTAGAGAACGCTGCCGTCGCTGAGATCGATGACCACGACGGAGTACAGAACGTCGGTGTAGTGAAGGCGGGGAGCGTATCCGGCCTCCTGAAATGCGCTGATAATGGTGTCGGAGACACGGGACTTGTCATTGACGTTGTCTCGTTCGGACATGATCAGGCGTTGCCTTCCTTGCGAGGGTCGGATGCGTAGTAGGAGTAAAGGGCCGGCCCCGACGTCACACCGCAGATCATCCGCACCTCCATGCGGTCATGCAAGAAGGCGAAGCTGACGTTGAGGCCCCGCATGTACTCCTTGATGTCCGCAACTGTGACCGGGACCGTGAGGGAGTTGGTGATCGCTATCTTCGACGTAACGTGCGTCGTGGCGTAGCGGAATGTCGAAGGGAACATTTTCACTCCTTAGGGATAGGTGAATGGTTGGCTGAGTGCCCGGCGGCGGATTGCGCACCGCTACACCCTGTAAATCTCGGGCCGGGACCAAAGTGCAAGGCGTGCTTGACCTCTCTGTTCTTATGGGAAGGGTCATCGATCAAGACACGCATGTGCAGGTGGGTTGGTGCCCAGACAAGTTGCGTCGCGGAAGACTCCCGTAGTCCGCCCTGCACTTCGTTCTCGTGCCGTCCAGTCCTCCCAGCCCGCTAAGCCTGGGGAGTACGGAATCTCAGGTAACCCGGCCGTCGCCCATACACGCCCCGAATGCTGACGCGCGGTACTTCCCGGACCCTTGAAACGCTCTAGGACCTTATACACGTTTTATTTTTCGACGGTTGCTGTACACCTACCCCTGCCCTATTACCCATCGGGTTTCGAGCGCTAGGGGCGGCTATGCGTGCTCGCTTACTCCGGCTCAGGCTGAAATTTGGTTGCCTTACCTTCGTCGCTCGCGGCACGTTTCCACCGTCGGCAGTTCCGTTTGTCATCACGGAACAGACTTTCTCTGTTAAGCGTCAGTAGTAACGTCTCACGACGGACCACGGACTATGTCAAGTAACAGCGCCATGCGTCATATCCGCAGCACGTCAGCTTTTGCCTATCGAGCGCGCTAGGTACAAAGGTGGCCTAGCTACGTCTAGCCGATAGGGACGGATAGCCTGATCCGTCGTGGTCCCACTGATCACGGATTCATGCTTCGCATTTCCCAGAACTGCACAGTACGCACCGCATGACTACGAGGGCGACTTACTTAACCCCTACTCACGATGCGCCATGTCCTTTCGGACTCTGGAATACACGCATGGTTCCCGAAGGAACAGCGTTCCGAAATAACGCCATGGATGTGCCCGATATCGCTGGACACGGTTTGCCTTTGGTGCACCCAAAAGTACGGGCGCAAGTAGGCGTCATTCCGGCACGCTGTTGAGTTCTCAAAGTCCCGCCTTGGGTCAAGCCCTTGACGGCTAACGCTGACCAGGCTAGTGAAGCTGTGGTCAGTTGGTGCATAAGGCGAACCGCTTGCCGACCGTAAGGGCTCGGTGCCTTTCCGCCTGGCTCACCCTACCAGACCGACCCAAGCTGTGAAGCTGTGGTCAGTTGGTCGGTGACGCCCCCTTTCAGTTCGCGCCGTGGAGGCCGCTTGCTGATCGGTGGCCCGACTCTACCACACCGACACGAGCTGTGAGGCTGTGGTCAGTGCAGCAATTGAGTCACCCTTTCCGGCGCCTCCGTCGGGGAGTTCGCCCGCTCCGTGCGGGTTACTCGCCCCTTTGGTTCGCGCCTTCCTGGGTGTTCCTCCGCTCCGCCGTGGTGGCCGGTGCGGTGGAACGACGGCAACACTAGGGAGAGTGCCCCGTCGTGTCAACCCGTGGTCAGTTGCGCGATGTCGAGTGACGCCAAAACCCCTGCTCTCACACGGAAATCCGGGGTTGGGGATGGCGCCTCAAGTGGCCCGTAGTGCCGCCTGAAAGCACCCGTGCGGCGCCGTGAGTCGCAACGCCGCCCCTGCTGGCCATCGATGGCTATGCGCGCACCCAGGCCCTTTGGGGGGCCTTGGCGCTCCACGTCGCGTGGTTGCCGACTGATGCCCCACCGGCGGGTGGCCGGCCCCCCGAAACCTGACTGGCAGTCAGTTGATCACAGGCGAGGCTGCCATAGCTGTGCGTGAGGTGGGGGTGGGCGACTGATCCTGAGTGGTCTACCTCGGTACGCGATTGAACGACCATGCCGCTACGCCTACGGTGCGTGAAAGGTCGGCGCGCGAAAGATTTCGGGGGTAGGGGGGAAAGTGTCCCTCTACCTCTACCTATACCCATAGAGAGGGAGTGCGGCCCGTGCCGGTGCCCGGTGCCCCACTGGTCGCGCTGTGTGTGTAGTTGCTCCCCGTGATGTCTGATGGTCCGTTCGCTAGGGGTGATGCCTAGCTGACGATCTTTCAGGTACGGCAGTATCAGCGACTTTCCGTGACTGAGGGCACCCTTACCTGAAAGCCTGTCAGTTTCGCTGTGTGTAGTCACCTCTCGTGGCCATTCGTGAGCGCGCTAGCACGAAGCGTAGGAACTGAAGGGGCGTCAGCTTGACACGGGGGAGTGGTGCGGCTAGCCCGTTCCGTGAACTATCTCCAAACCCTGGTTTGGTGGCAGTCATACGCGATGTAAGCGGGCATTGCTGGCTTTCCGGCTAAGGCAACTGACGTTGCGTCACCTAGTGATGTGTGCCACTAAGGCTGACCTAAGGTTGCACAAAGTCACCCCCCACCCTTAAACGATCTTGCCGAGCGAGGCCCCCCTGACCTCTCCCGCAGCGGGCGGTTCTACGCAGCGAGGCAGTATCGGCACGCTCCGTCAGTAATGCGCAGGGTGACGTCCGCGCAAACGATTGCGGTAACAGAAAGCTGCCGACGGCCCGTCAGTTATCGCTGCCCTGTGATCGGGGTGGAAAGTCAAGAACTACTTTCTGCGACGACAAACTGAGGGGCAGTCAGGTCAACGGAAAGTCGCTGAAAGCGTTTTGGGGAGCCGTAGGCTGCGGTCATGGCGGATCAAGAAGTCGCCGACCAGCAGGCGGTCGAGGCCCTGGAGGAGCGGCGCCGGCAGAGCGCACAGGCCCACGCCGACTGGCTCGCGCGCAGACCGAGCTGGCACGACTGGGGCCCCCGGCAGGCCACCGACCCGCGGAAGCGGCGGGCCATGGAGGGTACGGGGAGGTACGCCGATGGGCGCCGTGACGTCTGAGATGCGGGCGGAGATCGAGGCCCAACAGGAGCAGCGGCTGCTGCCTTGCTCGGAAACCCCGTTCCGCTCGGTGCCGGCTTGGGCGCAGTACGCTCCGGCTATGAGTGACACCGCGGACTGGCCAACCACCACGACTGAAAAGATCCTCGCAGAAGTCGAAGGAGGCGCAGCTTGGAGGGCACGCCACGAGGAGATCGTGGGACGCCTGGCAGACTCGATCGACTCGGCTTGCGATGCCATCTACGAGCTGCTCTTGAGGGGCCACACGGATGCCGACCGGACAACGACCGCTGCCCTGATGGCCCCCCAGCTCGTCAGGAACGTCGTGGAGGCAAGGCTCGCTGATCAGGTGTCGCGGCTGTCGGCAGCAGCCCGCGGCGAGTTGTCGAAGCAGTAGACAGCACAAAGGCCCGGCCGCACACGGCCGGGCCTTCAGCATGTGCAGTTACTGCGGGGTGTACTTGGCGAAGAAGTGCTGGGCGGCCTCGCGCTGGAACGTGTCCAGCTTGTGCGTCGGCTGGCCGGCCAGTTGCAGGATGTCCCACACGAACGGCGGGACGTCGAACCTCCTGCTGGGCGGCGTTCGGTCGATGATCTTTTGGCCGAGCTGGAGCAGCTCCTTGGGGTACTCCATGCGCCGGTTGATGACGGCCTGGTCCCACCCGTGCTTGGGCGCTTCTTCCACCAGCCAGTCGATGAACGCCGCGGCGTCTAAGGGCCTTTCGTGTGCTTCAGACATAGCTATCGAGTACTCCTGTCGGGGATCGATCAGCGTGCACGGCTAGCCTTCGGGCAGAACACATCCCCTACGGTTGCTCAACGTGTTCTTCCGCCACTGCTTGATCCTCTTCATCCGTCCGCTCCGGCAGTCGATCGAGCAGTTCAGCCATGGCGGCACCGAGAACGTGTAGCCGGTCCCAACGGTGCTCGCAGTGCTGAACGACGGCCCAGTGCAACTTCCTCAGAGCCGCCGAGTGCTCTTTACCCCGGCACATGGCCGTGCGTCCCAGGTTGAGAAGTGCGGGGTGCAGACGGCGGTAGTCCCACTTTTGGACGTGCTGGTGCAGGCGTCCCCCTATGCGCACATCAAACTGCGTCATCTCCGTCCTGGTCGGCGTCGGCCACAGGTGTGTGATGACACCCCGCACGCCGTCGACCAGTTCCGCGTCGGCTCGGGCCGTGTCGTCTGCCAGGCAGGTGGCGAGCACGGACTGGGCGGCCACATGGCCGGCCAGCAGGTGTACTCCCACGTAGGAGGCCAGGTTGCCGCAGAGCCCCACCGCACAGCCCTTCCTATGCGCTAGTGCGGCCAGGGCGTCGTATCGCGGCTCTTCGAACGTGCCATGCGCGTGGTTATCACCAGCGAGGGCCATGGTCAGCAGCGTGGTACCGGTCCAGTACCCGTCTAAGAGCTGCCCTCCCGGCTGGCCTGGATGAAGCCGCGGCGAGAGCCTGCTTAGCTGGCCACTCGTCTGTTGGAGACGGAAGATGTCGACGCCCATTTTCTAGGCTCCCTGGTCGTCGGGTGCACGGATCTCGTCCACATCCCGCTCGCCCAGCAGAGCCGTCAGGTGCTGCCGCACGACCTCGTCCTCGGCGACGGCCCGCACCAGGCCGGGCGACAGGGGCTCGTCGGTCCCGTCCGCAGTCCCGGACTCGGCCGGCTGCGGGACGCCCCCGCAGATTTCTCGCCGGGCTCGGTCCAGAAGCTGCTCCATCTCCGCCTGAAGTTCGTCGCGCCGCCGGGCGAGACCGGCGATGCGGATGGCGGTCCGGTCGGCCTCCTCGCTGCCGTGGACGTAGCGCCCCTCCTCCCACGCGGCGGCGTAGCGCTCGCCCAGGACAGCGTTCTTCGTCGCGGTGGTTTCGGCCTTCGAGCGGCGCTCGGCTTCGGCGACCAGGTCGGGATCGAGGTCGGCGATGGCGTCATCGCCGCGGAGCCGGAACTGGGTGAGTTGCGCGGCGACAACGTCCAGGTGCTGAGCCACCGTCTGTGCGTATGGGGAGTCGCCTCCGGAGCGCTGGATGCGGCCCTCGTCGAGGTAGCTCGTGCCCGCCCGCAAGCCAGCCGCCTGACGACGTGCACGCGCCGCCAGCTCCTGGATCTCAGCATCTCCGCCGGGGCCAGGCACCTTGCGCACCGAGTCCGCGATGCCGTGGAGGGCCAAGGCTACCGTGCGGTCGTTCGTCCGCTCGGCCTTCGTGGCTTTGCCCGCGGCCTGCTGCCGCAGTCGATCGGCTTGCGCATCGAGCACGTGGGCGTACAGCAGCATGTCGGGGAAGTGGTCTTCAGTGACCTCCGGCAGGTCTGCGCCGGCGACCTGGATGCGGTCGATCGTTGTCCCCGCGATGCCGGTTGCGCGGTGGATCACGGCCCGGCCGGCCATCCCCTCCTCCTTGAAAGCCCTGAGGGCCCCGCGGATCAGCGGATCACGACGGTCGCTTACCGCGGCAGCGTCGTCTGCGTAGCGAAGGCACGCGTCATAGGCGGCGTCAGCGTCAGGGAAGTAGAGCGCGGGATCTCCGCTCCACTCCTGCAACGAAGTGTTGTCCATGCTCGGCGACGCTAGCAGAGGAGTAGCGCGCGCTACAGTAAAATGGTAGCGATCGCTACTATGTGCGGGCGGTGGAGTCAGGGGTCGGATGGCCGGCCCCGTCCAGTCGCCGCTCCCTCGGGTGTCTGGGACCGGTGGGAGCAGACCGCACGCCGTCTCCAGGAGTTCCGCGCCGTGCCGTCAAAGAGCCCCCGTCCTGGGGGCGGAGGCTCTTCGTGCGTGCCGGGGTATCAGACTGACTGCTGTTGCTTCTGGCGCTTCTCTCCGCGGATCTCCTTGAGCATCCGGATCGCCGGCATGGTCAGGCCCACGAAGAGGAACGCGATGGAGAGGCCGGCGAGTGCGGGGGAGACCTTTTCTTCGAGCTTGAGGTCCCAGGCCGAGCCCATGGTGTAGGCGATGAGGTAGCCGCCGCGGCTGATGGTGTAGGCGACGCCGAGGATGGCGGCGACGGTCGAGAAAGAGAATCCGAGGACGACGCCGGAAAGCGGCGGGTAGATGCCTCGTGCGGTCTTGGCGCACATGAAGGCCAGCTCGCAGCTGGTGATGAACGTGTAGCCAAGGTAGAGCAGCAGGTACACGCGCACCTGTGCGTTGTCGGCCTGGGCGGTGATGAACTCGACGCCGGGCTTGGTGGCGCTGATCCAGACCGGGACCATGGCGGCGAGGACGGCGACCGCGAGCACGATCCGCTGGTAGATGGCTCTGCGGAGATAGTCCGTGGAGTAGGCGATGTCCACCATGCAGATCTGGAGCGAGAGGCACCAGAGGACGGCGCAGATATGTGCCAGCAACTTGGCCAGGTTGTCGACGCCGGTGAGATCTTCGGTGGCTTCGGCGATGGCGGGGATGGCAAAGAAGACCCCTACGGTGCATACGCCGAAAGCAAAGGTGATCGCCCGGTTCGTGACGTTTGGTGCGCGGCGGGCTCGGTAGTAGCAAAGCGCGGTGACAATGGCCCCGAGCGCAGTTACGGAGCCGAATATCGCGCCGTCGAGCGGTGTAGCGGTGCTGTTCATTGAGCGGGCTTGCGACCTTCCAGAGAATCCGCGGCGTACCTCGCCGCTTGCTTCATAGTCCGCTTTCGGCGACGCGGAGCGGTATCGGATTCTGGACTCGGATCGGTTTCGATCTCTTCCAGCGGTACGGCCGGCGCGAGGCCGAGCTGCTCCCTGCGCTCCTGGAGGTGCTGGACCAGGGCGTCGAGGTCGTCGAGGGGCAAGCCATCGAGATGTCGGAGGACGTCGCGGGCTCGCGGGCTGTGCTGGATGACGGTGAGGGCCTGGATGTCGTCCCAGCCGGGCAGGAGGAACGGTGCCGGAGCGTCGAGGACCGTGGCGAGCTGTTCGACGGTGGTCAGGGTGGGGTTGGTGTCTTCGCCCTTGCGCAGGTTCGCCAGCGACTGCACAGAGCCGCCTCGCGCGTGGCCGGGCAGGCTTCTGATTGCTTCTGACAGGGCGCGGGTGGAGATCGGCTTGCCGTCGGGTCCTGGGCGGCGTTTGAGCAGGTGAGCCAGCTTGGCCGTGAAGGTCAGCATCGGACTCCTGGTCGACTGACGAGGATGTCAGTCCTCCTCGATACCTTCACAAGATCCCCCTGGCTCGCTCACTCGTGTTCCGCTGAACACTTTAGTTGACACTGCTGCCACGGCCCGTAGATGATCCGGGCGTGGTCGTATGGCGTGATCTATCGCCAGTGGCCTGTATGTCGGTTGTGTGCCCTCTCGTCGAACCGGGGGGAGGGGTCGTTCAGCGCCAGGGGGGAGTCATGGGAGAAAAACGTGAGGAACGTTCGCATTTTTTCCGTGACCTGGGGTTGGGGTTGGGGGAGTCTGCTGGCTGGTGCGGCTGGCCGGCAGGCCGAAGTTCGCGAGGAGAGGCGTGATGGACGGTGTCAGCATGGGGGCGGCGAAGGTCCCTCAGCTTGTGGAGAGCAAGGTCGTAGGTGACAAGGCGCCAAGGCAGCCTCAGGGAGGCGGCCGGAAGTCACGACCGGAGCCGATGGTCGAGTTGAGTCTGTGCTCCGTCGAGGCCGAGCTGGCGTACGTGTGTGGCAAGCTCCCGGCGGACGGGTACCGAATGAACACCGTCACGGGCGAAGTGACCGTACTCGTGCCTGAACGTGATCTTGAGGACATGCTCGGAATGAAACAGACGTTCGGAGATGCGCTCGATGCGGCATGACGCAGCGCTGTGAGCAGGGCCTTTGGTTGCCCCTTCCGGCTCGGTGGGCAACCGAGGGGTCCTGCTTCCGTTCTATGTGACACCTTGCCTGCCGTACTGGATTTGTGCAGGAGCACATTTGTTGGGTATCAACTGCACATCACTTGTACTGTTGTTTCCAGGACAGGCGCCCGTCGGAAGGTTGCTGAGTCAGCGAGCCCCAGAGTCGCCGTCTGGTCGGAGAGGTTGAGGACGATGGCACTGAGGAAGACCTGCAAAGCCGAACTGCCAGGCGGTGGCATCTGCGGCAAGCCTGTCGTCGGGCGCGTGAATGTCCTCAACATGAACCACAGCGTGGTGCGAAGCGTCTGGCGCTGTGGCCCTTGCGGTATCGCACTGGAGCAGGCGTTTTTGGCCCTGGCCCCGGACGGAGAAGAGGGCGAGCCTCTGCGTGCGACGCTCTACCGAGATGAGGTAGGGGTCCTGGCGAGCAGTGAAGATATCCGGGAGTGGCTGGAGCGAGTCTTCAAGAAGAGCCCGAAGCAGTTCTCCGTCAAGGAGAGGCAGCTCATCAAGGACATGCTCAAGGCGGAGGGGAAGGCTACGTCGGGAGCGCGCCGCGGCCGAGTCCCCAAGGACTTGATCAACGCGTGGAAGACCTTGCGCCCCCGTCTTGACGAGGCAGGGAACTGGCAGGAGACATCCGCGGCCGAGGCGCGAGCGGGGCTGCGTGATGTGCTCGTGGCTGCGCCGGAGAGGCTCTCGGCGGAGGAGCGGAGGATGATCATGGACCTGCCTAGCGCCGGAGCCTTGGACCCGAAGGCAATGCTGCTGTGGGGACGGCTGGAGTCCCAGCGCCAGCAGGTCGAGCAGCCCTCCTGAGCCACTGGACCGTCCGGGCCTCGCTCCACTGGAGTGGGGCCCGTTTTTCGTAGCTCAACAAGAGCACATCAGTTGCAGTGCAGGTGCACGAAAGTTATTGTGCTCTTGTTGCTACTGGTTGGTCGGCCGTGTGGGGCTGAGGACGGCTCGGGCTCACCGCCCGTCGATCTAGGGGCGGAGGGGTGCGTGGACACCACAGTGCCGGTGAAGAAGAAGGCGGCGCGGGCCGTAGCGGAGTGGCTGGGCTCGAAGGGGGAGGGCACCCGGAAGGAGTACCAGCGGGACATCGACCGGTACGTGGAGTACTGCGTGGGGCGCGGAGTCAACCCGCTGAAAGCCAAACCCGACAACGTCCGCGGATTCCTGGACGTGCTGCGGGTCGAGTACCGCCTCAAGGCACGTACCCGCCTCAGGGCCTACAAGGCGCTCAGCTCGTTCTACAGCTACGCCGCCGACTGGGACTTCCTGAAGAAGGGGCGCCCCAACCCGATGCGGTACGTCGATCCACCAAAAATCGACGACGACGAGCCCCGGCTGGGCATGACGATGGAGGAAGCCGTCGCCTTTCTGCGCGAGGCATTCTTCACCTCCACCCGGCTCTACGCCCTGGTGACCACACTCCTGCTGCTGGGCCTGCGGATCAGCGAGCTGCTCACGGCCGACATCGAGGACATAGGCATCGTCCACGGGCAGCGGGTCCTATGGGTGCAGCGCAAAGGCAAGCAGTCGAAGACGGCAATGCCCTTACCCGATATGGCATTTGCCGCTCTGGTCGTCTACATCGGTGATCGGCGCTCCGGCCCGATTTTCATCACCAGAACCGGCCGGCGGCTGAACCGCCACGGCGCCTACGACACCATCACGCGCCTCGCCCGCCGCGCTGGCGTACCGCACGTCCACCCGCACCTGATCCGGGCGACCACCACCACCCTGCTGCTCGGGCTGGGCCAGGCCCTGGAGCGCGTCCAGGTCGTCATGGGACACAGCGACCCGAAGACCACGATCGCCTACAACAAGGTTCTGGAGAGGCTGCTCTACAGCCCGATCCACGTACTTGAAATCGCCCTGAAGGGAAGGGTCGATGAATCTCCACTCCCCGCGCTATCGCGTGATTTCAACGCCGCGGTCCACCGCGATCCAGGCGAGCTGCGCCTGCTCCTGGACACAGCAGCTTGATGTACGCGGCGGCAGTCAGGTACAGGCGTACCTCGCCTATGCCGACCACCTGCGAGACGAGGCCGCCGCAGCTTCTCGGGGTAGACGAACTGACGACATAGACGACAGGAGAGCCGCATGACGTATGAACCCATGGCAATGGTCCGCGAGTTCCACGATGCTTTCGGCGTCGACCGCGAGACCGATGTGCCCTCGTCACAGCGGCCGGCGCTCGTCGAGCTGCGCCAGCGGCTCATCAAGGAGGAATGCCGGGAAGCTGCCGTGGAGCTGACTCGTCTGAGCCGACGCATCCAGTGGCCCCGATCAGGACGCTCGGCGCGGATCGCGCTGGCCAAGGAACTCGCCGACATCCTCTACGTCGTCTACGGCACCGCGGACGTCCTCAGCATCCCGCTGGAGGAGGTCTTCGAAGAAGTGCACCGCAGCAACATGAGCAAGCTGGGGCTCGACGGCCACCCCGTCCGGCGCCACGATGGCAAGGTGCTGAAAGGGCCGGGTTACCGTGAGGCTGATGTCGAAGCGATCGTTTTTCGGGATGAGGAGCGGAGGCGTGCTGCATGAAGCAGATTAAGCGGTTGGACCTATACACGAGCTACGCCGCGGCGGCGGATGACCTGCACGCATGGGCGAAGCGCGTCAAGGACTTGGGTATGACGCCTCGCTACGGCGTGCGTATCGGCAAGAAAGTTTTCGTGCGGAATCGGTGGCGGTACCCCATATACCTCTGCGATGAACAGCCGGATGAGATGCCCCGCCTCATTAAGCGCAGTGCCTAATTGACTAACCTTGCCAGCCCCTGTTCTCTGTGGAGCAGGGGCTCTTTGCTACCTGCCT
This sequence comes from Streptomyces rimosus subsp. rimosus, assembly GCF_000720725.1. Lineage (GTDB taxonomy): Bacteria > Actinomycetota > Actinomycetes > Streptomycetales > Streptomycetaceae > Streptomyces > Streptomyces rimosus_A. Next base: position 55,009 of record NZ_JOCQ01000004.1, read on the forward strand.
CCGCTGGCGACTCCTTAAAATCGTGCTGTACACCTCAGCTCGTAAGGAGCCGTCATGGCGAAGAAGTATGCCAAGCCGAAGCCGCTCCCGCGGGCGGGAAAGAACTTCGAGAGCGCGAGTCCCTACACCAAGCGGGTCATTGACCGGCTTGGTGCTCAGTCCCGTAAGAACGCCAGCCCGAAGATGAAGGCCCGGCTGGACGCCTTTGAGGACAGCGGGGACGCATCGGCGCTGCTCACCTTCGCCACCTACCCGGACCACACGGTGAACCCGCGCCGGCCGCGCACGGTGGCTGCTGGGTACGACTACAAGACACACACGTTGCGACTCCAGTTCCGCAATGGCGAGGACGGCCGCGGCTCCCCCGGCGGGCCGGTGTACGAGTACTACCGCGTGTCCGAGAACCAGTGGAGGCATGTACGCAAGGCCACCTCGGAGGGCCGGTACATCAACTCCACCCTGAACGGCCACCCCTACCGCCGGATCGCCTAGGAGTCCCATGTCGCCCGAGATACTTGCCGCCTTCTTCGGTGGCGGTGGCATCGCGTCCCTGGCAACCTGGGCCACCGTGTGGCAGGCCCGCCGGTCGGCCGTTCAGCAGGAGCAGCGCGACCTCCGGCAGGAACAGGAAAACGCGCTCAACCAACTGCGGCGCTACGTGCGTGAGCTGGAGGAGCTGCTGCGCTTCTACCGCGAAAGCAGCATTGACTACTCCGTGCAGCTCCGCTCTCACGGTATCGAGCCGCAGACGACGGCGCGTATGCCATCTTCGCTGCTGAACCAGGAATAACAGCTTGGTCATGGCTCCAGCTAGCTTGCGGGGCATGACCAATTTCTTCTGTCGCATAGTCGGCGTGAATCGGGGGCAGAGGCCCTTCTTCACCACCTGGACCCAGGAAATGTCAGCGCCCTACCGGCGCAGCGACAGGACGTACGTCGTCCGCGTCGGCTTCCTCAAAGGTATTGCCGTCGGTCGGTACAACCGAATGCTGGCCGGCGAAGACGCCGCGATGCTGTCTGTCTTCCGGATGGAGGGCGCAGACGGTGGAGCCTGAGGAGGTCTACGAGATCATCACGGACACGGTGCGGCACATGGTCGCCGAGGCCGCAGTCGACATCGACGACGAGTGGCAGCTCCTCCAGATCCTGGGGGTGGAGCAGTGAAGCGAACCCGGAAGCGTCTACGGGAACTGCTCAACCGCCTGCGGGAACAGGTGCCTGGCCAGCGCCTCCAGGATCGCGTGGCCAGTCGCAGCGCGGCTTTGCCGACGCCGGATGTCGTCGAATGGGCCGACCAGGGCGTCACCCAGCTCTCCCGCGCCGTCAGCGAGCTGCGCAGGGCGGTGGACCAGGAGCAGCTCGACCAGGCCGTGGAGGGCCTGGTCGTGGTCGCTGCGACGGTAGAAGAGCTAACGCGTCGAGCTACCGGCCGGCGGTGACGCTGGAGATGTCCAGGCCGCGGTACAGGGCGTCAGCCAAGGCACCCTGATACATGCCGGTGTGAAGGCGGGGCCAGGGCACGAAACCGGTGGCCAGACACCCGACGGTGCCCCACGCGGCATACAGAGGTTGGGACATGGAGCGGGCCACGTACTCGGCGGCTGACTGGGACCGCGCCGCGGGGTCCTCCAGCATGGTGAGTGCCATGGCGCGTGCGATCAGGCGCCCGGTGCGCAGACTGACGACCAGGTAGAGGGGGGACGCCGCCAGGGCGGTGTAGACGCCGATCATCATGACGACACGAGCGCCGCTGCCTTCCTCGCCGCCGCCGGCGAGTGCGCCGATGAACCCGAAGGCGAACATGCCGAGGACGAGCACGTAGGAGAGCCGGGCCAGGGTCAGACGGGCGGGGGAGTAGGGGGAGTACTGCCGGGCCTGCTGCTCGGCGTCGCGACGTCTCCGGGCGACGGCCTCTGGGCCCTGCTCCTGTAAGTCCCGCCAGTAGTCGGCCTCCTTGGCGCCGATCTGCACCGCGGCTGACGCCCAGCTCGCTCTCTGAAGGTCGTCCATGGCCCCTCCCCGATCCCCTAGACACCCGAGTGTGTTCGGGCAGAATACCCCGCCGCATCCACACGGTCAGGTAATAACCGTCGCGCGCCAGTTGACCCGGTGCCGGCGGGCTGGCAGTAACTCTTTTTCTGGGCTCGCTCATAGCCTCAATTCCGGAAATCTGGAATTGAGGAGCGGGTCTTATGGGCATAGCCGTCGAAGAGCAGGACGAGTTGGCTGGCTATGTTCCTGAGACGTTCCAGAATGAGGTCAGCCAGGAAACCGTAGACCAGATCATCGACAAGATGCTGCTGGTGGTCGACGAGCTGTCCGGTCACCCGCTGAGGCACTACCAGGAGCCGCTGGCACGGCGAATCCTTGAGTCGATGATTCTCGGCGATGCCAAGACCATCACGTCCTGCATGGCCCGGCAGTCCGGCAAGACCGAGACCATTGTGAACACCATCGCGGCAGCGATGATCATGTTCCCGAAGCTCGCCCGAATCTTTCCCACCCTCATGGGCCGCTTCGCAGAGGGTGTATGGGTGGGAGCTTTCGCACCGGTCGACGACATGGCGGACAACCTGTATTCCCGGTTCGTCACCCGGCTCACGTCGGAGCGCGCCCAGGAAATCATGCAGGACCCCGAAGTCGACGACAAGGTCACAGGCAAGGGGCGCGAACTCAAGCTGGTCAAGTCCGGCTCCCTGGTGCGCAAACAGACGTGTCATCCGCGGGCACAGATCGAAGGCCGTACCTACCACGTCGTGTTGGTCGACGAGGCACAGGTCGCCGACGAGCGGGTCATCAACAAGTCGATCTCTCCGATGCTTTCCAGCACCCGAGGCACAATGGTGCTCACAGGAACACCCACGTATTCCAAGGGCATCTTCTACAAGATCATCCAGCAGAACAAGCGGATGGCCAACAAGCGGGGACAGCGGCAGAACCACTTCGAGGCCACCTGGAAAGACGTCGCCAAGGCTCATCCGGACTATGGCATCTACATCGAGGCCGAGAAGCTCAAGATCGGTGAGGACAGCGACGAATTCAAGCTGAGCTACAGGCTCATCTGGATGCTCGACCGCGGAATGCTCACCACCGGGGAAAAGTTCGAGGCGCTGTGCGACAGCTCCATGCAGGTGGTCAAGGCGTGGAATCACACCCCGGTCCTCGTGGGCATCGACCCAGCCCGGAAGCAGGACTCCACCATCGTCACCGTGACCTGGATCGACTGGGACCATCCCGATGAGTTCGGTACGTACGAGCACCGCGTCCTCAACTGGCTCGACTTGAGTGGGCTGGAGTGGGAGGAGCAGTACTACCGCATCGTCGACTGGCTCTCCGCGTACAACATCTGGGCCATCTGCATCGACGTCGGCGGTGTCGGCGACGTGGTCGCATCCCGCCTCAAGGTGCTCATGCCCCACGTCGAAATCGTGGAATGCAACTCCGACCTCGGCGCTCAGTCGAAGCGATGGAAGCACCTCATGGAGTTGATGCGGCAGGGCAAGATCGCCTGGCCGGGGCATTCGAAGGCTCGGCGCCTCAAGGTCTGGCAGCGGTTCCAGACGCAGATGGAAGACGCGGAGCTGCGCTTCCAGGGTCCAAACGTGATCGTCGAAGCACCCGACGAAACCGGCGCGCACGACGACTACGTGGACTCGCTCGCCCTGTCGGTATGGGCGTCGGCGGAGATGTCCATGCCGGAAATCCAGACGCAAGACAATTTCTTCTACCGATGAAGAAACGTTTCTGCGGATAATCCAAGAACCCGCAATCTTGGAGGACGCATGACCACACCGCCCGAGCCCACCGTCGAAGAACTCAAGCGTCGGATCGCCGAACTCACGGCAGAGAACACTCAACTGAAGACCGACAAGACCAAGCTGGCCGCGGAACGCGACAAGGCGCTGCTCGGATGGCGGCCGACCGACTTCTACGACCTCCAGGGCCGGGCGGCCGACGACCCGTTCCTCACCCGGAGCTGGCAGGCCCTGACGCCGGACACCCGGCCGCCGGCCTACCCCACGGTCTTCACCGGCACCTTCAACGGCACTCAGGCAGGCCCCACCCCGGCGATCACCTTCACCTGGAAGAAGCCCGCCGCCGGCGCCCCCGCTTCCTACGAGCTTCAGCGGCACGAGGGCGAGATCGACGTGAACCCGTCCGACCCCAGCCGGGTCTTCCTCTTCCAGCTCCCCGGCGACCTCACCACCTACAAGCTCGACCTCACCGGCCACAAGATCCGCGCAAGGCAGTACCGCTTCACCCTGACCGCCATCGACGCGAGCGGGCGCCGGTCGACGCCGGCCATCGCCGTCGTGGCGGCCTGAGCCGATGGGCTTCCCCTACGAGCACCCGCCGCGCGGCTGGGAGACCGAGCCCTGGTGGATACCCGGCTGGACGGCACAACGTCCCCTCGACCGCGACCAGGTCCCGCCAGACAGGCCCCGATTCCCTGAGCACATCGACCAGGTGAGGCTCGGGGCGACGTACCTGTGGGGGAGCGAGGCAGAGGTCTACCGGGCCAGCGTCCTGGTCCGCGCAGCAGCACCTCTGGTCGACACCGTCACCGGCACCCGCGTCCTGCCGCACACCACCCGTATCCCGATCCGCGGTGGCCAGCTCGCCCTCACCCTGCCCGCATCCACCGGACCGACCCTGGCGGCGCCCTTCTCCTACTCGGTGTGGGAGGTCATGCCGGGCGGCCGACGCTTCATGATCCGGGTGCCGGCCGGAGTGGGCGAGACGGTGCAGCAGCTGCACGCCCTGGAGGTCGACGAGCCCTACCAGCCCATCCCGGTACCGCGGCTGACCAGCCGCAACTACAACTGGATCTACCAGTAAGAGCCGCGAGGCCGGACCGTAAACTGCTGCGCATGAGGAGCATTCGTGTAGCAGCACCCGGCGACGGCCTGGCCGTCGCTCGCCTCATGTCGTACGTCGCGAACGACGAAGTGCGGCCTGACTCCCCGATGATTCGAGCGATCGAGAAGCGCGGGGGCGTCGTGCCGGTGCGCTACGGCCAGGTGGCTTGCCTGGTAGCTGAGGTCGAAGGGGAAGTCGTCGGGATGGTGCACACCGCTCCTCCGGTTGACTGGCTGGCGACCTTCCCCAAGAACCGCGCACGGGCCCTGGCGCAGCGCATCCTCCAAATCGAGCTGCTGGCGGTGGACCCCGAGCACCGCGGCCAAGGAGTGGGACAGGCGCTTCTTGAGTCCGCGGAGAACCGGCTGCTCGATCAGCGCGGACACTTGGTCTATGCGAAGGTCCGTGCCGGTGACTATCCGGTGATGCGTTGGTACCGGCGCCGTGGCTACACCATCGCCGCGCAGGGCCAATCAGTTCTCATAAATACGACGCAGGGCCTTACCGGAATCGAGGACTGCGGAGATGGCTACCAACTAGCCGCGAAAGCCGTGCAACCCGGCACCAAAATCGAGCGGTTCCAGGACCAGGGGAGCGAGCACCTTATCGCTGCCCGCAGTGCGTGACCTAACAGCGTTTATAGCTGCGGCTGGACCATGGGAGAAGTGCACTCTCATGAATGAGGTACCGATATGCCTTCCAGCCCGCTCGCCCCCGTCCCGCACAACCCGGAACGGGGCCGCCCCGAATACACTGCCAAGACCGGCTCCAACACTGCCCGCAAGGGCCGCCTCCGCTTCGAGGAGGGCGTCGGCACCGACACGGACGTACCGCGCGACTTCGGCGTTGGCGTCCTCTCCGGGTACGAGACCGCTCCCGGACGCCCGAATCACAACAAGGTCATCTGGAAGAAGCCGGCGGAGGAGACGCTGAAGGCTCGGGCGCATGTCGGGTCCGCTTCCTGGCCCGAGGCTCCTGAGTTCCTCCAGCCTTTCGCCGACGGCGCTGGCTCCGGCGCGGAGCTGAAATTCCAGATGGCTGTGAGGGATGGCGGTCACCAGTTCCGGCGCAACTACGCCAAGGTCACCGAGTAGCCGCGGCGCACAGAAATCCTCTCAGCTACCGTTCTCTGCGGAGCCGCTGAGAGGATTTCTGTGTAATTCGCAGTCGTGCTCCGAGGGTCGCCTCCTGCACGTAGCAGCATTGGAGGTGATGCCGGATGTCCGTCGCGTTCTACCCCCCGAGTATGCGCGCCGCCTCGTCAGACCTTGCCATATCCATCTCCCCTCTGGGGCTGGTTGAGCTGTCTGACGAGGAGTAGCTCCGCTTGAGTTTGAAATACACGGCCAGCGGTTGAGCCGGTATTCCACCAACTGGGCCTTCTACCTTGGCTACCACCACAGCTACCGTCGCGAAGCCGGTGAAACCCAGAACGCGATCAACTACACCGGCGCGCTCGCCCGGTACATCAACCACTTCGTGCTCGGCCGCGGCATCCACTTCGAGACGAAGAAGAAGTACGACCACATCATCCCAGCCCTGCTGCGTCGCGCATGGGAAGAGGACAACGACAAAAAGAGCCTCCTCTACGAGATCGGCGAGCACAGCGGCGTCACCGGGGACGCCTTCGTCAAGGTGGCGTACGAGAAGCCCTACCAGGACAAGGCCGGCCGCAACCACCCCGGTCGCGTACGCATCCTCCCGCTGTCGAGCGCCCACGTGTTCCCGGAGTTCCACCCCCATTCGCGCGACAAGCTCCAGCGCGTGAAAATCAAGTACAAGTTTTTCGGCACCAACACCGATGGAACGCGTCAGACCTACGTCTACACCGAGATCCTCACAGACGACCGGATCGCGGAGTACATCAACGACGACCTGGTGGACGAGCGCGACAATCCACTCGGGGTCATACCGGTCGTCCATATCAAGAACATCGCCGTGAGCGGTTCCCCATGGGGACTGAGCGACGTCAATGATGTCATCCCGCTGAACCGTGAGTACAACAACATCACGAACGACATCGCCGACATCATCGCGTACCACGCAGCCCCCGTCACTGTGGTGCAGGGGGCCAAAGCGACCAACCTTGAGAAGTCGCCCAAGAAGGTTTGGTCGGGCCTTCCCAAGGACTCCAAGGTGTACAACCTTGAGTCTGCCGTGAATCTCCAGGGGCCTTTGGAGTACCTGGCGATCCTCAAGAACTCCATGCACGAGCTGAGTGGCGTCCCCGAAACCGCTCTGGGTAAGACGCAGCCGGTCAGCAACACCAGCGGCGTTGCCCTCGCCATTCAGCACATGCCGCTGGTTCAGCGTGCCACCTTGAAGCAGATGCAGTACTCCATCGGGTTCAAGCGGATCAACGAGCTGGTTCTGCTGACACTGTACGTCCACGAGCCGAAGACGCTGATATACGACCCCGAATCCGAGGGCATCAAGAAGGACGACTCGCAGCCCGATGTCATCGACATCCAGGACCCCGAGGCATACCAGGCCGACGTGGTCTGGCCCAGCCCCCTGCCCGTCGACAACATCGTCAAGCTCAACGAAATCCAGCTCAAGATGGCCCTCGGCCTGGAGAGTAAGCGCTCTGCCCTCAACGAACTTGGCGAGGAGTTCGCCGACGAGAAGCTCGCTGAGATCGAGGAAGAGCAGAAGCAAGACGCTGTCGCCCAGGGAGCGCTGGACTTTATCAAGGCGAGCATCGACGCGGGTATTTTGAACGCCGTGGGAATGCCGCCGCAGGAATCCCATGCCGACAAGAAAACCACGCCGACGACAACCTCGGGGAAGGGCACCCCCGAATCGTCCGGCATGGCTCTGAAGCTCGGAATGGACACCAAGAAGATATTCGATCAGGTCGTCACGAAGGCGCACGGCACGAAATTGCCTCAGCGCTCCGTCGCCGCCGACACCACCGTAAGGACAGACAATGCCGACTGAAACTGAGACGCAGCAGCAGCCGACCGCTACGCCCCCTGCCGCGCCGCCGGCCGCTCCGGCTGAGACCCCTCCGACCGCCGCGCCGCCGACCACGGAGCAGCCGGCCACGACCACCAGCTCGAAGTCGACAGAGCAGGAAAGCCTCCTGCCGCGGCTGGAGTCCCAGCAGGAGGTGCTCGACCGCCTCCAGGCCGACCTGGACGCCCGCGAGGCTGAGCGGAAGGCCAAGGAGGAGGAAGAGGCAGAGGCCGCCGCCAAGGCCGCTGAGGAGAACGAGAAGCAGCGTCGTTCGACGCTCTCGGCCAAGGCCCTGCTTGCAGAGAAGGAGGCCGAATGGGAGGCGAAGCTGGCCGACCTTCAGCGTCAAATCGCTGAACGTGACGCGTTGGCGGCGAAGGAGAAGGAGTACGTCGAGCTTCAGCAGTACCAGGCGCAGGCCCTGGCCGCGGCGGCGGACGAGATAGCCCCCGAGCTGCACGACCTCGTCAAGGGCGGCAGCCGCGAGGAGATCGACGCCTCTGTAGCCGCGATGAAGCAGAAGTCCGCCGCGATCGTTGCCAGCCTCCAGGCCGCGCAGACGCAGGCCCGCGCCGCCATGCGTGGTACTGCCCCGACGGGTTATGGGATTGGGCCGGAGGGAGCGATGGGGGACGTGACCACGCTGACCCCTGAACAGATCGCTGACATGCCTATGTCCGAGTACGCGGCGTGGCGCATGAAGCAGGGACGGCCGGGCGCTCCGCGTCCACAGAACCGCGGCTTCATTAACTGATGTGAGGCCATGAGACCCCCGATTCACCATCGTGCAGTCGGGGGTTTTCTGTTGGGCAGTAACACTATTCCTGGTTGGTGAAGAGACTGGGGAGCAACGGCAAAAGTACGTACCGGCTTTCTGGTGCGTACGACCGCGGTCCCTGTCGTCACACCAGAAGGAATGCACATGCCCTCTGCTATCACCGGTACGGGGATGCTGTCCCCGACTCCGACCGCCTATCCAGGCACCAATACGCAGCTCACTCCGGCGATTCAGACCATCTGGTCGAAGGAGATCCTGTTCCAGTCCATGCCGATCCTCAGGTTCGAGCAGTTCGCGGTCTGACTTGGCCGCCTGCCGGAGTGATCTGGCAGTGATAATTCCGAGAATTGCTGGGATATCCTGCAAGACTCCAGCGCCACAGCGTAGCGGGAAACCGCAAGCGCGAAGGCTTGAAAAGCTGGAGGTAGGGACAATCAGCAGCCGAGCCCGCCTGGTGCAATCCGACGGGAAGGTTCAGAGACTATGTACGGGACACCCCACGCGGGTGAAGATATAGTCCGAACTGCGCGGAGACGCGTAGAGGCTGGCAGAAATGACCAGCCCGCCCTGGGATATTCCGGGGAGGTAACAGATTGCAAGAAGACTGAACTCGGGGTGGCCCCCGGACTTTCGATCAACTTCCTACGCTATAACAATCTGGAAGGTGCCAAGCAGCTCGTCGAAGGCGTCCGCATGGAAACTCAGGCGCTCTCGGCGTCTCAGTTCTCCATTACCGTCGCTGAACATGGGGCTGCCGTGGCCGTGTCGGAACTCCTGCTCAATGCGTCCTTCGACGACGTTATGGCGAGCGCCTCGCGGCTCCTCGGCCGCAACATGGCCATGTACCTGGATGGCCAGTGTCGATCAGTTCTCCTGGGCGCTACCAGCGTGCTGTACGGGTACGACAAGTTCGGCGCTAACGCCGTCTCGACTGATGGCAAGCCGGGTAACCCGATCACGCGCCTGAGCCCCTATGACAAGGGAGTGCCGGCGACCGGGCGGGACGCTCTGACCGAGCACTACCTAACGTCCGCGGTCATCAAAGACGGCGTGGAGACACTCGCGGCGAAGAACATTCCCCGCATTTCCGATACCTATGTGTGCTTCATACACCCACATCAGAGCCGCTGGCTTCGGGAAGACCCGAGTTGGATTGAAGCGACCAAATACGCGGCGCCAGGGAATTTCTCAATTGGGGAAATCGGTAGGATCGATGACGTGATCTTCGTGGAATCCACGCAGGTCCGCCCGATCGCGAACTCGACGAATAAGAAGGTCTACCAGGCGACCATGATCGGTGACAATGCGTACGGTCATGCGATCAGCCTTCCGGTGGAACTCCGCGACGGCGGTGTGCTCGATTTCGGTTTCTCTGCGAAGCGTCAGGACAGCTTCGCTCTGGCCGCCTGACGGAGCAATCCGTCAGTGAAAACCCCGAGAATTGCTGGGACATTCTGCAAGACTCCAGCGCCACAGCGTAGCGGGAAACCGCAAGCGCGAAGGCTTGAAAAGCTGGAGGTAGGGACAATCAGCAGCCGAGCCCGCCTGGCACAGGCCGACGGGAAGGTTCACAGACTAGGCACGGGGAGCCCCACGAGGGCTAAGGGATAGTCGGGTCTGCATGGAGACATGCAGAGGCTGGCAGAAATGACCAGCCCGCCCTGGGAAATCCGGGGAGGTAACAGAGCGCGTGAGCACGCACTTGCTTGGTACAGCATCTACGGAATGGGGATGATTACGGATCAGTCCGTGGTCACCCTGGAGACCAACTGAACGAAGACCCCCGGCGAGAGAATTCGCCGGGGGTCTCGTCTCTGCACCCAGAATCACGAAGTGTCGAATCGGGTACGCAGTCCTTCTGGGCTAACCGAGACCTCAATCTGGTTCCATTCGGGCCATCCGAGGTCGGCGTACCGGCGGCGCTCGCGTTGGCCGCGGAGCTTCATGAAGAGCAGGCCGTCGTGCAACCTCCCCTGGGCAGAGCCGCGGCCGTCACAGACGAGCCGGAGCAGGCCGTCACAGCCAAATGGTGTGTCGATCGGCGTGATGATCACTGTGCCTTCGTGGGCTTGGTGCAGCCACGCTTGTGGCACCTCCCGTACGGCCGCGGTGGAGATGATGCGGTCGTACGGGCCCCGATCCGCGTAGCCCTCTTCACCGTCTCCGGCCACGACGAGTGGGTGAAGGTCGAGTTGGTGCAGCTTGTCTCTCGCGGTTTGTGCGAGGCCCTCGTCGATCTCGATGCTGACTACGTTGCTCGCGCCGGCCCGGTGACACAGGAGGGCAGTGCTGTAGCCGGTGCCCGTACCGATCTCCAGCACCTGGCCCCCTGGCTGAGGCGCCAGGTAGTGGAGCATGTCGACGACGACGGCAGGGCAGGAGATCGAGGAGGTGAATATGTCTGCCTCGGTGACCTCGTCGCCAGGATGTACGCGACCGTCGGCGATCTGCGTGACGAGGAGCTGCTTCGAGCGGTAGACGGCCTGCAACCACTCCCGCGGCTGTTCAGCCCGATTCAGAACTGCGACTCTGTCCTCCTCCTCGATCCACACCTGAGCCGGCACGAAGTGTTCTCGTGGGACGTCGAGGAACGCTTCACGCAGCCATGGACAGTCGTTGAAGTGTCCGCGCGTGCGTTTGTCGATCCTCTTCGCACAGGCGTTACGTAGTGCCGATGCGTCCGGATCAGCTGTCGTCATCGTCTTGGGTGTCGTCGTCTTGATCGTCTTCGTTCTCGGGTGCCGGGTTCCCGGGGTCGCCGGGGGAGCTGAAGTCTCCGCCTACCTGCCCGTTGCCGTCTCGTCGGTGTCCCACGTCTGCCTCCTCAGCAGCTGAGTGGTGTCAGTGTGCTGAGCCGCAGGGCTTAATCACCAGCTCGCATCATGGCGAAAGGGTGACAGCGGCCGTCAGCTCGCGTACTCCGGCCGCGCGGGGGTGTTGCTGGGCCAGGTCGGTGACGATCTGGCGGATGGCGGGCCGGTCGCGGACTTCGCCGCGCGAGGCCCGTACGGCGTGCAGCAGGGCGTCGGCGGCCGGTTCGGGCTTGGCCATCTGCCACCACGCGCGCGCGAGGTCGGTGTGCATTCGGGCCTTGCGCTCGGGCGTGGGGAACTGACCCTCGCGCAGGTCCGTACCGGCTTCCAGGGCAGCGCCGGCGTCGCCCAGTGCCCAGTGGACGCCGACGGCGTACAGGGCGACGGCCGCCGGGGTCAGCGGGAACAGGCGCTCGGGCGGGGCCTGCTCGGGCAGGAGGCGGCCAGCACGCTGGGCTTCGCCGATCGCGGCCAGGGCCTGACCGCGGTCTCCTGCGCGGGCCGCGCTGTACGCCTGGGTGCAGAGCATCTGGGCGTACGCGGAGGTCTGAGGGCTGTTGGTGAGTCCGGTCGCTTCGACCTGGGCCGCGGCCTGGAGGATCAGGCGTTGGGCGGCGGCGGGCTGGTCCTGGTGACGCAGGACGATGCTCATCTCGCGCGCGGCGGCCGCGGCGGCGAGCGGAGAGCCGGACAGGTCCGCGTAAACGGTGGCGCGGTCGGCGGCCTGCCGGGACTGCTCGTAGCGGCCGATTTTCGTGAGGACTTGGGAGAGCAGGCTGTACGTGGTCGACAGGCGGGCCAGGGCCAGTTCCTGCCGGGAGCGGGCTGCCACGTGCGCGTCACCCAGCAGGCCGGGCAGCACCTCTAGGAGCCGGGCGTGCTGGCCGGCGTCGAACAGGCCGCGGGCGAGGCTCAGGCGCTGGTCGAGGGGGGCTGCGGAGCCGCTGGGATCGGGGACGCCCGCCAGCGCGGCATCGACGCCGATCAGGAACTGCGCGGGGGCCGCGAGTCCGGCGGCGGCGAGCAGGGTACGGCGGCGCATCGGGTCCTCCTCGACTCGTGGACCATCGAGCGCCACCCTAGTGGCCGGTGAGCCGCCGAGGGCGAGCGACGCCGTCAGAACATCCGTCGGGATACCCACCTCTTCGGCGGCGCGTCGCAGCAGACACAGGTCGGAGGGGCAGCGGCGGGCTTCGAGCCGGGAGACCGTGGAGGGCGAGCACCCCAGGCGCCCGCCAAGGTCCTCCTGGCGCCACCCCCGGGCGGTGCGTCCGATCTTGACGAGCCCGCCGGCGTGCCGGGCGGCGACGAGGGAGCGGACCTTGTCGGAGCACCACAGGGTGTCACCGGACATAGCGCCTCCCGTACGCCAGGGGCCGGGGCCCGTTCCACGGTAGTGACTTTCCGTGTGCGCGTCGATGCCGTGTGCAGCATCTGCAAACGGCGTGCACAGCGCGCAAGTTGACCTCCGGCCCGGCCCGCCCGGTGGTGTCGTGGTCGTACGGCCCACGGCGGGCCGGACAGTCGCAGCACGCGGGAGGACACGATGGTGACAGCGATCGAGACCAAGACGCAGGTCCGCGATCCGCGGGACTACGTGACGCGCGAGGTGTGGGACCGGGAGATCCAGCTGCTGATGCGGGATCACCCGGTGGACGAGGTGATGGCCAACCGGCTGTTCGGGGCCGCGGTCTCGTACCTGATCACCGCGATGGAGAAGTGGGGCCAGCACCTGGAGCTGTGCTGCGGCCGCCTCGTCGACCTGGCGGTCCACGTGTTCATCCTGGACACGAAGAACTACCGCGAGTTCTGCCACCGGCACTTCGGCGGCCGGTTCCTGGAACACATCCCGGAGATTGCGTTCAAGTACGACGGCAGTGTGGAGCGCACCGCCAAGGTGATCGCCGCCGCGGGCTTCGAGGTGGACTGGAAGCTGTGGGAGCGCGACTACGCGGCGTGCGGCCCGTGCCGCCCTGGGGAGGAGTGCCACTGACCGCCTGCACACCCTCGGCCCCGGGAGCGCTTGACGGTGTTCCTGGGGCCGAGGGCTGCTCGGGTGACTTCGCGGCAAACCGCCGCAGACGGCCGGGCGGGCCGGTACGGTGCCAGGTCCCGCCGTCCTCCCGAGGAGACGTATGCCCCGCGCGCCACAGACCCCGGCCGAATACTGGGACAAGTACAAGCCGCACCGGGGCGCCGGCCCGCAGCCTCGGCCCGAGACCGGCCGGTTCGAGTGGACCCAGTACCTTGGCCACGGCCCCGGGGCCGAACTCCTCGGCTCCCCCCACCGTGCCCTGGACCTCGGGGCGGCCGAGGGCAAGGAGGCCGCGCACCTTGCCGAGCGCGGCGTCCGGGTGACCGGCGTGGACCTCTCCGCCGTCCAGGTCACCCGCGCCCGCGCCTGGTGGCACGACATCGCGAACCTGGACTTCGTCCACGCCGAGGTGTGCGCCTACCTCTCCGACACCGAGGAGACATACGACGCGATCTACTCGGTGTGGGGCGCGGTCTGGTTCACCGACCCCGAGCAGCTCCTCCCACTCATCGCCGCCCGCCTGGCCCCGGGCGGCACGTTCGTGTTCTCCCAGGCCGAGCCGTCACCAGACGCCTACGGTCCGCAGGCCATGCGGGGCAAGTGGCTGGAAGGCCGCGAGCGCGAGCTGACCGTACCGCGGTGGCAGTACCCGCCCGAGACCTGGGCCGACCACCTCAAGCGAGCTGGCTTCGCCCACGTGAACGCGCGCGTCCTGCCAGCACCGAACGACGAACGGTTGGGCACGCTGCTGGTCGTCTCTCACCGTTAACTCGGCGGCAAGTCCTGTAGGAGTGCGGGGCTAATGCCAACGGTCCTCATCGCGAGGATCGGACTATGCCTTCTTTTTGAGGTGGGCGAGAACAGAATCGGGCGACTGATCATGTTGGTCCTTGTCCTGTTCCCAGAGGTGCATGACCGACGCTGCGGCTTCTGCGAAGTCCGTGGGCAACCCTGCCTCGCGCAGCGACTCGGCGACCTCTTTCATCTCGGGCCCCCAGCGCCAGGCACGCGCGGCGACGCTGGGCAGGTAGTCCCGGCCCGAGAGGATGTCGGTCGGCATGATCCGTGCCTCGGCGGTAAGAAGGTCGCCGACCCCGTGTTCCTCAGCGAGTGCGTGAGCGACTCCGGCCAAGGTGCGGGCCGCCTTCTGGAAGCTGGCGAAACTCATCTTCAGCGCCGAGGCACTGCCGAGTGGGCCGCTCGTGGTCTTCGTGTGAACGGCAGTTCTCTCGAACAGCGACTCGGCCAGGTCGATCGCCGGCTGCGGTCCGGCCAGGTAGAGGCGCGCTGTCCGGCCCTCACTGTTGGGCGGCGGGCCGATGATCGCACCGTCCAGCACCGTGCAGGTTGCGGGGAGAGCCTGGGCGATCTGCATCATGCGTTGCGGGCTGATCGCGTTGGCGTCCAGGTACACGCCGGAGTACGCGTGCTTCGCCGCCGCGGCGGCGACCTCGTCGGCGACTTGCGGAGGGCACACCGAGAGCACCATCTCGCTCGCGGCCAGAGCGTCACCGAGGGAAGACGCGAGGGTGAGGCCGGCTGCCTCGGCGCGTTGGCGTGAACGCTCGCTTCGGCCATGCGGTACCCAGAGCACCCGGTGGCCGGCTCCTACGGCTTGGGCCGCCAGGGCGCTGCCCATGGAACCGGGACTGAGCAGGGTGATGGTGAGCACTATTTGCCTCCGGAGGGGAGTTCGAGCCTCAGTCGCTCTTGGTGGGCGCTGACCGCCTCCTGGAGGCTGATAGCCACCGGTGACGTGGAGCTGGGGTGTCGGTCAAGAATTCTCGTGAAGTGCTCCAGGCGTTTCCGGACGCTGTCCGTACCTCGGCGGGCGCTGACCTGGAGCACGGCGTGCACCTGGGGAGCGGCCCCGTCGAGGTCGCCACGGCCAAGCCGTGCCACGGCCAGGTCCATGCGAGCGAGGGCCATCTCGCCGAGGCGCCGTTGGCCGGGGGGCACGGATTCGAACCTGTTCACGGCCTCGTCCGCAGCAGCTTCAGCGTCGCTCAGGTGTTCACTGCCGCCGAGCCAGAGGTGGGTCGTGCTCGTGTAGAACATTTGCTTTTCGATGGGGAACGCCATCATTCCGCCCGGCAGGTCATCAGCTGCTGTGAGCTGGTCCCGTAGGCGTTCGGCTTCGCGGAGCGAGGCGAGAGCATCGGCGGGCTGGTTGAGCTGGCCGTACGCGCGGGCTTTGATGCTGTGGAGGCGAATGAGGGAAGTGCCCTGTTCAGGGACGAATTCGGCGCCGCCCTCGGCCAGCCGGACCGCGTCCATGGGCCGCCCGTCCCAGTAGGCGATCAGCGCTTGCAGGCCCCGGACCCAGACCCGCAGACCGTTGTGCCGGGCCAGCTCGCCGCACATGAAGGCGGTACGCGCCTGCGTTTCTGCCGCCGGAAATTTGCCCAGGTCGAAGCTGGCATTCGCCAGTACACCGCACAGCACGCCGGCCGCAACGTACAAGTCGTGCGTCATGCCTGGTGGCTGCCGCCCCTCCAGCAGCTCGAAGGCTCGGTCTCGGAGCGCTCGAACTTCGTGGAAGACCGGCCATACGGGCCGGTTCGGGTAAGTCGTCACTATCCGGCGGATGTCGGCCTCCAACTGTTCCATCGTCGTGGGACCGCAGTTGCTGCTCTCCGCCCACGCCGCGAAGTCGGCTGATTCGCTCGCCGCTGCCATCACCACGTCCTCAGATAGGTCCCCATTCCCGCCGTTCGCCTGCGGTTCCCATTCTGGCGAGCTGGTGCCGATGGGAGCGGTCGGGGGGGTGCTCGGTGCAGGAGCGAAGAGGGTTTGAACCGAGGAAGGGCAGAACATCGCCTCCAAGATGCGGCGAGCCTCGTTGCGGGGAAGCCCCTTCATCTCGCCGTGAGCCCATCGCAGGAACTGCCGCTTCTCGATCGTCGCCGTTGCCAGCCCAGCAGGCCCTTCCGTGTCGGCGAGCTGCTGCGCTGTGGCCCGGTAGCGGTCACGGAACACCTCGTACTTCGTCCACTTGCGGTGCTGGATGAGCAACTGAAACAGGGTGATTGGACTCATCGGTGCCACGACTCCCTTTGGTCCTCGTCTGCGGTGCCACCCACGCTAAGGCGCTAACGCGGCGTGCGAACAGCGTTGTTGGCGCCAGTGCCCTAACAAGGGAAGAGAAGACATCAACAAGACATCACAAGGCAGTAGAAGACATCGTTAGGGCACTGGTTAAGACACATCTGCCCGTCCAAACTGCGGCCTCAGCGCCACCGGAAACTGTCGGCGCGTCGCTTCCTCCACCCACCCGCTGCCGTGGCTGACACCGTCAGATTCTGGAGACCAGCAGATGACCAGCGCCCACAGAGACCAGCAACCGTCCAGCCTCCTGCCGCTTACGGTGGCCGAGCGGGGCCTGTACACCCCCTGCACCAGGCTGCTCGTACGGCCGCTGTCCGGGGATGGCAAGGGACTGTCCCTGGACGAGCTCAGGGTGTGTGGCCGGGCGAGCGCGGAGGATGTCTGCCCGTACGTGCACGAGTACGGCGACGCGGCAGAACTGGTCACCTCGGAGCTGGTCACCAACGCCCTGACGCACGGGGCCAGAGGCGACGAGCCGGTGTACGTTGAGTTCCCCTCGTCTCCGTGGTCGTGGAAAATCCGGGTGCTGGACCCGTCCCCGGAGCCGCCCCGGGAAGTCGTTGCGTACGACGACGACACGAGCGGGCGTGGCCTGTTCCTCGTGCACTTCTTCGCTGGCCAGTACGACGGTCACCTGGACGTGGAGATCACCGGTGCTGGCAAGGCCGTCACCTGCACGCTCCCCATCCCCGCACCCAACCGCGTCGCCGATGAGGTGAGCGCGTGATGCTCGGCTTCACCTGGGGGCGCCCCTCAAGGGCTTCTCGCCGGGCTCGGCCCGCGGCCGAGGACCCGAACCGTACGGCGCCGCCGCCTGAGGCCCCGCCGGTGCAGGTCAGCGGGCGTGGCGTCAGCGTCGAGTGGGGCGAGCCGCTGGAGCTGCCCGATGGGGAGCGTCTGCTGACGTGGTGGGTGGGGTACGCGCAGTCGGCCTGCGGGTGGCCGGAGAGCTACCTGGACCGTGACGACGGCAAGGCGCAGCACGTGACGCACGCCGTGGACTGGCTGTACCAGTCGCTGCGTCGGCTCGACGTGTCCGGCGAGCATCCGCTGCACCTGGAGCTGGAGCACTTACGGCAGGCCCGTACCCGGCAGCAGTACGCCGAGCACCTGTCCGGCCGGCGCTCGTCCCTGACCATCAGCGTCGCCACCGGCGACGAGTACCACGTGTTCACGGTGCGGTGCCGCGCCGTCGCCCTCCCGGCCTCCGTCCCGAGCGCTGACACGCCCGAGGCTGTGCTCGTCGGAGGTGCGGTGTGAGGGGGCCGGAGGCGATTCGGCGCGGGCTGTGCTGGCTGGCCTGCAAACCGTCGAGCCCGCGTCCGCTGGTGTGGGCCGGAGTCGCCCGGTCCTGGGGCCAGACCGTGTCGCTGTACTCGTGCGAGCCGTGCCTGCGGCTGTGCATCCAGCGCGCCCTGGCGGGTGTCAGCGACGAACTGTGCTGGCTGTGGTGCGGCCGGCGCGACGTGCCCACCGATCCGGTCGGCGTGTTCGAGGTCGCGGTGCGGACCTGGCGCACCGTGCCCGGCCGGCCGCCGGTTCTGGTCTCGTGCTGGGAGTACCGGGCCACCCTGTACGGCTGCGCGATGTGCACCACCCCGTTCCAGCGTTTCGTCCGCAAGGGCCCGGTGGTGGAGCAACCGCCCGACGCCCTGGGTCCTCACCGCCCCCTCATCTCCCTCTCCGCCCTCGCGGCTGACGCCGCCTGACCTCTTGGAGATCCCTGTGGCTCCCCCCGCCACCTCTCTTCCCGCATCGCTGACCGTCTGTTCGGCTCTGGTCGTGAGCCGCACGCCGGACGGCACCCGGACCGCCCTGCTGGTGCGCACGCGGGACATGCCGAAGGGCCTGTACCGGCTGCCCGTCGGCCAGCCGAACCGCCACGGCATCGTCGATCATTTCGACCTGCGCGACGCCGTACGGTCCGGGACCGGACTGGGCGTCATCGTCGGCCGGGTGCTGGTCAGGGACCAGGTCTCGGGTGCCACCGGCGTCGTCCATCACTACGCGCGGCTGTGCTCGATCGACGGCGAGAACCAGACGGTCCGCCTCGGCGGCGCCCTGGCCGACTACCTGTGGGCCACCGAGGACGACTTGGTCCTGTGCGGGCCCGATCTGTCCCCGGTCGTCAAGGCGGCCCTGCGGGCCCTGAGCGAGGGCACCCGCGCCGAGCTTGCCGACGGCCAGCCTGCCGGCGCCTGCACGGGGGTGTGACGGTGTCCGACCTCCTCACCCTCCCCCAAGCGTGCAAGGCCGATGCCGCACCGCCACGCTACGTCGCCCGGCCCGCCGAGCGGGAAGCCGACGCGCAGAACATGATCCACCTCATCCAGGCCCACCGCGCATGGCGGGACCAGCACGGCGCCGCCGTGAACGAGCCGCCGGTGCCCGCAGTGCTGGGCCTGGTCGGCGAGATCGACCAGTTGGGGCACCCGATGTCGTGGGTGCTGTACGCGGGGGACCGGCTGCGGGCGTGCTATTTGCTGGCGGTCGACTGCGACCAGCGCAGGGTGCAGGCCGCCGACATCCACGTCAACCCCGACGCATCCCGGACGGGCGTCGGCCAGCCCGCGGCGAGGCTCGGCCTCACCCCCAGCACCCCGGTGATCGAGGTGCTGCTTACCTACTGGCTGGTGCACTACGCATTCGACGGCGGCGCGCGCGAAGCAGTCGTCACGATCGGCGACCGCAGCGAACCCTTTCCCCCCGCGCGCATCGCCTGGATGGACCAGACGGTGGACACCCGGATACCCGACGACGCGCACCTGGCCCGCTGCTGGGACCGGCAGCCCCGCCCGCGCGCCTCGCCAGAGTTTCCCCCGCCGGGCTGAGACCGCAGTCCCGGGGGAAGGCGCGGGCCCCGTGACCCGCGCCGGGTACGGCCGGCCGGGACCGGCCGTACCCACCGCCTTCCCTGCCATCGTGCCGCTCCCGCCCTTTCTCCTGCGGGGTGGAACGGCGCGGCGGGGAAGGCGCCGTGCGGCTGCTCTTCTCCGAGCGGAGTTCCGTGAGCAGCCGGGCCGACCGAGGGGGCGGCCTGTCGGCTCGCCGGGCGTTGGGCCTCACCCGGCGAGCCGCCACGGTGCCCCCGCACGCCATGCCCGTACAAGCCCTCCCGGCGGGGCGCTGGTTACCGAGTTGTCCAGCGCCCCGCCGGGAGATGCGGTGCCACGGCACCGCAACCGCGCGGCTCCTCCAGGGGCTGGTCCCCCTTGGAAGTCGGAGCCAGCCCGCACTCCAGCGGCCAGCAAAAGGGGCGGGTGCGCGGGGCCGCCGGGCCCGTCCCGTGGAGCCCGGCGGCCACACAATCCACTCCGGCCGTGGAGACAGCGGGTCCTGCGGCCGGAGTGCACGACCGATCCACGTCCGAAGTCCAACGCAGGCAGAGAGATGCTCACCAACACCACCGCCTCACCCCGTCTTCCTGGACACCGCGTGCACCAGGAGCCACGAGAGAAATCCGTCGTCCCGTACATCGCGCTGCGCGTCGGTGAAAGCCCGGTCGCCAAGCAATTGGACCTGGAACTGCGCGGCGGCCCCGGCACGTGGGGGCTGGCCTACGCCGATGAGGTCCCCGACGACCGCGACAGCCACGATGTCCTGTGGCAGCGCTATCACGAGACCCGCGACTGTGCGGGCAGGGTGACCGGCGCCCCGGTGGCCGGACGAGTGCACCCCGGCCGGCTCCGGGAGACGGTGAGCCGCCTTACCTGCCCGGTTTGCAACCACCCCGCCGACAAGACCGACGACGGTTACCTCTTCCTGGTGCCGCGCGCCAAGAGCCGCATCGAAGCACCGCTGACCACGTGGCCCCCGGTGTGCCGGGAACACGCCACCGTCCACGCCCGCGACCGCCCCGACCTGCGGGACGGGTACACCGCGATTCGGTCGGCCGACCCCACTCTGCACGGCGTGCGTGGACGCCAGTACCGCCGCGCCGGCACCGCCTTCGAGGTCGCCAGGCGCGATGCCCGCATGCCCTACGGGCACGCCCAACAGCGCTGGATCGTCGCTTATCGGCTCGTCCGCAGGCTGACACACCCGACCGTCGCGATCGAGGCCGCCGACGCCGCCCGGTGACCCGCGCCGCACGGCAGCGGCCTCACCGCCCTTCCGACCACAGCCTCCAAGGAGTGCTTCGTGCCCCTTCGCACCCGGTATGACCAGTTGACGGCCACTGAGGCCCGGTGTCTGACCTACCTCGCCGACGGTCTGAGCACGACCGACACGGCCGACAAGATGGGCACCAAGCCCCAAACGGTCCAAAGTCACCTGCGGCGCATTCGCATCAAGTTGGGGGACGGTCCGCGCGCGTTCGTGCTGCATCGCGCCTACGTCAAACGCCAACTCCCGCTTCCTTTGGCCGCCAAGGCGCCGGTCCGCTTCACCCACGAAGACCTGCGGATATGGAACCTGGTCGCCACCGGCAAGGTCCCTGCGGGGGCAGCCGGGACCACCACCCGGACCGCCATCAAAGCGCTCATGCAGAAGGCGGGAGCCGAGACCGAAACGCACCTGATCCAGCTCGGCCACACCTACCGGCTGCTGACCGGGCCCGAAGAGACCTGAGCCACCGGACACGTATCCAGCCCTGACCAGGCCGAGAGGCCCATGAGCAACACGCCAACCGCGCGGGCCCCGCCAGCCATCCCGCTCACACCGGCCACCGTCGACCCTCCCGTCCCGTAGAGAGAACCGGTTGACCAACCACTTCCTGCCACCGGCGCCAGCGGCCCACCGGTCGCTGCCCCGCCAGCCCGGCACCTACTACTGCGGGGACACCCACATACGCATCGACGGAACCACGGCATTCACCGTGCCCGTGCGCCTGTCCGTCCCCCCGCCTGGCCAAAAAGACCGCGTGCCGGCCCCCGGCACCTCCCCGCTGCCACCGGAGCACACCCCATGACCACGCCCGAGACCCCCGAGACCCCGATCTGCGAAGTACGGCAGGAAGCCGGCCGCGAGCACGACGCGCTCGGCGCCCGGATCGCGGCCCTCGCCGAAACCGCCGCTCCCGTTGTGGAAGCCGTCACCGGCCTTCCGCTGCCCGTCCGGCCGTTGCTCCGCCTCGTGACTGTCGAGGCCCTGATCGCCACCCGCCGGGAGCACACCGACGCGATGATGCACCGCCTGCGCGGTGAGGGCTACGGCCAGCAGTTGGTCGACGAGGCGGAGTTCGCCAGGGCGCGCGAGCGCTTCGACAACGGCGAGCGGGGCCTCGCCGCGAACTGGAAGAACATCCAGGCGATCAGCTACGAGGACGCCCGGATGCGCCCGCAGATCCTCATCATCGCGCGCTCCGTCGTCCACCATGGCCACGACGACGACCAGCTCCTGCGCACGATCGCCCACGAGCTGACCCACCTCGCCCAACACCGGGCCACCGGCGGACGTGCGCTCGATTTCGTCATGTCGCCCTACGGCTACGGCATGCGAATGCCCGGTACCAAGGAACTCGCCCACTGCGCGGCGCGGTTCCTGATCGAAGGCCACGCATCCTGGGCCGACCACCAGGTGACCACCCAACTCATCGGCCAGCCTCTGGGCTGGCACACCGACCCCACCACCGACGAGCAGCGCGCGACCAAGCGGCTCTACGACGACGGCTGCGCGTTCGTCGCAACCGCCATCGACCAGGTCGGCCTGGAGTCCTTCAACGCCACATGGCGCCATCTGCGCACCTCCTGCCCGGTCGAGACCGAGGTGGACGATGTCACCGGCTGGCTGCGCCGCAACTACATCCCCACCCCGACCATGGCCGCCAGCCCACCCCGTGAGTAACCGAGCCCGGTGACCTGCGCCCCGCCCCCACACCGGGCGCAGGCCGCCGACCGCACGGACTGCCCCACTCACCGGTGCCCGGCGGCCACGCCTCCCCGCACACCGCCGGGCACCTCCACCCCGGGAAGCACCTCATGGACACCACCCCCACCCCAGCCGGACGCCCCCTCGCCGTCTGGAAGGGACTAACCGTCTCGTACGTCACTCCCTGGGCCGGCGAACGCAACATCTCCCGCGACCACCTGCTCCTCGACAATGGCGGGCTGCGTTACAGCGACGAACACTCGGAAGACCGAGATCCGCGAGGCGGGCTGTGGGAACGCTGGGACGGCACCTACGGTGACGGCGCCCCCCAGTTCGGTCCGTTCAACTCCGAGCGCCAGCACACCGCGATGGAGCACCTGCTGTGCCAGGTGTGCGCCCGTCCCGCCGACCGAACCACCAAGGGCTACCTGTTCCTGGAGCCGGGGCGTGCGACCGTCAGCAAACTGGAAGGCAGCCGCACCGTGCAGCCGCCGCTGTGCCTGCCCTGCGCCCTCATCGCCCGCGCACAATGCCCCCGGCTGCGGAACTACGTTGCGCTGCGGGCACGCAAGCCCAGCGTGTGGGGACTGTACGGCACCGCATACGTCTCATGCCCCCGCCTCGCCCAGCGCCCCACCAGCTCACTCGCAGTGGACCGGGAGTGCTCGGTCGCGTACGGGACGCCGGAGCTGCCGTACGTGCTCGGCAACCAGCTCGTCCGGGAATATCGCCGTGTCACCATTGTCAACCTCGACGAGGAAGCAGCCCGACATACGGCCTAACCGTAGTCCTTACGAAAGGCCAGAAAGCTGGCTTCCCTAACGCCTCCGAAGAATCCCTTGTCAGTATCTGTGGCAAGGGATTCTTTTATTTGAGGAGTACGTATGCCGACTGCCGAGACGAGCCCGCGGGACACGACCGGCCGCGTGCAGCAGCAGCTCGTAAAGGACCGAGAAGTCGCCGAAAAGGAGGCTGCCAAGTCACAGCTCCGCGATGCGCAGGTAGCCGAGGCGGCTCGTGCCGAGCCGGTGGACCTCGCAGCTCCCCAGGTCGTAGAGGTCGAAGAGTCGCCCGTCGTCGTCAGCGAGAAGCTGTACGAAATGCGGGTCACCGAGGATCTCGAAGACGTCACCATCGGCTACGGAAACGTATACAACTTCGAGGCAGGTCGTACCTACAAGAACGTGCCCGGCCTGGTCTACAACCACCTCCGCGAAAAGGGCTACGTGTGGGGCGCCTGACATCGGTTGCAGCTGGCCGCCCGTATCAGCTCACGTCTCCCGAGGGGATCGGTGTCGGGTACGGGCGGCTGGAGCCAGGAAGCGTGGTCGATGTCCTTTCCGTGGCGTCGGCTGGTGTGACCTTCGCTCTTCCCGCCGGCCGTACTTCTCCGCCGCCGCGGCTCATCCGCTACCCCGAGCCCTTCTTCGAGGAGCACTTTGCGCCGTACACGCCGCCAGTGATCACGCCGCCCGACCCGGAGCCCGAGCCCAAGCCGCAACCGCCGGAGGAACTGCCCAGCCCGGATGAGATCGCACAGGAGGTGCAGTGACGGTGCCGTCCTACGTCCCCATCCAGACCAGCGCAGACCTGACGCGCGCCATGGTGGCCTCGCCGGACCTGCCGGCCACAGTGACGGACAGCCTGCACACAGCCTGGGCTGCTCGACCGGATCGTGCCTCGATGATGGGCCGTCTGCCGAAAGGTTTCCTCCAGGAGCTGGTGACTTCAGCCTCCACCCCAGAGGGTCTGGCAGCGCTGCGCACCGAGATTGAGGCGGTACCGGACCGTACGATCACCCGGCACGTGCATCTGCTGACCCGCGATCCCGGCCGAACGGTCACGCTGGCGACGTTGCCGCAGAGCGAGGTCAGCGCTGACGGCTACCTGCCACAGCTCATGGACCTGGGCGAGGCCGTGGTCGACGACCAGAACCGGGCGACCGTCTCGAACCTGTCGGAGGTCACTTTCGGGCCACTGCTGCCGGGCCCCGGCACTGCGGTCATCACCGTCACCCATGTCGCCGTCACGCTCACAGCATCGGACGGCACCGGCCGGGTCGTCAGCGTCATCGAGCTGGCCGACCGGCACGACATGCGAGCAGGGGAGTCGGTATCCATCCGTGCCGGAGCCCTGAGCTGCGGGGTGGGCTGATGGTTGACCAGACACACATGCTCGCCCGCGTCCGCTCCCTGCTCGGCGATTTCGGCACGGAGTTCCGCGACGTGCTGACCGGTACAGGCGACCTGTCCGAGTACGACCTCTCCCAGACGCGCGTCACGGTCACCAAGGCCCTGCTCGTCCAGGAAGGCCAGAGCCGCGAGCTGATCGCCGGCACGGACTACACCCTGCTCTCCCGAGAAGGCCGACTGCTCTTCCGAGAGCGCCTGGGCCCGCTGCCGCTGGGCGCCGTCGTGATCGTGGAAGGCCGCTCCGGCGGCATGGTCGACGACCAAGAGCTGGCCATCCACCTCCAGGACGCCGTGCTCCAGCACTGCTCGGACCGAGTCATCACAGTCCGCTACCGGTCCGCGGAGGGCTTCTACCGGTACGAGGACGAGCCGGTGACCCTGGCGACGCTGCCGGAGATCGAGGAACTGCCCCTCGCCATCCTGGCAGCCGTCAACTTTCTGTGGGCGGTAGCAACGGACGCCTCCATGGAACCCAACATTCATACGGCAGAGGGCACCCACATCGACCGCGGGCAGATATACGCCCAGGTCATGGCGCAGATCGAAAATCTTGAGGCGCGGTATCGGGACCTGTGTCAGCAGCTCAACGTGGGCCTGTACCGCATCGAAATGGCGACACTGCGCCGCGTCTCTCCGTACAACAACCGCCTCGTGCCCATCTTCACGCCGCGCGAGTACGACGACTCTGCCTACCCAACGCGCCAGCTCCCGCCCATCGACCGCCGCAACGAAGACCCCTCTGGCATCGCATCGCCCATCATCAGCGGGTTGACCGGATGAGGGCCGACTGGAAGCACGGGCGTTTCAGCACCGCCTATCACGCGGCCCGTATCGATGCTGGGCTGCGTGCCTGGCAGCACCGCAAGGGAGACGTCGTCACGTGGTTCCGGGCCGCGCCGGCGCAGTCCCACGCCCATGACGTATATGACGAGGGCGCAGCTGCTGGCGGCCGGGCCTACCATCCACCGATCACGGTGCCAGTGCTGGACGTCTCTCGCGACCAGGGCGCCGTCGAGCGCACCGCGCAGGGCCTGTACCAGGTGGCTCCGCTGTACGTGACGGCCGCGGCGCGCCAGCTCGCCCGCGTCGGCATCTCCCAGCCGGACATCGACACCCACCAGTACCTGCGGGACTGGATCGGCTACGACGGCCGCCTGCACCGCATCGACGAACTCCAGGCCCTGGGTCGGCTCCGCCGGCACGACTTCGTGGTCTCGCTGAAGCTCACGGAAATCAAGCCCGACGAAATCACCGCGGACACACAGCTCGACGAATACCGGCGCTTCGGCCTGCGCCACATACGCCAGCCACGGTGAGCTAACACCCTGCGCAATACCGGTGTGAATCTTGACCTGACGGAATTCCTGAGAGGTCGAATCCATGCCGTGGCTGCTGAATGAAGACGCCGCACTGCGGAAAAAGCTCCAGGGCCTCACCGTGAAAGATGGAGCCCTGGAGCTTCCCGTCGGCGTGCGCTTCTCCTACCCGGAAAGCGAACTGGCCGACCAGACATTCCCCCTCATCATCCTGGAACGCACGCGAGCCGTCCGTGACCCACGCCGGGAGGCCCGGGGCGTGGTGCAACTCGGGTACGCACCAGAAGGCCGCGCGTCTTGGCCTGGCATGGAAGACGGAACGGCCTCTCCGTACTACACGGACAACCCGATTCCGTACCGCATCGAGTACCAGGTCAACGTCCTGTGCCGGAAGCAGGCCCACCTCACCGACCTGGTGGCCCGGCTCAGCGCCGTCGACTTCCTGCCAGTGCGCTTCGGATACCTAGAGGTCCCGGAGGACGGCACGGTCCGCAGCCTCGAACTGGAAGGGCCCGAATTCCACACCGGGTGGGACGAGAATCAGAAGCGGCTCGTGACCGCGGTCTACCTCGTCAGCGTCACCTCCGAAGTGCTCGGGACGGTGTCCACGCCCACGCCGGTCAAGAAGGTCATCACCGACCTGCATGACACCCAACCCCAGTGGCCCGCATAAGGAGAAGCATGGCGACCACCACCTACAAGCGCCCAGGCATATTCGTCGACGAGACCCTCAACCCGATCGTGGTGAA
This sequence comes from Streptomyces rimosus subsp. rimosus, assembly GCF_000720725.1. Lineage (GTDB taxonomy): Bacteria > Actinomycetota > Actinomycetes > Streptomycetales > Streptomycetaceae > Streptomyces > Streptomyces rimosus_A. The sequence continues at coordinate 81,626 of NZ_JOCQ01000004.1, forward strand.
CGAGCCGCCGGCCGGGGAGTTCGTCGCGGCCTTCGTGGGGGCACACGATTTCGGGCCGTCCAAGCCGACTCTGATCCGGAGCTGGGCCGAATTCGTTTCCCTCTACGCCGGATTCAGCGGCGGCATGCTGCCCTTCGCGGTACACCAGTTTTTCAGCAACGGTGGCCGGGCCTGTTACATCGTGCGAGCCGTCGCGGCTGACGCGAAGACCGCGTCGCTTGTGCTGAAGGACCGCCAGGCCGGCACAGGCGAAAACTCTGGCGCTAAGGACGTGCTGCGACTCGTCGCCACTGCGGCGGGCACCTTCGCCAACACCATCGCCATCAGCGTGACCGACGCCGGCACCGGACCGGGACGTTTCAACCTGACGGTTAAGGCGGGCGGAGACACTGCTGGCGGCGCAGTCGAGCGCTACACCGACGTCAGCCTCGACCCCACCGACGCCCGCAATGCGGTCGCGCTCGTCAACGCGCCCCAATCCGGCTCCAAGTTCGTCACCCTCACCTACCTTGGCCCCACCACCTGGAAGATCGACAATACCCCCGCAGTGACGGTCGACCAGATGCTGGCCGGGGGCACCAACGGCGTTGCGGCCCCCGACCTTTCGGCGGCTGCCCAGTCGCTGGAATCCACCAACGTCGTCCTGAACATCAACCTTCCCGGAGTGTCCGATACCGCAGTCCTCAATCCGGTCATCGACTGGTGTGAGCGCTACGGCTATGCCTTCCTCGTCGTCGACAGCCCGCAGATCACCGAGGGCACGCCGACTGAAGTTGCGGTGTCGAAGCTCAAGGAAATGAGCCCGCTGGTCAACGGAGGAACCACGCCGGCGCCCCTGCGCGCTTCTTCCTACGCTGCCGTCTACGGCCCGTGGATTCAGACCGCCGATCCCGCAGTGGCGGCTGTTGGTGCGACGCGGCTCCTGCCGCCGGGTGGTGCCCTGCTGGGTCAGTTCGCAAGGTTCGACGTCGACCACGGCCCGCACCGTACGCCTGCCGGGCAGGACGCCGTTCTCCGAGGGGTGTACAGCGCGCAGTATCGATTCACCGACGCCCAGCTCGACGAGCTGAATGTGGCAGGCATCAACGTCATCAGATTCGTACCGAACGCAGGCTATTGCCCGATGGGCGGGCGGACCGTCAAGGCCGGTTACCCGGACCGGTACATCGCCGTACGCCGCTTCCTCATCCACGTGCGCAAGCTGCTGGTCGAGTCGACCAACTACGCCGTTTTCCAGCCCAACACCCCGGACCTGTGGGCGTCGCTGACTGCGGTTGTCACTCAGCGGCTTACCGAGATGACGCAGGCGGGACAGCTCAAGGGCGGCAGCCCTGAGACGGCTTTCCGGGTGGTGTGCAACGAGACCAACAACTCTGCGCAGAGCGTCGCCAACGGCGAAGTCCACCTCGACATCGGCCTTGCGTTGATGCGTCCGGCTGAGTTCATCGCCATCCACATCGGTCAGTGGGAGGGCGGCAGCTCGTCCTCTGAGGCCCTTCAGTAAAGGAGTTGGGGCATGGCAGGTAAGACTAGGGCGACGGTTGAGCAGAAGTCCAGCCTCGCCTCGATAGCAACAGATCCTCTTCGCTCGTTCAAGTTTCACGTCCAGATATCCGGCCCGCAGGGGCTTCAGGGTGCCTATCCGAAGCTCGGCTTCATGGCGGTTTCCGGGTTGAGCATGACCACGGATGTTATCGCGTACCGGACCGGTGGAATGAATGTCTCGACCCAGAAGCTCCCGGGGCAGAGTGACTTCAGTCCCATCACGCTGTCCAAGGGGCTGTGCCCAGGAGATCAGCAGCTTCTTGACTGGATGGGTCAGCTCTTCAATGTGATGCAGGGCGTCGGTAAGACTTACGACACCAATACCGATTTCCGGGCCACGGTCGACATCATGCTGATTGAGCATCCGGTCACCAAGTCCACGGCCAAGGTTCAGGCGGTGTGGCGGCTGTACAACGCTTGGCCCACCTCCGTTGCCTTCGGTGATTTGGACGCCGGCCAGAACATGTACGCCGTCCATCAGATGACCCTCGCGCACGAGGGATTCGATTTCAAGGTCGCCCCGAACGCTAAGTCCAGCGTCACACTCTAAGGAAACGCTATGACCACCGAAAACCTCGCCTACGACTGGACTTACGACCAGGCCGCCGCTCCGGCCATCGACCCTGCCTCCGACACCGCAGCAGCCAACCGTGCAATGCAGCAGGTTCTGGCGGACAGTACGGGGCCGGCACCGAAGCCGCCTTTCCCCGGCAGTACGGCAGTTGTGCTCCCGGTGGACCTGGACATCGACGGGCAGTCCGTGACCAGCGCCCGCGTACGGGAGCTGACCGGCGCCGACGAAGAAGCCCTCGCCGCAGTGCCACGCGCCTCGCTGGAGTTCTTCGACACCATCCTGCGCCGCGGAGTCACCGAGCTGGGCTCTGCCGCCCCTACCGAGCAGCAGCTCCAGGACATGCTCGTCGGCGACCGCGACAGCCTGCTCCTGGCCGTGCGCTGCGCAACCTTCGGGCCCAGCCTGGAGCTGCACGGCGTGAGTTGTCCCGGCTGTGACGAGCGCATGGACGTCACTATCGACCTGTCCACGGTCGAGTGCCGCGGCCTGCCGGAGGGCGAGCACACCGTGCGGCTGCGGGACGGTCGAATCGTGCACCTACGGTTTCCGACTGGCGCGGATCAGAAGTACATCCTCGCGGAGAAGAACGCCAGTCCGGCGCGCGTGAATTCCAGGCTTCTGGAGCGCTGCATGCGCTATATCAGCACCACTGAGCAGGCCCCGGCGGCGCTGGTGGAGGACGGCGCTGCCCTCGCCCAGAGCCTGGGGATTGCCGATCGCCGCACGCTGCTGATGTACCTCGCCGACCATGCTCCCGGCCCGCAGCTTGCCGACCTGTCAGTGGAGCACGACGGATGCGGGGAGGAGGTTCCGCTGCCGCTCTCGGTGGCGGACATCTTTCTCGATCTCTGATATCGAAGCGACGCTCCTCGACACGGAATCGCTCGTGTTCGCCTATCGCTGGCCACCGAGCGAAATCAAGGCCCTGACCGTCCGGGAGCGGCAGTACTGGCGCGACCTCGCGCTCTGGAACAAGGAACGAAAGGAGGCACTGAATGGCGTCCAGTGAACGCAGCGAACCGAACATCGCTGGACGCCTGCTTGGCGTATCCAGGCTGGAGCACGAGGTCGATGACCTGGAGCGCCAGATCAGAGTGCTCGGCCAGAACGTGAGCCGGTTGAACCGGGCCTTCGGTGCACTGCCGACCGGGCTGGGTTCAGGCATGGGGGTCGCCGGGGCTTTTCCCGCGGCCAACCGGCCGACACCGGCCGGGACGGCACAAGCCACCTCCAATCCCAGCGGCACTGGCACTGCCGTTCAGCAGGCGGCAGCCATCATGCGGCAGCGCATGGAGGCGCGGCGAGCCCAGCAGAACGAAGCGGTCACTCGCGCCGCGGAGCAGCGTCGCCAGCAGGAGGAGGAGCGACGCCGGCAACGGGACCAGGCCCAGCGTGACCGCCAGGAGGCCAATGCCCGTCACGCTGCCGCCGCCGAGGCTCAGCAGCAGGCAATGCGTGAGGCGCAGGAACGGGCACGGCAGGATCGGGAGCGCGCAGATGCCAGTGCCCGCGCCCGGATCACCGCTCGGCTGGGCGGAGCCGGCGGGGTTCCGCCGCGGCCTACGGTTCCGCCGACCGTAGGAGCGGGCCAGCCCGGCCGCGGCGGCCGAGTCATTGACGGGGAGCGGCTGGCGTTTGGAGCGGGGCAGCTCGCCAGTCGAGCGGTTTCGTGGGGCGCTGGAAAGGTCCGGTCGCGCGTCGACCACATGACGGACCAGGCGTACGAGATGGATCGCTACGCCGCGTTCGCCTACAGCTCCTGGGCTGACCCGAAGGCTGGCTACTGGTCGCAGAAGAATCGTTTCCGCAACGACGCGATGCAGTCCTCTACCGCGCTCTCGACGGAGGACCTGAACACCGGTCTGTTCGAGGTCGACCGGCGACTCGGTATGGGCCGCAGCGAGGCTGAGCGAAGGCTGCTGCACCAGCAGGCATCGGGGTACGCGCTGCTCGATCCGACGATGGGTGTCGCTGATTCCGCGCGGATGATGACGGCGATGTACACGCCGCAGGCGTCCATGCTCTACCAGGCGATGGGCCTCGGCCCGACCATCGGTGCCGGCGGCAAGCGGATATCACAGGGCCAGCTCAACCAGAACCTTCTGGACCGGGTTTTCCAGCGCGGCTACCGGCTGAAAAATGTGCTGGCTGCCTCCGAGCAGGGCGGGTCGCTGCGAACCACGCTGGAGGGGCAGGCCCGGCAGCTCGGCATGGGCCAGGACTGGGTGGAAAACCGGCTGACCCAGATCCAATCCCAGGCCCGGTGGCGCGAGCAGACCGGCGGTTCGGTCGACGAGTACGAGCGGCTGCTGCGCGATGCCGGCGGCACGGGGGAGAAAGCGGAGCAGGCCCGCGAGAGGCTGCAAAAGGGCGGCCTCGACGTCGACAACCTCCTCAATCAGAAGAAGCGCCGGGAGGGCGAGGAGCGCCGTCACGACAGCCAGATGATGGATGCCTTCGCCCCGGCAATGCAGGCCGCCACCGATGTCGTCATTGATTTCAAAGAGGCGCTGAACGCCATTTTGGAGCTGCCCGGCGTCAAGCACGTTGTCGGCGGCTACCAGGGAGTGGATGCAGGTACCGGGGGACGACTGACGGGTGCGCTGAAGGGCGCGGGGGTCGGTGCGCTGACCGGCCTGGCGGCAGGCAGCGTTATCCCCGGCATTGGCAATGGCGTTGGCGCCTTGGCCGGCGGCATCATCGGCGGTATCGGCGGCCTGATCGGCGGAGGCGCGGCTGGTGGTGGCTCGATCGGTGGGGGAGCGGCCGGAGGTTCGGGCGGCTCGAAGACGCGGGCGAACTTGCATCAGGGCAGTGCCAACTCCGCTATCAAGGCGGCGCTGTCCCAGATCGGTGTCGACTACTCGTGGGGCGGCGGCGGGCCGGAAGGCCCATCCCGTGGCTTTGCGCAGGGCGCGAGAACGGTTGGCTTCGACTGCTCCAGCCTGATGCAGTACGCCTTCAGCAAGGTCGGGGTCCGGCTGGGGCGTACGACTTACGAGCAGCTGAAGGCGGGAAAGGGCGTAGCGTACAAGGACCGCCGTCCTGGGGACTTGATGTTCCCCAACAGCGGGCATGTGGTGATGTACCTCGGCAACGGCAAAATTGTCCACGCGCCGCGCACCGGGCAGAAAATCCGTGTCGACTCGGAAGACCATTTCGGGAAGTACATGGCGGTCCGCCGAGTGGTCGCCGGCGGAGGGGACACTTTCTCGTCGGACGAGCCGGGATCGACCTCCTCGGAGGCGGGCGCAGGAAACGACAACTCCGCGGCGACCGGAGCCAGTACGACCGGCACCATCACCAATGCGTACGGCTCCGTGAACGAGGTGGAGGCGCTGGCTGCCGCTCTTTCCGCAGGAGGCCGGGGAGCGGCCGGGGCAGGCGGAGGCAGCAAGAAGAGCGGCGAGGATGGCAGGGATGACCCAGCCGGTGCTGATGTGGACACCGGCGGATATTCCTGGGGCGCTATCAACGGCCGTTACACGAAGGTGCCGGCGCCGCCCGGCTGGGTCAAGGCCGCGATTCAGCGTGGCATGGCGGCGAAGGGCGTCTCGGGTGCTGCCTGGGCGCGGGGCCTGACCACCATCGCCTACCGGGAATCGGGCTACCGTCGCGACGCTCGAAACGACTGGGACTCCAATGCCAAGAACGGCGATCCGTCGGTGGGCCTGTTCCAGGTGATCGGCTCGACGTTTAAGGCGTACCGGGCGAAGTCGCTGCCCAATGACCAAACGGACCCGGCAGCATCGGCGGCTGCCGCTATCGGCTGGATCAAGGCCCGCTACGGAAGCATCGGCAAGGTCCAGCAGGCTGACCCCAATAAGCCCAGCAAGGGCTATGAGATCGGCGCTTGGGACCTGCCGGAGGATGAGATCACGCAGGTCCACAAGGGCGAGATGATCGTGCCCAAGCGGACCGCGCAGACGATCCGCAACGCCCTGATGCAGGAATCCATCCCGGTCAAGTCCACGACGGCCGCAGCCCTGGAAGGCCCGAAACGTGCTTCGGCGGCCGGCGGCGGTGGGGGAGTGACGGTTCAGTTCGGGCAGGGTGCCATCAGCATTACTGTTCAGGGCGCGATGAGCAGCAGCGCTGCCATGCAGGCGGGCCGCCAGATCGTGGACGCTATCGCTGCGGACAAGCGGCTCAAAGAAATCGGAGCGGGGGTCTAAGGTGTTTTCGCGTCTTCACAAGGAGCTGGACGCTAGCCAGCACACTAACGGCCAGATCGACCCAAGGCAGCTTCCGGCCGGCGGCGTCGGCTGGTGGGGCGGCGGGATCGGTAGCGGCCAGGACGACCACCTCACTTTTCTCCAGGGCTACATCGTCAGCGACACCCGAGGATTGCCGAAGAAGGAGAAGCCGTACTACTTCAAATTCCATTACAACCCCTCCACCGTGAGTATGTCGCACGGACTGGATCAGGCGACCATGCAGCCGGCGCAGTGGCAGCGCGCCGAGGCCGACACGGGTACCGCTCTGCTGCCGATCAACAGCTCGTGCAGCTTCAGCCTGTTCTTCGACCGTACTTACGACATCCTGGCGCGAAAGAGCACGCCGCAGTCCAAGTACGGCGTGATGTACGACGTGAACGCCCTGTACAACCTGGTCGGCATCAACTCCACCTCTCGTACGGGCGGATCGACTGGAACCAGTACCGACCCGAACAGTGAGCCGTCCCCTGACGCAGCGGAGATTCCCGAGACGGTGACCGGGCCCATGCAGATGAGACCTTGCACCGTGTTTTTCGGCGGCCAGGACAGGGCCCTCTTCTATTACGGATTCATCAGCAGCGTCGAGACGCAATGGGTGCACTGGACGCAGGACATGACTACTCAACGCGTCTCGGTCAGCATTACGATGACAGGACTTCCCCAGCCGAAATAGGAGACGCATGATCAGCAGTGGCTCACGCTACGCCGACCACTCGGTGGAAATTGTCACCGACTCTGCGGGAGCCACGCGCCGGGTCCTGATTCCCGCAGCGCCGAAAACACTGCGCGTGCGCGCTGTTACCTATAGGTGGCAGGAGGGGGATCGCGTGGATACGGTCGCCACCGACTTCTACCGTGACCCCACTCAGTGGTGGCGCATCGCCGAAGTCAACCCAGAGATTCTGGACTGGACCGAGATAGCGCCCGGCACCGTCATCAGGATTCCCCATGCCGATTAAGCAATTCGCGCCGCACGCCCGCCTCGTCTACCCCGCCGTGCCCACGAGCCGCCACTACATCACCCACGTCGCCATACACCAGGCCGAAGCGGCACACGAAGTCGCCGAGGTCGCTGTGGCGTTCAGCGTGCCGCGTACGGACAGCGTTCGGTCTTGGGCCATGTCCTATGGTCTTCTGCTGCCTGAGCAAACACCGGTCCACCTGCGTTACGGCTCAGGGCCACACCAGGAAGCCGACTTCTACGGCTACGTGCACTCCTACCGCGTCACCACGAGCCAGGACGACGCCCGCCTCCAGCGGAACACCGAGGTCACCCTCACCTACACCCTGACGGGCGCGACCAGCAGCAGTATGCAGTCCCAGCGCAGCGCCGCCTGGAACCTGTCGAGCATCTCCGGCATTGCCCGCAGCATCTGCCGCAGCCACCGAATGGCCTGCGTCACCGAGCGCACGCCGACGAGACTGACCAAGATGCAGGCCAGCCAGTCCGATTTCGCTTTCCTGCGGGACGTGGCCGCGGAGTACGGGCTGCGACTGGTCGCCGACGGCACCACCGTTTACCTCACCTCCCCGCTGACGACGCTGCGACGAAGCCACGCCATCCCCTCCGCGCACATGACGAAGCTCCCGGGCCTGCACGACACGATCTACGAATTCGATGCTCTGAACGGGGCACTGGAGCCCGAGGGCGGGCGCCGCACCCGCGTGGAGGGCTACGCCTACAACCGCAGCACCCGGCACCTGGCGCGTACGGTCGCAGCCCGCACCTCGACCGCGGCGCACCGCACCTACGCCACCGCTCTACCTGCCGGCTCCCGCAGCGAGGCCGACGAGCGCGTAGGAGCCGCGGCAGCCAGCTCGGCCCTCTGGGTGGCGGCCACCGCCAGCGTGCGCGGCGACGCCCGGCTCAAGGTCGGCCACGAAATCTGGCTCCAGGGCTCAGGGCTCGGGCCCCACACGGTCGGCACCTGGATGATCCGTACGGCCAGCCACCACATGACCCTGCACCCCACTCAGCCCGCACAGAGCACCTACGTCACCGACCTGACCTTGGGCCGCAACCGGCCAGAGGGCCTGGACGCGCACCGCCTGTCTCTGCCCCAGCCTGCCGGCACCACGCTGTCCGCGCAGCGCTGGTGCGCCCAGCACATCGGAGGCCCTGCATGACCGGCACCTACCAGGCCGTGGTGGCGGGCACCACCGACCCGCAGCGCCGCGGCCGAGTCCGGCTCCAGGTGCCACAGGTCTCCGGAGGCGCCATGACCCTATGGGCCGAACCCGCGGTGCGCGGTCGCGTCCCGGCCGTGGGCGAAACGGTGTGGGTGACCTACGAGGGCGGGGACGAGTCCCGGCCGGTCTATCTCGTCGCTGACCCGGCGGTCGTCGAGCGGGACTACGAGCCGATCGAGCCGCTGGTTTCCGCGCAGCGCGGCGCGCCCCAGTGGGTGACGACACGTACATTCGTGCTCTGGGACGAAGCGGCGTGGCCGTCGATCGAGCTGGTGGTGCCGCAGTCCGGGGCTTTGTTCGTGTCGGTCTCGGGCAGGGTGTTTCCGGGGCGTACGCAGACGTCGGTTAGTGCGCTGTCCTGGGGCATTTACGACCTGGACACCCGCACCTATCTGTACGCGGATGCTGGACGCGTCAGCCTGCAACGGCAGGGCAGCAGGCCCGGGGCGCTGGGTGCGGGCACCGTGGCAGCCACGCGCCGGCACTTGGTACAGGGGCTGCCGCCGGGCCACCGCGTCAGTGTTCGGCCCGCCTACGCCTACAACGGCATCGACACCGCCGACCTGGAACGGCTGTTCACCGGCGGCCAGTTGGTGGTCGAACCGGTGCCCGCCTCCTCGATCCGTCCGCTGGCCACCACCCAGTCGCGTCAGCCCAAGTACCTCACGTCAAGTTTCACAGCATTCCCCGAGGACGACATGGCGGGCATCCGCGCCGTTGTACCGGCCTCCGGCAAGATGTGGATCACGATCTCCGGGAAGCTCTCGCCGCCGTCTGCGGCAGCCGGGAACGACATGTGGTACTCGTGGCTCCTGACCGGCAGCAGCAGCTGGAAGGACACCTGGATTCACCGGTACAAGCAGATCGACGTCTCCAACTTTTTGGCGGTCGGCTCGGCCAGCCGACGCACCCTGGTCACTGGCCTGACGCCAGGTGAGGTCGTGCGGGTCACCCCGGTCTACGGAACGGACAGCAGCACCAACGTCACCAGTTTCACCGCGCAGGACGGTCAGCTTGTCGTCGAGCCGGTGGTGGAGGGTGAGGACAGTCAGGTCCAGCACACCCTGCTGTCCTCCACCGTGCCCCGGTACGCGGCCACCAGCACCTGGACGGATTTCGCACCCTCGGACTGGGCGCCCATCACCACGAAAGTGCCAGCCACCGGCAGTCTGCTGGTCAGCGTCGGCGCCACGATGTGGAACGAATCCACGGACACGAGCGAAATGCGGCTGGGCTGGTCGGTCAGCGGAGACTACGCCTGGAGCGGCGACGGCCTCCAGCAGGCCCTGACCATCACCGGCCGCAGCTGGGCGACAGCCGCCACCAAACGATGCCTGCTCGCCGGACTGACACCGGGCTCCACCGTGACCATCACCCCGCGCTACTGGTGTGATGCCAACGGCACAGGCTCGGCCGGTCAGCAGCTCGCCGTCATCGAAGGGGGCCAGCTCGCGGTCGAGCCGGTCCGGCCAGGTAACCCCGCGCGTCCCGGCCCTACTGCGCAGCCCACCGCACACATCCGCAGCGCCGCCTCGCCGGCCGTACGCGACGCCCAGAACCCGAGTGACGGTGACCTCTACATCCTGGACGACCAGGAGATCGCACAGGTGCGGATCAACGGCAGGTGGATGACGGTGGCTGAGCGCCGCCCCTACATCGTCGTCCAGGCCGACAAATTCGCCTTGTCGCCGACATCAGATGTTGTCCCCTGGGAGTCGATTCTGGCGCAGACGGACACCGGGCTTTTCGCGCGTCAAGACCCTGTGGGCATTTACACCACCCGGGACGGGCTGTACGAGGTGAGTGTGAGCTGCCGCTGGGGGGACGCACTGACGAAGAATCGCATCTGGCTCAACGCGGGTGGTACCGAATTCAGGGTCTGGTCCCTGGAATCGGCGTCCTCGAACGCCCAAGGAGCAAGCGGTACCGTCATGATGTCCCTGAAAGCCGGATCACGCATCGTCCTGGCCATGCGCGCCGGCCAGACAGGCACTGCCACCCAGATCCGCATGGCCGTCGAATACAAGGGCCCCACGCTGGACGGGAAGTACGACAATGTCTGAGCAGCTCGCCATTCCCTTCGCCCTGGACGCCTCCGGACGGATCGCCACCGTCACCGACCCTGACCGGCAAACGCAGCAGCGGGTCCGCGCCGTGGTGGCCACCGCCCCGTCCGAGCGCGTCATGCAGCCCGAATTCGGCACCGACCTGAGGCCCTTCCTGTTCGCGCCGAACGACCCGGTCACGCGGGAAGCGCTGCGCCATGCGGTCCAGGACGCGGTCGCCCGGTGGGAGCCGGGAGCCGTGGTCACCATGGTGGAGCCGGTCATCGAGGACGAGGCCGAGGGCATCGCCGACGTGCTGGTGGACATCGGCCGCAGCAACGCACACCCGGAGGCCGCCGCGGCACACCTACAGGAAATCGTCGTACGCCCCGGCGGGCGTGTCGACATCTACTAATACAACGCCCCTGCGCTGACACAAAATAGGCATGATCCGAATGCCGACCAGCAGCAGGGAGTTTTCGTGGCGGACAGCACCAGCACAGCCATACCTGCTGTCATCGACTACACCGCACGGGATTTCACCAGCCTGCGCAAGGCAATGCTCGACCATGCGGCGCAGGTCTTCCCGCAGTGGACCGGCCGCAACACCTCTGATTTCGGTGTAGCGCTGATCGAGGAAATTGCTTACCTCGGAGACATCCTCTCCTACTACCTCGACACAGCCAGCCGCGAGGCATTCCTGCCGACGGCCACCCGACGAGAGTCGGTGATGGACCTGGCGCGAATGCTCGGCTACACCCCCGACGTGGCGACGGCTGCCGCCGGCACCGTGGTCCTGGCCACCGAGGCAAGCCAGGCCACGCCCGTCATCGTCCCAGCGGGCACCAAGATCACCACTGCTTTCATCGAGGCCCTCGACCGGCCCCTGGTCTACGAGACCACCGCCACTGTCACCCTGGCCGCGGCCGGCGGCTCCGCCAGCATCCCCGTCCTGGAAGGGCGGCGCGCCGGTACCACCCCGCTGCTGATCGCCCGCAACACCCCCCAGGAGCAGGAGATCCTCACCGAGGCTCTCGGCGCCTCCACCGGACGGCCCGAGCAGCGCCTGGTCCTGGCCGAGAGCCCGGCCCTGCACGAGAGCATCCGGCTGTACGTCTCCACGGCCCAGGACGCGGTGCCCTGGCGCCAGGTCGACAGCCTGCTGGACTGGGGGCCAAACGACCAGGTCTACGAGGTGCACACCGCGGCCGACGGCCGCACCACCCTGGTCCTGGGCGACGGCCTGGCTGGCGCCGTCCCCGCAGCAGGCCAAGCCTTGCACGCCGCATACCGCACCGGCGGCGGCACCGTCGGCAACATCAGCGCCGGACAGCTCGTCGACATCGCCGACGCCCTGCCGGGCGTGTACATCGTCACCAGCAGCGCCATGACCGGCGGCCGGGACGCCGAGGCCCTGGAGTCCATCCGCACCAACGCTACGAAGGCCCACCGCGCGCAGGACCGGGGCGTCTCCAGACGTGACTACGCCGACCTGGCTCTGGCCGTGCCCGGCATCGCCAAGGCGGTCGCGCTGGCCACGCAGACCACCTCCGTCAGTGTTCGCGTCGTCGGCGCCGCCAACGCGACCCCGGCCGCAGAGCTGCTGGACCGAGTGGAGCGCTATCTCCAGCAGCGGGCCACGGTCGGCGTACGCGTCACCGTCGCCCCCGGCGACCTGGTCCGCGTCAACATGGGCTCGGAATCAGCTCCGATCATCTTGGGCCTGTACCCCAATCACCGCGCTGCCGACATCGCGCGTGCGGGCCGGCGCGTGCTCCAGGAACTGCTCTCGGACGCGCGCAGTGGCTTCGGGCAGAAGGTCCCCATTTCCTACGTCTACCGAATACTCGACTCTCTGCCCGGCGTCGAATACGTGAAGATCCCGCTGTTCGCCAGAGCGGACAGCGTGCAAAGCGGCGCCCAGGACATCCTGTGCCGGGACTGGGAAATTCCCGTACCCGGTGACATCTACCTCGTCACCGACGGAGGCTACTAAATGCCCTCTCACTTCCCGAAGGCCGTTCGCCGGTGGCCCCAGCACGCCAACCAGCGCGACTACGTGATGGCGGAGCACGTCAACGAGATCCAAGACGAAATCGCCGGTATCAGCGCCACGCTCGGCGTCATGCCCACCGAATACCTGGACGCCAGCGGAAAGACTGTCTCCTACACCACCGTCGACTCCCGCCTGGACATCATCCAGCGGGAGCAGGAGCGCCTGAGGTACTACCAGGACGGCCTGCTCGATGCCGCGAAGACGGGCTGGAATTTGCCGATCTGCTCTCTGCGCAGCTCCGGCACCAGCATTCCGCAGACCGTCAACCAGTCCCAGCCCAACCATCCTGTCAACGACTGGCACCCCGTTCTGTTCGACAAGCCCGTCATCGATCCGCTGAACCTGGCGCCGAAGCCCACGCTTTCCTTGGTGTGCCCTCAGACCGGCTGGTGGGTGATCTCGTGCCGCACCATGATGTGGGTGCCCGGTCGCGGTCCGAAGACCCAGTCGACCGACCATAAAATGGACACCCGACTGCACATTCCCAACGTCTCCACGGATGCGGGCACCGACGGAGACTCCGCACCGCTGGGCACCTATGGCTTTCACCGCAACAACCCCTCCTACAGCGGCGCCTGGTACCAGGGCGAGAAACTTGCGGTGGAGGTCCGGCACATGGGCAACAAGCCGGTCACCAACGCTCCGGTCACCGACCCCATCGGCCCGCAGACCGTTTTCACGTGGATCGGTCTGACCTACATCCGGGCCCTGCCCAAGGACATGGTCACCCGGCCCGACTGGGATGCCGATCCCCTGACCCCCTGACCGGAGAGACCTGATGGCTCAGTACGGGCTCGATTTCTACGCCCAGTCCCGATACGGCGTCGATGTCCGCGTCGAATACAGCGTCGAGCCCGTCACCGCGGAATCCGTCGCACCCCGCCAGATCCAGATCACCTGGTCCCCATCCCGCGAGGACTCCTGGACCCGGCTGCGTCTGGTGCGCAACCGGTTCGGCGTGCCCGGCGACGCCAACGACGGCGACGTGCTCTTCGAGAGCGCGCACGAGGGCCTGGTCGCCACCTACCTCGACACCGACCTGCTGCCCGGCCGCCCGTACTACTACGCGGTGTTCGTCTCCGTGCCCTACCCGGCCTGGTCGGTGGCAGCGTCCTACCAGGTCGGTGACTGCGTCACCTACGGCGGCGCCACCTACCTGTGCCAGCGCCCCGACACCGGCAGCACACCCGGCCCGGCCTCCGAGGTCTGGCGCGCGAGCACCAGCACCCTGGAGTGGGTCCGGGCCGGAACAGCAGGCGGCCTGTCCGTCGGCGACCACCGCTACGCCCAGCGCCTGTACTCTCTCCTGCCAGCTGCCTACCGCACCGCACCCCGCGAGATCACCACCGACAACGCCGGCACCAACCAGAGCCTGACCAAGTTCCTGACTGTCCTCGGCCTGCCCCTGGACACCCTCAAGTCGCAGATCAACCTGCTGACACGGCTGCACAACCAGTCCACCACCGCCAGTACGCACACCGAGCGCGCCGCCGCCATGCTCGGCCTTGAACAGCCCCTGTCCTCCCGGCCGCAACTCCGCCGCGCTCGGGTCGCCCACGCCAGCCGCACCGACCGCGCCAAGGGCACCGAAGCCGGCCTGCAACAGCTCATTCGCGACCTGACCGGCTGGGACTGCGACATTCGCACCAGCACCAACCTGCTGCCGGACCAGGACCAGTCGGGCCCGTGGCACCCGGCACTGACGCCGTGGTCGGCCGGCGTGCGCTACGCGGCGGGGGAGTACGTCACCTACGGCGCCCGCACCTACCGCGCACGGTCCTCGGCCCGCCGCATCGCCGCCCCCTCACTGCTGCCGCCCTCAGCCGTCCAGTCCCAGGGCAGCGTCCTCGCCGAGACCGACAAGCTCGGCACACGCGTCCTCGGAAAGGATTTCAAGAACGGCGACTCTGTCAGCCTCAAGCTCATCGTCGACACGGCTGCCACCTACGACATCGCCGTCCTGTACACCACCGCACCGAACTACGGCACCTGGACCATCAGCCTCGACGGCGAAACGCTGCGCACCGTCGACGGCTACGCCCGCACCCAGTCGACCGCTACGGCCACCCTCGGCCGCCGCCAGCTGGGCCAGGGCGACCACATCGTCAGTTTCCGTAGCGTCGGCGCCAATGTCGCTTCCCGCGGCTGGCAGCTCGGTATCAACTCCTTCAGCCTCACCCCAACCGACCAGCGCCTGTCCTCGGTACCTCCGGCCGGGCATCCGGACAGCTCAACGTTCTGGGAGGAGGTCAGCGCGCCGCCGCGCGACTGGGGTCTGGAGACTACCCCCGCCACGCTCGATCCCTCCACCTGGTGGCTGCGAGCCGACGACACCGCGGCCCGGACACCTCCCGGCACCCTCGGCAGTCAGAGCGCCGTCACACCGGTCGACGGACCGCACAGCCAGTACGCCCAGGCCGCGCTCGCGGTCACCGCGCCACGCGCCGCCTCCTACACCCTTGCCTCCATCGCGCCGGCCCAGACCCGGCCGTGGGACGCTGCCACCGTCTACCGCGTCGGCCACCTGGTCACCCACCAGGGCAGCACCTGGGAGGCCCTGGCCACCTCCTCCGGGCAGACCCCGGGCCAGGCCAAGGATTTTTGGGCTCCCTCCCTGACCACTGCCGGCCAAGTGGTGCCCGACCCGGCGCTCGTCGCCTCCGGCGGCGTCCCCATCCCGCGTACCTACGCCTGGTCACCGGAACGCACCTACCAGCCCGGCGAGATCGTGTCCTACGGGCGCTCCCGCTTCGAGGCGATCACCACCACACAAGGCAACCGGCCGCCCAACGACCGACGAGACGCCGGAAGTTGGTCCTACGCCGGGCCGGATATAGAGCTGATCACTGCCTCGGCGCACGCCCGCTACGCCGACGGCACCAAAGTCAACAACGCGACCTGCGAGATTGCTTGGTACGACCAGGCCAGCCGCCCCCTGCCGCAGCTCACCGCCACGGCCGCCACCGCGGCAGTCGTCGTGCGTGACCGATTCGACGTGGGCCTCAGCACTTTGGCAGGCGCGGCCGTCGGTACATCCACCCAGCAATGGATCATCAGTGGCGGACAGTGGTCGGTCTCCGCCGGCGCACTGTACGCCACACCCACTCCTGCCGCCAACGGCACCTACCTGACCACTGCAATAACCACCGCGCCTCCCGGCCCCTTCAGCCTCTCAGCCACCGTCTTGTCCCGGCCCGCAGATCCAGGCGCCCTCCAAGGGCTCTGCTTCCACCAGAAAGCACCGCCCGGCGACTTCACCCTGGCCGCACGCGACGGGCTCTACCGCATCCGCACGACCAGCGGCTACCAAGCCGACCTGCTGGCCGCCTACCCAACCCTGGCCGACGGCGACCGGCTGACCGTCACCTGCGACGGCGCACGCACCCTCGTCATCAAGAAGGCCACAGCCGACGGCCTGACCACCACCGACCTTGCGCGCTACACCTACCCTGCCGACCCGGTAGGCGGCTACGTGGGCCTCGCAGAGATCAAGAGGTGACCATGACCAGCATCGTGATCAACGACGAGGCGCTGCTCCAGCCCCACGCCGCAGCCCGACTCGCCTCACACCCGCCCGCTTTAGAAGGCGCGCTCGCCGTACCCGTCAGCGGCTCGGCTCGTGTCGTCTCCGGCGGCCCCGGCGCCGCCTACGCCGATTTCGGGATCACGCCGTACAACACCACCGCCGACAGCACCCGCACGGCACGCATGGACCCGGCTGCTCTCCACGTCCTTTCCGCGGGCACCAGCGACGCCAACGCCGGCTGGCGCCGCAGTGAGATCACCACGACGGTCCCTACCGCGGCCCGCTATGCCGAGGTGCGCCTTCGCCTGCCCTTACTGGCCCAGGGCGCCCAGGTCCAGGCAGGCTCGGTGATGGTCACCCGGCACGCCTCTGTCAATCTGCTGCCGCGCAACGCCGCCTATCACCTGACCTCCTGCTCCTACGCCGGCCAGGCATGCCGAACCGCCCTGTCCGCCGACCGCTCCCTCGTCGGCGCCCGCAGCCTGAAATGCGAGCCGACCGGCACCGACACGTGGGCCGGCCCGCAGCCCACCGCAGCGGCTCTGGCGCGCTTGGAGACCACGAGCAACCCGCTCATCGTCACGGGCTCCGTCACCAACGCCGCGGCGCGGCCGGGCGAGCTGCTGGCGCACTTCTACGACACGGACCAGAAGCTGCTCGCCACGATGACAGCTGCCACTTTCACCACGGACGGGGCCTGGGCCTGGTCGTCGTACCAAGGCATCGTCTCCCCGCCCGCCGGCGCCATCTACGCAGCCGTCACCCCACGTCTTCAGACCACCGACGTCTTCTATTGCGACGCTTTCGGCCTGCGCTACCAGGCCCTGCGACCCACCCGACCCGCACAGCCGTACCAGGCAGCCAGGCACCTGACCCTCGACCTGCGGGCCACCCGCGTCAACCTCGCCCGCAACCCCAGCTTCACCAAGGACGCAGCGGGCTGGCTCACCTATGTACCCGGCACGCCTGACACCGCCGTCTCGGTCGGTTCCTCGGTCGGCCGCACCCGGCCAGGCGCCGCCGTCTTCTCCGCCAACGCAACCGCACCGGAAGCGCCTCCGGTCGGCACGCGCATCGGAATCGGCACCACCACCGGAACGCAGGAGACGGCCACCGCGCTGGAGATCGTCCGCCCCGGCCGACCGCACACCCTGTCGGTGTACGTCCGCGACGAGCCCACGAGCCTGCCCACGCGCCTGTACGTAGAAGTCACCAGCGACATCCCTGGCCAGGGCCTCGCCCGCACCCTGCTGCGCAGCGACACCACCACCGAGGTTCGGCAGACCCATCCCGAGCACACCGACGGCCCTTGGACGCGGCTTCACGTCACCTGGACTCCGCCGACCGGAGGCCACCGCTGGACGACTGCCTGGATCGGCCCGGAGCCCGAGTCCTGGCGTCAGGGGAGCAGCAGCTCCTTCGCAGTTGACGACCTGCTCCTGGAGGAGGGCCCGCTGCGGGAGTACTTCGACGGCGCAGGCCCCGGAGGCAGCCAGCACCCCGACTACCTGTGGGAAGAATGGCGCACGGACGAACACGCCCGCTCGCACTACTACCGAGAACGCCGCACGCTTCAGCGCCGTCTCGCCGAAATGCTGGCCGACCATATTCCGCTCGGAACGCCGTACGACCTGCGGTACGCAGCGCCACCCGGAAACACGGAAATCGGGGGAGAGCGTTGATTGTTGTGCGTCTGAGAGGCGACTAAAGTGTAAGCATCCACGAATACCACACTCAGGAGAATCATGGCGCAGCGCACCGTGCTCGTTGCAGGCACCGGAAGTATCAAGAGGGATGCGGTCTACGAGAACCTGGCTGACTGGCTCGGATACAAAAAGGAGGACGACGATGAGTACCAGCCGACCAGCCGGGCGACGCCGACAGAGTTCGTTTTCCTTGCGCATCCGGAGCTGACGACGAGAACGGTGCAGTACGTCTTCGACTGGACCGGTGCTGCGGAGATTGAATACGTCAGCTTCTACAGCGAAGCCGATGCCGATCACAAGAGCGTCGGGATCGTCAACAAGTACGCGCGCGCCAAATACCCTTGCGCCGACATCGACGACATGCATGCGCAGGCAAGTCCCTTCCTCTCACGCTGCGATGGGGAAACGATCCTTCTGGTGCTCACGGACCCGTCGGAGACTGAAGGCACGGACGCCGGGGTCGACCAGCTCATCGTCGATGTCGCCAAGCACGGCGTGACGGTGCTGGACCTGGGATGCGCTCTTCACGAATACCCGGTGCAAGCAGCCATGGACCGCCTCACCGAGGAAAACTCGGAGGAGGAGTGTGATGAAGAGCCGGCCGAGGTGGAAGGCGCGCCGCAGCCCGAGTCTCTCGACATTCAAGAAGACATCGCGGCGGCCCACCATGCTCAGTCGGCAACCAATGAGCCTTCCGCTCCGCTCCCCCTGGAACATCAGGTAGCCCGACTGGCGCGCACACTGGCTGAGTACATCAGCCTGACAGGGCCGACCTTCGGCGCTGACGAGGAACAGAGTGCCCTTGCCCTGCACGACATACAGGACACCTTGGCCTCCATCGAGAAGGACCTGGCCGCAGACACTCCTGATTCGAAGGAAGAACTCGCCGCGGTACCGGAGAAGCGAGCCGCCAAGGGAAGCGTCGTCAAGCGAGGTTGGTACGACGACGAGGAGAAGGAGTGGAAGCCTGTGAAGGGGCGTCCGCGCAGGAACGTACAGATAGCGGATATCACCTGGAACGATACCGAAGGTAAGTGGGAGCCCGCCGTCTGAGGCAAATGGAAGGCCCCACACCAGCAGTGGGAGAGGAATGCTGGTGCGGGGCCTGATGGGATTGCCGGTTGGAGCCAGGCCGAGCCATCCCGAACAGTATAGGCAGGCGCATATCGCGAAGGCAATACCCGAAATTCCCTCGTGAAGGAACAACTAAAACAGGGCAGTTGGTGTGGGCTCCGTCACGATTGCGGACGGAATGAAAACGGATCGCGGAATGTTTCTCTGGCCGTTACCCAACGCCTGGGTCACCGTTCCGGCAGGTCAGCCGTTTATCACGGCTGCGAAGCTGCCGTCTACTGCTCTATCGCTGAAGAACAACTCGCTATGAATAGTTGCTCCTGAGCTTGCGAAGGATGGGGCGAAGCCCCCGTCACCCACCGCCGTGCCGCAGGGGACGAAACTCTGTCGTCCGGCATCTTTCCGTCCACGGACGTGCCCGCCATCGCTGCGCCTTCGGCTTGCGAGCAAGTGAATACCAACAAAGCGAATGAGTTGGTGACGTCTTGGCGGGTGGGCCGGCGGGTGTTTACGTTTCCAAGGTCAGTTCCACTGCACCGGGAGAGACGGAAACCCATGACCTGGCAGCCACGGAGACTCGAACCCAAGCCGCGGCGCAAGCAGCGCACCAACACTGAGGACGAACTCAACCCTTTGCGGGCGGTGCAGGAACAACTGTGGGAGCAGCCGGAACCTGAGCCTGTCAAGAAGGAGAAGCCGGTAGAGGAATGGAAGGCCAACGACCTCGTCAACTACTGGTCGAGGTGCATCTCCCGAGCCCGCTGGGCTGACCACCTCATCGGCCACACCAATCGAGGCGGCCTCGGCAAGACCTTCCGCGAGGCCCTCGACGCCGGGCACAGCCCGGCCGCCCTCAAGGCCAGCATCGACACCTTCTTCGGCACTCCCCGCTACCACGCAGCAACAAGGCCCTGGACGCTGTACCGCTCGGTCATCAACGAGCTGCTGCCCAAGGCCCCCACGCAGAGCCCTGACCCGTGGGGCGGCGCCCAGCAGACCGAAGTGCCCCGCGAGATCACCGACAACTGGGCCGGGTACACGAAGAAGCCGGCCGACCCGTGGGCCGCGGCAGCGAATCGATGAGGACAGCCAATTCCGCATACCGCTGGCGCCGAATGGGGTTGCCCGGCCGCACTTGGGGAGTTGGGCTCCCTCAGCTCGAAGACCCGCTCGACGAGCTGGTCTCCTTCGTCCTGGACTGGGACTGCCGGTACGTGTCCCAGGCAACGCCCCTCGACGGTTTCCCTGCGGACAGGTCCCGCATTGGCCGCGGCGTGATGCTCTCCGGCGATCCCGGCCGCGGTAAGACCACGGAGGCGTGCGCAGCTCTGGTCAGCGTCTGCACCCGGTACAAGGTCGACGGGCATTTCATCCGCTTCAGCGACTACATCGAGGCGAAGACGCGGCACATCTCCACCTCGTCCAAGGTGGACAAGGGGCTCGGCGGCGAGCTGGCCCTGGCCGCGGTCGAGCGATTCGAGGAGCTGGAAGCCCGGCTGTACTCCGTGCCCCTGCTCGTCCTGGACGACGTCGGCAAGGAGCACCGAACGGCCAGCGGATACGCGACCGGGCAGTTCACCACGCTGCTGCGCCACCGCTACGACGCCATGCTGCCGACCATCGTCACCACCAATCTCCGCGGCGGGGAATGGGCGGCCGTCTACGACGAGTCAGCCGCCTCCTTCGCGATGGAGGCATTCGACATCGTCTACGTCCGCGGGCCCGATTACCGCGCCGTCGCCTGAACTCCTCGCCACTGCTTACCACATCGGATGGACACCCTTGGCGCACGTCGAGCACAAGCTCATATCCAAGATCATCACGAGTGGCGACCTGCGCAGCGCCATCGCCGCCGGCATCAAGCCTCGCCACTTCCACGACCCAGACCGCCGCAGCGTCTACGCCTCCCTCCTCGCCTACCAGCAGGAGTACGGATGCGCCCCCACAGCCGACGTCCTGCGCAAGGACTACCCCACTTTCAAGCTCCTCGATGTTGAAGAGCCGCTCGCCTACTTCATTGACTCCATCCGCGAGACGAAGAAACGTGCCCTCACAGAAAAGGGCCTGACCCTCGCCGCGGAAACGTGGGAAGAAGGCGACACCGAGGAAGCGCTGCGCCTGGTCCGCGAGATGCTCCAGACCATCGCGGACGACGTGCCGTCCGGCGTCGACTACGACCTGGCCCAGACCGGCGACGAGCGCCTGGAGCGCTACCAGCAGTACGCGGAACTCGACGGCGAACTCCGCGGCCTGCCCACCGGTTTCGACTCGCTGGACAAGGCGACCGGAGGGCTCCAGCCTGGGCAGCTTATTGTTCTCACGGGCCTCGCTAAATCCGGAAAGACGCAGCTCGCACTCACAGTGGCCCAGCACATCAACTCGCTGGGCTACACCGTCCTCGTCTTCTCCTTCGAAATGGTCGCCTCCGAGCTGAGCGAACGCGTCGACGCCATCGCGGCGAAGGTGTCTCTGACCAAGCTCCGGTCCGGCGAGCTGGACAAGCTCGAATTCAAACGGCTGGAGAAGGCCATCCGCAAGATGGAGGAGGCCGCGACGCCCTTCGTCATCTCCGAGGACGTCAAGGCCACCACCACGCTCGGCTCTATCCAGGCGAAGATCGACGAAGTCAAGCCCGACGTCGTCCTCATCGACGGCATCTACTTCCTCCGTGACGAAATCACGGGCGAGAAGATGACGAACGCGGCGCTCACCAACATCAGCCGAGGCAGCAAGCAACTCGCGCGGGCCTGCGCCATTCCCGTGATCGTCACCACGCAGTCCCTCCGGTCGAAGTTGGGGGCGGGCGGTCTGGCCGCCGGCAGTGTCGGCTACACCTCCGCCTTCGAGCAGGACTGCGATGGGCTGTTCGGCGTGGAAGCCACCGACGTACCAAAGGAGTCCAAACTCAAGATCATGGCCTCCCGGAACTGCCCCACCGATGAATTCCTCCTTGTATGGGATTACGAGACGTCGACCTTCCAGGAGGCCAAGGTCGACTTCGGCTACGGGCAGGGGGATGATGATGCCGCGGACGACGAGTGGTTCGACCGCCGGGCGGCGTGACGATCTCATCCCCGGAGACGTACTGTCCGCCCTGGCCGACCTCGACGTAGAGATCCTTGGTGACGACGGAGATAACGTCCGCATCCGCTGCCCCGCCCACCTGTCGCGTACAGGCAAGGTTGACCGCCGGCCTTCCTGCTACGTGCACACCGGAAGCGGCCAGTTCATCTGCTTCTCCTGCGAGTGGGCAGGCTCCTTCGCACGCTTCGTGGCATTCATGCAGAGCACCGATTCGGCACACGCGAACGCCTGGATCGCCTCGAAGGGCACCATCGGCCGCGCCCTTCGGCTGCTCAAGGGTGACGGCCGTCACCGCGAAGTTGAGCCGGGCGAGCCGGTGTCCGAGGCGCAGATGGTCCTGTTCACCACTCCGCCTGAAGCCGCTCGACGCAAGCGCGGCCTGACGCTCGAAGCCTGCGAGAAATTCGGGGTCCGATGGGACTTGACCCGCCGCTGCTGGATACTGCCCATCCGCACCGCGGAGGGCCAGTTGCTCGGGTGGCAGGAGAAGTCGAAGCGGCACTTCCGCAACTACCCCGATGGCGTCTCGAAGGGGGAGACACTCTTCGGTGCCCACATCGACTTCGACGGCCCTCTGGTGCTGGTGGAATCCCCTCTGGACGCCGTGCGGCTCTACTCCGCAGGAATCGAGGGTGGTAGAGCGACCTTCGGTGCTCACGTGTCGCGCGAGCAGATGAGCCTGGCTCTCGGTACGGCGGACACCATCGTCCTCGCCCAGGACAACGACGCGGCCGGCCGGTCCGCCCGCGCCAAGCTCTACTACGCCTACCGCTGCAAAGGCAGCGTGCTCAAGTATTGGCATTACTTGGACACGGGGGCGAAAGACCCAGGCGAGATGACCGACGAAGAGATCCGGGCCTGCTATGAAGCCTCATACACGCCCCTCCGCCGACGCCTCAAGCAATCCGCGGCATACCGAGTAACACAAGTCCAGAGCTAGGGGCGAGCCTTAGCGGGTGTTCACCGGCAAACTGCACCCGTATCAAGAGGTCGACTTCTCGCGAATAGTCGAGAGAGGCTCCATGCTGTGCGCCTACACCATGGGGCTCGGCAAGACCGTGCTGTCTATAGCCGTCATGGAGGAGTGGCTCGCTCAGGACGATGTCGAGACCTGCATGATCGTGGTACCCGCGTCTCTGAAGTGGCAGTGGGCCGAGGCGCTGGCCCGCTTCACCGACGTGCCCACCAAGCGGCGTCCGGTGGGGCGGGCTTTCGTCGTGGTCCCGGACGACTCCGCCTGTGTCGTGGTCGACGGCTCGAAGGCCCAGAAAGAGCGGCAGTACGAGCAGATCCTGGCGCAGCAGCCGGAGTACGTGATTCTCAGCTACGAGGCCGTCATCCACGACTGGCAGCGCGTACGGAAGATTCGGCCGGACGCAGTGGTTCTGGACGAGGCGAGTTTCATCAAGAGCTTCCGGGCACAGCGGTCGAAGAAGCTGAAGCGGCTCACGGCCAGCTACCGGCTCGGCCTGTCTGGCACCGTCATCGACAACGGCCAGCCCGAGGAACTGTTCTCCATCTTTGAATGGGTGGATCCCGAGGTGCTCGGCCGCTGGGACCTCTTCGACGCGGCCTTCATTCAACGCTCCCGCACCGGAATCCCACTGGCGTACAAGAACCTGCCGCTGCTGCACAAGAAGCTGCGGACGGCGATGATCCGCCGGACCTACCGAGATCCTGACGTGGCGCCTTTCATGCCGGCGGTCCGGGAGAAGGAGTTGCCGGTGCGGCTTGATGGCCAGACGCGGGCGGCCTACGCCCACATCGCCCGCGACCTCCTGGACGAGCTGGACAAGCTGGGTGGCGCTGGGCAGAGCCTGGACCTGGCCGCGTTGTACGCCGGGCGAGCAGACACCGGAACCGCTGTCCAGGGCCGGGTCATGGCTCGCCTCAGCGCCCTTCAGATGCTCTTGAACTACCCATCGCTGCTACTGGATTCGGCGGACGCCTACATGGCCGGGGAGGGCGGAAGCCAGTACGCCGCGCAGCTCATGGAGGCTGGCGTGCTCCAAGGACTGGGTTCCCCGAAGTTCGATGCCGTCACTCATTACCTCCGACGGCGCCTGCTGGCCGACGCGGACCTGAAGATCGTGCTCTTCGCCTTTCACAAGGGCGTGCTGCCGCGGCTGGCTCAGGCCCTGGAGCAGTGGGGGTCGGTGCAGTTCACCGGCGACATGAATGCCAGGCAGAAGGCAGAGTCCAAGGCCCTCTTCGCCCACGATCCAGCGGTACGGCTCTTCCTCGCCAGTGATGCCGGCGGGTATGGCTTGGACCTGCCGCAGGCCCGGTTGCTGATCAACTTCGATCAGCGGGACTCCGCCGGCGCCATGGACCAGCGCAACAGCAGACACGTGCGGGCCAGCTCCGAGTTCGCGGAGGTAGAGGTCGTTCACGTGCTGGCCGAGGACACGATCGAGGAGCGGCGAATGGAGCGGCTGACCGTGAAGCGGCGTACGACCGGCGCCATCCTCGATGGCCGCGGCGCTGATAAGGACGGGCGCGTGGTCAGCGATGCGGAATCGCTGCGTGTCCATCTGGAGCGCTTCCTCAGCGCTGACACGGCGAAGTTGGCGTCACATCTGGCGGCCTAAGCGCTCGGCAACAGTTGATACACGCAGGCGGTTTGCAAGCTGCAAGATGCACTTTGACCTGCATGTTCTCCGGTTAGTCGGTTTGGGTCTGACGGGCTCTGACACGCAAGCGTGCAACTTATGTGCTCCTATTGTGCAGGTGCACAGTTCATGTAATGTGCTCCTGCCGCTGGTCAAGCGGAACGGCATTCAGCAAGCCAGAGGAGACCCATGCAGTTCAGCGACGCCCCCGTTACCCGCACCGCCGCCACGTCCGAAACCGACCTGGAACGCCTGGCTGCCGCGTACACGTACATCCGCAACCGCGTCGAGCCTCAGACGGCGGAGCTGAACCAGCTGAAGAAGAAGTTGAGCGCCATGACGCAGCAGCTCGGCGTCCGCGACGAAAACGGCTCCTACACCGTCGCCCTCCAGCGCTCCTACGACGTGGGCGACAAGCGGGTCTCCGGACTGAAGTGGCAGCGCTCAGTGACGAGGATCGCTGACGAGGAGGCCGCAGAGCGCATCGCCAAGAAGAAGAAGTGCACCGGCCGCCTCTTCCCCCGCCAGCCCGTCTTCGACCCGCAGGAGGTCTACGTCCTCTTCCAGGAAGGGCGCCTCACCGAAGAGGAAGTCGACGAGATATTCCCCGAGAAGGAGACCTTCTCCTTCGTCCTCGTGAAGGAGCAGTAGGAGATGCGCGACTGGGAGCGAGAATTCGCTGTCATCGCGGGCGGCCAGAAACAGAACGCCCCCGCCTACTACCCCGGGTCCAACCGACGCATCCGAAGCGTCAACCCGGCCACCATGCGCCTGGTCACACCCGAACCCGAGCCGGAAGTCACCTGGGATGCCAAGCCACGCATCTACCGACTCGGCGGTGAACTGAAGGAATTCTTCTCCATCGGGCACCTTGCTCTCGCGCTCAACCGCCGCCCGGTCACCATCCGCAAGTGGGAGCGCCTCGGCATCATCCCCGCCCCCACCTTCGTTGTCCGCGGCAAGTCGCCCCGAGGCGACCGGCGACTCTACACCCGCGCCCAGGTCGAAGGAATGATCCGCATCGCCACGGAAGAAAACATCCTCCACCACGAGGGCGAAGGTATCCACATTTCCACCACTAACTTCTCTACGCGCGTTGTCGCACTCTTTAAGGACCTGTCCGAAACGACTGAGGGAGATCGCGCTGCATGACCGTTGCCGTTAAGCGCCTGACCGAGCGATACAACATGGGCAGCTATGAGCACATCGAAGTAACCGCCGAAGTCGAATACGACCCCGAGGCCACGGACATCGTCGAAGTCGAAGACCAGCTCGACGTAATGCTCGCCCGCGAACGCCTCCTCGCCCGGCAGCACACCACCGAGGAGAACAGCCTCGCCCACGTCCACCCGGCCCTGACCAAGCCGCACACCAAGAGGAGCTAACCATGGCGCGCAGAGCGACGTTCGCCGATGACGATCTCGACGAGACCATTTCGGAGGAACGGCCCCGCCGCTCCAGGCATGCAGACGATGACGACCGGCCGCGGAAGCGTCCCCGCCGGCCCACCTTCGATGAGGACGATGAGGACGTGGAGGAGCGCCCCAAGCCGCGGCGCTCCCGTACTTCTGAGGACGACGAGTCCGAGCGTCCCAAGCGACGTCCGCGCGGCCGGCGGAGTGCTGATGACGAAGACGAGGGCCGGCCGACTGCCCGGAAGAACGCAGCACGGCAGGCCGCAGCTGGCGGCTGGGACAGCTTCGACGCACTGGGCAGCGGCGACAAGGGCGATTTCGAGGCCAAGAACGCCCTGCGGCTGAAGATCACAAATGATCCGACGCTGATCAAGCTGCTCGACTCGGCGCCCTTCGACAGCATGGGCGTGCACTGGGTGCAGGAGATCAAGTCAGGCAAGCGGAGTTTCCGGTGTCCCGGCGAGAACTGCTCCCTGTGCGACGACCTGGACCACTACGCCCGCAAGCTGGCCTACTTCAACGTGGCCGCCTTCGACGAGGACACCGAGCAGTGGGAAAACCGCGTCTGGGAAGTTGGCGTCAAGCTCGGCCGTAAGCTCAAGGCCCTGAATGAGGACAAGAAGCGCGGGCCCATCGACAAGCCTACGCTGTACTTCTCCATCTCCAAGACTGGCAAGGGTACCTCCACCGAGTACCACCTCGACGCTGTCAAGGCGCGCGACCTCGATGAGGACTGGGGTGTCGACGAGATCGACGAGAAGACCTACAAGGCTCTGAACGAGAATCGATTCACTGAGCAGTGGGAGCGCATCAGCAAGCCCGAGGAACTGCGCCGTGTCGTGAAGCGGCTGCTGGACGACTCTGAAGACGACGAGGACGACGACTACTAAGCCCCTTTCGCGTCCCTACCCGACCGGCCCGCCTCTGTGTCCCCCAGCAGGGAGGCGGGCCTTTCAGTGCCGAGAGCGGTTAATGAGTCACGTCATCCTCACCAAAGAAGACCTCACCGAAGCAGTCGAGTACTTCAAGCGCCAGGATGCCTACGCCTTCGATGTGGAGACCGTCGGAGAGCACCGCGGCGTCCCCAGTCAGAACCAGGTCACGTGGCTGTCCATGGCCACCTACGGAGCGACCGTCGTCATCCCGATGGGACATCCCAACGGCGACACGCTGATCTCCAAGGCCACCCGGAAGAAGAACAAGCAGACCGGGAAGTTCGATGCCATCCCCGCAGTTTGGGATGAGCCGCCGGCCCAGCTCCGGCCGAGTCAAGTCTTCGAGGCCCTGGAGCCACTTCTCTTCCAGGAGCGCTACCGAAAAATCGCGCAGGGGGCGGTATTCGACCTCGTCAGCGTCGCCAAGTACTACGACGAGCAGCCTCCCGTGCCTCGGTACGGCTGCACCCTCGTAGCGTCCTGGCTCCTGGACGAGAACCGGCTCAACGGTCTCAAACCCCGGGTGATCGAGGAGTACGGCCACAAGTACGACACGGAGAACGTCGGCAAACGCGTAGAAATCCACCCGTTCTCTAAGATCGCCCGCTACGCGTACCTCGACGCCCGCTACACCTGGCTGCTGTGGCAGAAGATGGTCCCGCTGCTCCAGGCCGAGGGCCTCTCCCGCGCCATGAGCATGGAGCTTCAAGTCCTTCAGGCCCTGCTCGACATGGCGCTCACCGGCGCACCGGTCGACATCGAGGCCCTGCGACGGCTGGACGTGGACCTGGCCCGCCAGCTCGAAGGGATCGTCGAGAGGGTCTACAAGGCCGCGGGCAAGGTCTTCAACATCAACTCCTCGCAGCAGAAGGCCGACATCCTCTTCGGTATGAAGTCGGCCGGCGGGCAGGGTATCAAGCCCCGCAAGCTGACCAAGGGCGGTAAGAAGAAGCGCCGCGACGGCGAGAAACCCACCCTCTACGACTACTCCACCGACGCCGAAGAGCTAAAGCGGCACAGCGACAATCCGGTCTGCGCCACGCTCCTCGAATACCAGGAAGTCAACAAGCTCCACGGCACGTATGTGCAGGGCTACCTGGGCAACGAAAAAGAAGGAAAGCCGTCGATCATCTTCGACGGAAGCATTTTCCCCACCTTCAAACAGTACGGGACCGTGACCGGCCGCTTCAGTGCCTCAGAGCCGAACCTCCAGAACGTCCCCAGACCCGGTACCGAGCTGGGCAAGGCCGTCCGCGGCCTGTTCATTGCCCCTCCGGGGAAGGCCCCGGTTCTCACAGACGCTGGGGCACGGGAGCTGGGCTGGAAGTTGCTGGTAGCGGATTACGGGCAGATTGAGCTGCGCGTCATCGCTCACTTCCTTGGCTATGGAGCTTGGTACGACGGCTTCCATGCAGGCATAGATGCGCACACCGCCACCGCCTCCGCCGTCTTCGGCGTAAGCCCCGAGAAAGTGACGACCGACCAGCGCAACCGATCCAAGACCCTCGCCTTCGCCGTACTGTTCGGGGCGGAAGCCGAAACGGTAGCCAAATCGATGGGAGCCTCTGTGGCAGAGGCGGAAGACTTCCTCGCCCTCCAGGCGCGCACCATGCCTGAGGTCGGGAAATTCAAGGCGTGGCTCATCAGAGACGCGCTGAGTCACGAGGTCCCACACATCCGCACGCTCATCGGACGCAAGCGCCGACTGCCGGACCTGGCCAGCTCGGTGCGATGGATTCGTGCTCGTGCAGAGCGGCAGCTCCTCAACTCATTGGTCCAGGGATCGGCCGCCGACATCAACAAACTCGCGCTCATTCGCATGGGGCACTTGTGCCGGCAAAACAGAGAATGGTTGCGCCTGAGCCTCACAGTGCACGATGAGCTGGTGGTCCACTGTCGAGA
This sequence comes from Streptomyces rimosus subsp. rimosus, assembly GCF_000720725.1. GTDB lineage: Bacteria > Actinomycetota > Actinomycetes > Streptomycetales > Streptomycetaceae > Streptomyces > Streptomyces rimosus_A. The sequence continues at coordinate 110,507 of NZ_JOCQ01000004.1, forward strand.
GGACAAAACCGAAGAAGGGGCCGCGCTGCTCCAGCAGGCAATGATCGGAACGGAAATTCAGAAGCTGATCAAAGTGCCCCTCACCGCGGACGTCAAGGTGTGCGACCGATGGTCGGAGGCAAAGTGATGACTAACTATCAGGAGACTCAAGATGAGTAATTTCTGGGCACGAGCCGTAGGAGCACCCACACCGCCGGCACAGGCAACCCCATCGAGCGCACCGCAGCCCGCACCTCCCTCAGCGGCTCCGACAAAGGCACAGTCGGCCGCGTCCGTATCCCGCTGTCCCAACTGTGCGAGCGGCAATTACATGGCTCCGCCGACCGCCCCCGCGGCGCTCCGCTGTTACGACTGTGGCTACCCGAAGCTCCACTCCACCTCCGGCATGGTCGCCTCATCCTCCGACGGCGATCCCAAGCCCGCCCGGGGACAGGTGGCAGGAAGCGCTTCCCTTAGCAGCATCGTCGGCCGCGTCGGATAACCAAGGACCCCCACATGACTCTCATAGACAGCAGCGGCGACCTCGCCGACCCCTACCAGGCATACATCGCCAAGAGCCGCTACGCCCGCTGGCGGGACGACGTAGGCCGGCGCGAGACCTGGACCGAGACCGTCGACCGCTACTTCGCCTTCATGACCGACCACCTCAAGACCAAGCACGGCTACATCCCGGACAAAGCGCTCGCCTACTCGCTGCGCCAGGCCGTACTCAACCACGAGGTGCTGCCGTCGATGCGCGCCATGATGACGGCCGGAGGAGCACTCGACCTGTCCGCCATCGCGGGATACAACTGCGCGTACACACCGCTGGACGACCTCCGAGCCTTCTCCGAAGTCCTCTTCATCCTGCTCAATGGCACCGGCGTGGGCTTCTCCGTCGAACGCCGCTACGTCGACCAGCTCCCGCCCGTCGCCCACCCCCAGCTCGACCTCGGCACAGTGCTGTGGGTGGGCGACAGCAAGCTCGGCTGGGCTGAGGCTTTTGCCGCCCTGCTGGACATGGTGTGGATTCAGGGCCGCGTCCCCACGGTCAACTACGACCGCATCCGACCCGCCGGCTCCAGGCTGAAGACGTTCGGCGGCCGTGCGTCAGGGCCGGAGCCGCTGAAGGATCTGTTCGAGTTCACCGTGGAGCTGCTGCGTGTCGCCCAGGGCCGGAAGTTGCGGCCGATCGAAGCTCATGATCTGGCGTGCAAGGTGGCGTCGGTGGTGGTGGTTGGTGGTGTGCGCCGGTCGGCGATGATCAGCCTCTCCGACCTGGACGACCAGGAGATGGCCCAGGCAAAAGCGGGGGAGTGGTGGATCGCCCACCCCTACCGGGCCCTTGCCAACAACTCCGCCGTCTACCACGACACCGTCACTCGGGAGCAGTTCGACGCCGAGTGGCAGACGCTGCGGGAATCGGGCAGCGGTGAGCGCGGGATCTTCCACCGAGACGCGGCCCGCAGGATCGCCGCGCGCTGGGGCCGGCGGGACGCCGACACCGAGTACGGCACCAACCCGTGCAGCGAGATCATCCTGCGCCCTCGGTCCTTCTGCAACCTGTCCACCGTCGTCGTACGCCCGCAGGACGACCTGCTCGACCTGAAGCGCAAGATCAGCCTGGCGGCGATCCTCGGCACCTGGCAGGCAACTCTGACCGACTTCCCCTTCCTGCGTGAGGAATGGTCACGCAACGCGGAAGAGGAGCGCCTCCTGGGCGCCTCTATGACCGGGATTTTCGGAAACCCGCTCCTGGTGGACGGCCACGGTCGCCAGCTGAAGAACGACGTGCTGGAACAACTGCGCCACGAAGCCCGCGTCGCCAACGAGCTGGAGGCGGAGCTGCTTGGCATTCCGGCCTCGGCTGCCATCACCGCGGTCAAGCCTGAGGGCACGACGTCTCAAATGACCGGTGTGTCGTCCGGCCTGCATCCGCCGCACAGCCCCTACTGGGTGCGGACCGTGCGCAGCGATGTGAAGGACCCCATCTCGGACTTCCTCATCGACTCCGGCGTTCCCTACGAGAAGGACGTACTCAACGATACGAATTGGGTCTTCTCGTTCCCCCAGCGGGCCGCTGCCGGCGCTCTGACGCGAGACGACCTGAGCGCTGTTGAGCACCTGGAACTGTGGCTCGACTACCAGCGCCATTACTGCGAGCACAAGCCGTCCGTGACGGTGTCCGTCCGAGAAACGGAGTGGGACGGGGTACGAGAATGGGTGTGGCAGCACATCGACGAGATGTCAGGAGTATCGTTTCTTCCCTTCTCTAACCATACGTATCAGCAGGCGCCTTACCAGGAGTGCCAGGAAGACGCTTACCGTGAGCTGAAGAGCAAGATGCCGCGTTTGTTCTGGTCGGAGCTGGTGCATTACGAGACCTCGGACCAGACCATCGGGTCGCAGGAATTGGCCTGCGCAGCAGACGGATGTGATCTGAAGTAGGAGGAACTTATGGCAAGCGAAGCCGAAGCGGCGGTAGCCGCAGCCCTGAAGAGCGTGTCCTCGGGACTGGAAGACCGGATGGAACACTTCTCTGCTGACTACGACCCGGAAGGCGACGAGGCAAACTACCCCTGGGCGCTGGGCGAGCTGGCAGATGAGCTGCGCCTCGCAGCGGACGACATCACCGCTTAGCAACTCCAGTTGGTAAGTAAGCCCCCGAACCTGGCTCGGGGGCTTCTCCATGCCACAGCTCTTTACCTTTTCGTGACGGAGGGTACCAACATTAGCTTGAGACATTAAGCGGCAGTCGCGCATAGTCTCCTCGCATCGAAATCGCAGGTAAACCCACTTGCCTGGCAATGATGAGGGGAGGACATTCATGGCCCTGACCGATGAAGCGGTCGCTCTCATGGCCAAGATAAACAAGCAGTACGGAGCAGGAAGCCTCGTTGTAGCCAGCTCCCTTAAGAACTCCGGGCAGCTCCCTACAGGAATTCTGTCCCTTGACCTGATCCTCGGCGGCGGGTTCCCTCGCAATCAGTGGAGCGAGGTCATCGGGATGGAAGGCAGTGGAAAGACAACTGTCTGCCACAAGCTCATATCCCACAATCAGGCGGCTAACCCGGACTTCACTGCGCTGTGGATCGCGGCCGAGGCGTACGACAGAGACCAGGCCGCCATGATCGGAGCCAACCCCGACCAGGTCATCGTCCACGCCACCAACCGGATGGAAGAGGCTTTCCAGGTCGCCATCGATGCGGCCGAGGCCCGTGCCGTCGACCTCATCGTCCTGGACTCCTACCCCGCCCTGGTGCCAGACGGCGAAGCCGAAAAGGACATGGACGAGGCATCCATGACGCTCGGCGCCCGGCTCATGGGAAAGTTCTTCCGGAAGGTCGGCAAGGAAACCGGCCGCGCCACAACGGACGACACTCGCCCCGTCACCGGAATCATCATCAATCAGTGGCGCGAGAAGATCGGCGGCTTCTCCCCGCAGGGCACCCCCAAGACCACACCCGGCGGTCTCGCGAAGAACTTCGCCTACTACTCACGCGTCGAAGTCTCACGAGCTGACTGGATAGACGAAGCGCGCCCCGGAAAGGGAAAGGCCCGCATCGGCCAGGTCATGCGCTTCCGCACCATCAAGAACAAACAGATCGCCGGGCAGAAGGTCTCGGAGACCGACTACTACTTCGAAGACGCCAAGACCACCGCGCTCCGCGCCGGCGACTTCGACATCGGCAAAGACCTCTATCTGTGGGCGCTCTTCTACGACATCCTCACCCGCCGCGGCAGCTACTTCGATTTCGGTTCCCACACCTGGAAGGGCAAGGACCCGGTCCTCGCCGCCATCCGAGAAGACCTCGACCTCCAGGAAGAACTCAAACAAGCTGTACTCACGGCCGCAGACCCACGTACCCACCAAGCCCTGGAGGCAGCATGATCCTGACCATCCTGTGGTTTCTCGACGCCCTGCTCGCCATCAACGCCATCGCGTGTTTCGTCTCAGCCTGGATGGCCCGGAGCGACTGCCGGCACATGCAGGAGATTTTCGACGAGCTGGTGAAGCGTCGAGACAGCCCGGAGAAGCCATGACCGTCAGCGGCACCAAGCGCAGCCAGCGCCAGGAGCAGCGACTAGCTACCCGGTACGACGGCCGGTGCAACCCCGGCTCGGGCAACGGCTGGATCTTCAAGAACGACGTTCGCTCCGATCGGTTCTCTTTCGAAGCAAAAACCACGACGAAGAAGTCCTACCCCCTGAAGCTTGACGAGCTGCTGGCCGCGGAGAAGCACGCACTGATCTCCGGTCGGGAGATGGTCTTCGTCACCGAAATCGGCGGACGCAACTGGATGACAGTCAGCCAGGACACTTTCGACTTCCTTGTGGAAGAGAGCGGCGATAGCTAGTGGCTCTCTTCTCCCGCAAGGCAGCGCCTGACTGGAGCGCGGGAGACGATCCAGAAGCAGAAGCGAAGTGCCGGAAGTTCCCTACGCCTCATACCAACAAGAACGATCCGTGGTTCCACGATATGAACCACGCGCGCGACATCTGCAACGGCACTAATGACGGTGTCGTCTGCCCGATGCGTTCCTTGTGCCTGACGCAAGCCATGGTCAACTGCGAACGCAACGGCGTCTGGGGCGGCCTCGGACAGCACGAACTCGGATTCATGCGCAAGAAGTACCGACACCACCCCGAGAAGTGGCAACGCGTCCACAGCCTCCTCCTCGCCATCGCTGATGCAAAGGAGAAAGCCCGTGACTGATGCTCAAGAAGCCTTCTGGTCACGGGTCCACAAGACCGACACCTGCTGGAAATGGACCGGAGGTACTCGCGGTAATGGCTACGGCACCTACTGGGTGGACGGGAAGCGCTACTACGCCCACCGCTACAGTTACTACCTCACCTATGGGGTCATGCCAGCCGGAGTCATTTTGCACCACTGCGACAACCCCATATGCATCCGCCCCGACCATCTCTCCGACGGCACTCAGGCGGACAACGTACTCGACATGTGGGCCAAGGGCCGCGGCAGCGCACCACCACTCCACGTCGGAGAGGCCCATCACCAGACCCGACTGACCGCAGCCGACATCCTCCGCATCCGTACGCGATACACCGCCGGCGCATCCCAGCAAGCTCTGGCCGACCAGTACGGACTCGCGCGCTCCACCGTCGGAAAGATCGTACGAGGTCAGTCCTGGCGGCACGTACATGCACAGACAAAGGCAGCAGCATGAAGGCCCCACGCCCTCGCCGGACGGTCAAGAAGCCTCCCCCTAGCCTCGATGACCTGTTCGCATCTCGCCGCAGCGAAGAATCGTTTCTCGCCGCAGCAAAGACGCACGTCGTCAATAAGAATGCAGCCGACACTAGTCGGCGTCAGGACATCATCCATCCATCCGAGGTCGCCAAGGCCGACTGGTGCCCCCGTGCCACGTATTTGCGAATCTCCACTGGCATCTACCACAAGGAGAAGTTCGGCTTCCAATCGCTCAACATCTTTGACCACGGCCACGAAGTCCACCGCAAGTGGCAGAACCGAGCCTGGGAGATGGACTGGCTCGAAGGTAATTTCAAGTGTCTGAACTGCGGAGAAGTGCGTTGGGCGAAGAGCCCCGACATCTGCGACGTCTGTAGGTCGAGCGCTCTGGAGTACGCCGAAGTCCCGCTCCGCGCCACCACCACCCACCAGATATCCGGCCACGCCGACGGCCTTCTAGCCCCCATCAGCAAGATCCTCGAAGTCAAGACAGTGGGGGAGGGGACCTACCGCTTCGAGCACCCAAAGCTCCTGACGGCGCACAGCCGCAAGGACGCCGACGGTGCCCCCTACGTAGACGTCAAGAAACTGTGGGCCAACACCACGGTCCCGTTCCCCTCACACCTGCGTCAGGTCCAGATCTACATCTGGCTCGCCAATCAGATCCCCGGCGTAGAGGTCGACGGCGCGGAGTTCATCTACGAGTCCAAGATGCACCAGGCCGTCAAAAGCTTCACGGTCAAGACGAACTTCGACCTCGTCGCTGATCGCATACACACCTGCCGCGAAATCAAGCTCCGGCTCGTAAAGAAGGACCGCCCGCCGGCCTGCCCCAAGGGCGGCTGCAAGGACTGCACGGCCTACGAGGAGAGAGATGGCGCAGCCACCCGACGACGCGGCGCCGACGCTGGCACGGCAGACCGCACGGCGCCTGCGTCTGAAAGGTCTGAGACTTCCGCAACGCCCCGGCGAGGAAACCCCGGAGCTGCCGGCGGACCTGACCGACCTGAGCGACGACGAGCTGATGACCCTCTTCGTGCAGATGACGACCTGGGCCGAGTTCGCCGGAACACGGCTCGCTCAGGCGGCAGTCGACGAAAAGCAGGCTGAGACCGACCTCGACCGCCTGCGAGCCATCGCCGCGGTGAAGGCCCGCACCGAGAAGTCCGTCACCGCACAGAAGGCCGCCGCGGCTGCCGACCCCGACGTCCTGGCCGCGGTCGACACCTACAACGCGACCTACGCGAGCCGGAAGTTGCTCGACGCCCTCTATACCGGCCTGACAGCGAAAGCCGCGGTCGTCTCCCGCGAACTGACGCGCCGCGTCGGCCGCCACGACAGAGAGAGCCGGGCCCAACGCTGGAATACCTGAGAGGAAAACATGCGCACCGAACAGATGTGGCTCCACAAGAGCCTCACCAAGCTCGCGGTACTTACCAATGTCCACACCGGTATCTACCAGGCGACCGTTTACAACCTGACGACTGGTCGGCGTACCTCTGTGCACATCCGTCCGGCGAGCCTGCTCAAAAATTACCGACCCATATCGAACTGAGAGGTACACCATGACGATTCGCTTTCGGCTGAGCAGCCACACCAAGGTGCACCATCTCATGGTCGACACACAGCGCACAGGAGAGCTGAAGTCCGGAGGCGTCGGATTTTCTCTCATGCTGGACGCAACCGACCTGGCAGCCCTGCGCAAGGCTGTAGGTCCGGCCGATACCGTCATCGAGCTACAGCGTCAGCTCGACAACGCGCTGGGCGTCAAGGCGGAGCTGACGAAGGAGGTCGAGAGTCTGACCGGTGAGATGGCTAAGCTCAAGCAGAAGCTGGCGGATGAGACTGAAGCGCACAAGGTTTGCGATGCCATGGCGGACCAGGCGAATCGAGATGCGAGCAAAGAACATGTTCGCCAGTCCAAGGAAGTCGCCGAACTCAAGGAAAAGGTCAACAGTCTTCAGCAGGCCAAGAACATTCTCGACGATCGTTGTAAGCGGCTGTCCGAGCAGAACCGGCGCCTGTCCACTCCCGCGCCTATCCCTTTTGGCCTGCTGACCAACCGGACGGCCTCCTGCGGCTCCACGATCCTTCATCGGAAGTATGAGAAGACGCTCGCGGAGTTGAAGATTGCACGTGCTGATGCGGAGAGCAGTAAGACTGCCTATCAGGAGCTGCTGACCAAGTGGCTGGCGGGGAACAAGTGATGACCCAGAGCGCCACCGTCTGCGCCTGCGGCTACGAAATCGGCGAAGACGAAGAGCGTGAATACATCGACGACGAAGTCCTGTGCTCAGTATGCCGAATTGAGCCCTTCGCTGCTTAGGAGACCCGTGAGCAAGCTGACCAAGCAGATGATTGTCCCTGGCCAGGTCTGGGCCGACAAGGACAGGCGCCGGCAGGGACGCACCGTCCTTGTTGACAAGGTCGACGACTACTACGTACACGTCACTACGCTGACCAATAGCCTCCGAACCCAGTCCCAGGTGGACGCAGGCCGCCACCAGTTGGACAAGCGCAACTTGACGTCCAAGGTCTTGCGCAGCCGCTTTGGCTCCGACTGCTACCGCCTGCTGAGCCAGGACAAGGTCGCGGTGCTCCAGTTCCCGTATGCCTGCGCTAACGGCCAGCCGCATAAGTGGCTGCCTGTGCAGACGTTCCTCTCCAGCCTGCCGCACGCTGAGGTCGTCCTGGTCTGCCAGCGGCTCGACTGCCTGGCACATACCATCCGACGCAGCCGCTACGTCACGGACGCGGTCCTCCCCGGCGAGCTGGCCGCATGAGGCAGGTCGACGAGGACGCGGCTGAGGTCTTTCGAGTGGTCCGCATCGTCACGTACAGGAACGGCGGTCGACGCCGATTCTGCTACGGCCCCTACCCCACCATGCCCTCCGCGAAGGGAGCCCGGTCCGTGCTGCAACGAGATCGTCCCCGCTCCTGGGAGGGCGCGGCCTCCTACGACTACGAGATACAGCGTGCGACCACTCAGTGGGAGACCGTGTGACGTATGCGTTCGTCGGGATCGACCAGTCCTACAGCGGTTTCGGCTTCGCGGTCTACTGCCATCCGAGCGAGATATATCAGACCAAGACCGGCAAGTGGGAAGCCGCGAAATTCGCGTCCCAGAGTGATCGGCTCACCAAGATCTTCCGCGACGTTCAGATGATGCTTTCCAGCGTCCATTGCGCTTTCGGAGGAATAGAAGCCGTGGCGATGGAAGGCTACTCCCACGGATCGAAGTTCCAGCGCGAAACCCTCGGAGAACTCGGGGGAGCAGTCAAGCTAGCCATCACCGAGATAGCCGGCGTCTACTCCTGGCGCCACCCCATCATCGTCCCTCCGCCCACCCTCAAGAAGTACGTCACCGGAAAGGGCACGGCCACCAAGCAGGAGATGCTCGACACCGTAGCCCGCCGCTACGGAGCCACCTTCTACGACGACAACTTGGCCGACGCCTACGCTCTGGCCCGCGTCGCCTGCTCCGTGTACACCGGCAAGGGAAGCAAGGATGAGCTAGCCGCCCTGGAGAAACTCAAGAGCCCGACCAGGCTCAAAACAGTGGCATGAACAGAAGGCCCTCGCGCCAGCGGGGGCCTTCGCTATTACCACAATGAGAAAACGCCTACCTACCCTCGATAGCGAATAACAAGCGGCTGCCGAGGGCGCAGGAGGCCACCTTGAGCGAGCACATCATTTCGTCCGGCCAGTTCCCCACCATGGGCAAGTCGATGGCTCTGGCGAGCACCTACGTCCAGCCACAGGGCGGCACGCCCGTCAAGAAGAAGGGCAACGCCAAGGGGGGCAGTGCCTATCCCGAGCACGCCACCGGCATTAAGGCCCGCAAGCTCGACCGCGTCGGCATCGGCGCCATTCGTGCCGACCGCCACGTCTCCAATGTGCCCATCGCTAGCGCTACCGGTCGCAACGTCAAGATCATGCCGACCAAGTTCTGCACGGATGGTAAGTAATGCTCCCCGCCATTCTCGGCGCCGCCCGCGCTGTGCTGCCCACCCTCGCCCGGTCCGCAGCGCCAGCAGCCGCAGGTGCCAACACATCACGCGTGCTGAGCGCTGCCCAATTCGGCGCCGCGGCGGCCAGCTCGTCCTCCGACGAGACGCAGCCCGCGCCGCAGGAGGAATCCAACCCCGTCTACAACCGCTAGGAGCACCCAATGTCGCAGATTGCCTTCGGCTCCGGCGTCCTCAACGGCAGTCAGTTCGGAAAGGTGAGCCGGGAGGTTGCCGGAATGCAGTCCGGCACTCAGCCCATGGAACGCACTTCCGCCGTCGGCAACATCGTCGGCGGCCTGACCGGCGCCGACAGCACCTACGCCTCCGGCGTCCTCGCCCGCATCGCCGACATCCAGACCGAGGCCCGCACCCGCGGCATGACCCCCGAGCAGGTCGTCCAGCGACGCCAGCGCGACCAGACCGGCTCCAACACCGTCACCCGCTACGCCGGGTCCAACCCCGTCCGCAACACACAGGTGGGCTGATGAGCGACATCCTCTACTCCACGCCCTACCAGCTCCCCGGCGCCGGCAGCTCCGTCGTCGGCGGAGGCGGCAGCACCACCATCACTGGCGCCCGCGACATCTCGATTGCCCGCGGCCGACTCTCCGCGCCACGCCTGGGCGAGGCCGAATACCCCGACGGCCTTCTCGGTACCGTCACGTCCCGCCGCTCCGACCGGCTCGCCAACAACAGCACGCGCACCGCCGAACGCAACAATGCCCGCCCCTACACCCGAGGCGTCCACAAAGGCTCTCGTCTCGCCCCTGACGATTACCACTGGCCCTCCGGTTTCGGGCCGATGACCGGCATTGAGCACCAGATGCGCGGACAGCGATGGACCGCCCAGGGAAGCCCGGAAGGCAACCACCTGGCCCACGAAGGCAAGTACTCCGCCACCCCCGACCCTGAGCAGACCGCCGAGCGCCTCCAGGCCCTGCGCGCCCTGCTCCCCACCTGGAGGTAGCCGTGGAGTACGCACCCCGCCCCTGGTCCACCGCCCGCGAGCAACAGGTCGACGACATGCTCGCCGCGATGTGCGAACCCGTTCCCGAAGGCCCCTGGCGAGCCCCGCAGCCCCAATTCGGCATCCACGGTCAGCGCAAGATCAGCCCCACCCTCGACGATGCCCTGGCCGTCGATTCCGTCTACCCACCGCCCCGCAAGGACCCCCATGCCGGATAAGGACGCCCAGAAGCAACCGCTCAGCCTCTTCGACCGCCGGCGCTCCGGCCGAGGCGACAACGTCAAGTTCACCGTCGACAGCGACAGATTGCTCGCCCAGTCGCGGCTCGCCAACGTCTTCAACGACCGCTCGCTGCTGGGCTCGAAGAAACGTCTCACCCCACCGATACCGCGCACCAAGAAGCCGGAGGCCCCCTGATGGCATACGTCCCCCGCGGCCCGCTCACCGATGAACTCGCGTACGGCCTGAGCGACGCCACGGTCCGAAAGGCCAACCCCAACCGCGGCGGCCATGTAGAGCGCCTCACCGAAGACAGCCGCGACCGCACCCTCGAACCCCGGCTTTTCGGAGGCCAGGGACTCAGCGACGCCGGCGCCGCAGCACACCTCACCCCCTACCCGGAGCGCTCCCACCGCTACGCCTGACACCACGAAAGAGAGACCTATGGGCACACGCTGGATACCCGGCGCCGAGCGCCTCGGAGACGGCAGCATCGGCGGAGACATGGACACCCCCGGACTGCCGCCCCGCGTCGTCTGGCACAGCACCGAAAGCGGCTCCGGCGACGACGCCTTCCGTAACGTCGGCGACTACCTCATCAACATCGGTGCCGAGCCTCACATCCTCTACGACCCCGTCACCGATCGCATCGGCCAGTACGGACCACTCGACGAATCCGCGCGAGCCCTACGCAACGACGGCTCCAGTCGCACCAACCGAACCGGGCGCGTCTGTATCCAGATTGAGGTACTGGCCAGGGCAGCCAATCCCTTTACCAGTTACTGGCGACCGGGACCGAACTTCCGCGCCCTCATGGCAGCCATCCGGAGCTGGGGCGTCCCCGACACCTTCCCCATGGGTGCTCCGCCGGCCTACCCCGGAGGCTCCCGACGTACGCGCTCCGTCTGGCTCTACGAAGGCGGCCATTACTGCCACGCAAATGTTCCCGGTAACGATCACGGCGACCCTGGCTGCATTTCTGCGGCCCGACTCTTTGCTGCGGCCGGCGGGGGAGGGAGCAAGCCCACCGGCCGGACGTGGATTGTGCGCGCTGGGCAGACCATGGCAGGCATCGCCGCGGCCGTCGGCATCTCCCTGGCCTCGCTGATCGGCGCCAACCCTCAGGTTCATAACCCCAACGTGATCAAGCCCGGCCAGGAGCTGCACCTGCCAGATGGTGCCAAGCCGCAGCCAGACCCGCCCACCACACCCAGTAAGCCGCCGGGCGGCGGAGGCGGGGGAGGAGGCATCGGCCATTACCGGGTCGTCATCGGCGGGTACAGCTACGGGCCCGGCGCCTACGGCAGCCACGTTACCCGCGTCGGCCAGGCCCTCGTCCGCCGCGGTTTCGGCAGCTATTACTCCGTTGGACCTGGCCCTCGCTGGACCGATGCCGATACCCGCGCGTACGCCGCTTTCCAGCGCTCCCTTGGGCACACCGGTGTCGCTGCCGACGGCATTCCCGGTCCGGCCACGTTGCGCGTCCTCCTTGGCTCCGGCAGCAGCTCCAGCTCGTATCCGGGCCGCGCAGCAGTCCGCTACGGAGCCAGTGGCCCCCAGGTGCTGGCCGTCGACAAGGCTCTGCTCCGCAAGGGCTATGGACGCTACCTCTCTTACGGCCCTTCGAGCTTTTATGGAAAGACAACCCGAGCCGGGGTCAAGGCATTTCAGAAGAACCAGGGATGGTACGGCACCGACGCTGACGGAAACGTCGGGCCGATCACATGGCGGAGGCTAATGCAGTGAACGATTACATCAAGAAGAATCCGATCCTCACCCGAACTCTGGTGGTGGGCCTCCTGACTGCCCTGGTGCACTTTGTGCCGGGCCTGGCAGGCGTAGAGGCGAACGAGGCTGTCATCGGCGGTCTCAATACGCTGCTCGTCCTCATCGTCGGCCTGGAATCCCGCACCAAGGTCACGGCCAACCAGCACGTGGTCGTCGATGCACGCGACAGCCAGCAGTAACACTCACGATTACGGCTACGGAACAATGCAGGCAGCAAGCGTATTGTTCCGTAGCCGGTTCGCGAAGGGAAAAACATGACCCACACTGAGCACAACTTCACCGCACTGGAGATATGCGCCGGAGCCGGAGGGCAGGCACTCGGACTGCACCAGGCAGGCTTCCGCCACCACGCACTGATCGAGATCGACAAGCACGCGTGCGAGGCGCAGCGCTAACGCCTGCCCCTGCGCACGCGTGCTTACCACGCGTGCGAGACACTGAAGCTCAACGTCACGGAGAAGAATGGCTGGGACGACTGCCGGATCATCACAGCTGACCTGACGAAGCTCGACCCAGCAGAGCTGGCCCTGGAACCCGGCACGCTCGACCTGCTGGCCGGTGGAGTGCCGTGCCCGCCCTTCTCAGCCGCGGGCAAGCAGCTGGGCCCGGATGACGAGCGCGATCTCTTCCCCACAATGCTCGACCTGGTGAGCTACCTGAAGCCCAAGGCCGTCATGATCGAGAATGTACGCGGCCTGCTCGAACCGCCGCGGAAGTTCCAGCGCTACCGCGACGATGTGATCAAGACCCGCCTCCTTGCCGAGGGCTACGTCATCTGCGATTGGCGAGTCGTCAAGGCGTGCGATTACGGAGTACCTCAGCTCAGGCCGCGCTCGATCCTCATAGCCATGCAGCCGCAGTTCGCTGCCCATTTCACCTGGCCGACGCCCGAGCGGGGCGAGCAGGTGACGGTGGCGAAGGCGCTCGCGCCAACGATGAGGAAGCGCTTCGGCGACTCATCGGCTGGCAAGAAGGCGTACGCGCGCTGGCACAAAGCCGCCAGCACAGGCATAGCCCCCACCCTCGTGGGCGGGTCCAAGAAGCATGGAGGCGCCGACCTCGGCCCCACCCGGGCACGGGCCGCCTGGCGCAAACTCGGAATCGACGCCCGCAGCGTCGCCGATGACCCCGAGGCCACGAAGAACTCGGCCCGTGACCTCTACAGCACGGACAAGGACGGCCAGCCGATCGGCCCGAGACTGACCGTCGCTCAAGCCGCGATCATCCAAGGCTTCCCCGCCCACTGGCGTTTCGCTGGCCGTAAGACAACGGCCTACCGACAGGTCGGTAACGCCTTCCCGCCGCCGGTCGCCCGAGCTGTCGGCAAGCACATCATCGCTGCTCTGGAGAAGGGGAACTAGTTCCGCTGTACTGAGCGGCTAACAGTGCCCCGGCTAACTCCAGGCCGGGGCACTTCCTTACCCTCAAATTAACTTCGGAGGGAGAGCCGAAGCGCCCTGTCCCCAACGAATGGGAACTGTATGCGCAAGCTCGCCCTCGCCCTGATCCCCGCCGTCCTCGTCACCGCTGCCACCACCGAGCAGGCCGCGGCACGAGGAACCAGCTCCACGCGATACCACATGGTCACGACGACGAAGACCACGCTGGCCGCCCGGACCTACACCATCCGCTCTGGCGACACCCTCAGCAGCATCGCCCAGGACCAGCTCGGTGACGCCTCCAAGTGGCAGGCTCTCTACCGCGACAACCGCGCCACCATCGGCCCCAACCCCAGCCTGATCTATCCAGGTCAGAAGCTGCGGCTCGCCGTCGGCACGGCTCCGAAGCCCAAGCCCACCCCGCACGAACGTGGCAATTCCACCACCACGTGGGACCGCCTCGCCCAGTGCGAATCCGGCGGCAATTGGCACATCAACACCAGCAACGGCTTCTACGGCGGCCTCCAGTTCACCCTCACGACCTGGCGGGCCTTCGGCGGCACGGGAATGCCGCACAACGCCAGCAAGGCCGAGCAGATCCGAATCGCCGAAAAGGCGCTTCACGGTCAGGGACCGGGCGCCTGGCCCGTCTGCTCCTACAAGGCAGGTATGCGTTAGTAGACTCACACCACTGACGGCCGTGGGCTTTCAGCAGAGAAGCCAGGTGACCTGGGGCAGACCGGGAGCCTGGCTTCTCGCATTCACGCTAACAGCCTTCTCGCGGCAGCACTTAATTTGGGGTCACCATAAAGAAAGACACCAGGAGACCCCGTGGCAGAAGAATTCATCCGGCTGCTGATGTGCAAGGACTGCAAGTCCATCGAGGAGCTACCTGACCACGAGGGAACTCCGCACGAGGACCACCTCCTGGGAAACCTGGTACGCCGCCACCGTTTCCCGGACGGCAACCCGCATACGGCCCACCCCCTGGTACGCATAGCCAAGAAGAACTGGGGTAACGCCGAACACCGGCAGGCCATCCTCACCAAGCTCAACGAGGCCGTCGCCAACGGCGGCTCCGACGGCCTGGGAGCCGAGTTCTACGGACTCAAGGACACCTTCCGCGAAGACGCCTTGTCCTGCTGGAAGAAGCACAACCGCACCCTCGACTGCGGGGACTTCCGAAGCAAGCGCGTCATGCTCACCCCCGGCACCGCCACCGAACGCAAGGCCGCCGGCCTCCCCAAGTACCGCTCCGCCAAGGACCGCTACCTCTGCGATTTCTGCCCGGTCATGAACCGCGTCCGTGCTGACCACTACGACAAGACCGCCGCCAAGGAGAGCTGATGCCGAAGCCCAGCATCGGACGCATAGTCCACTACCGGTCTTACGGAACTCCCGGTGGGGAGCACCGACCAGCATGTCGCTTCGCCATCATCACTGAGACCCACGACGACGAACGTGCCAGCCTTGTCGTCTTCAACCCCAACGGTCTCTACTTCGACCGCGGCTGCCCCTACGACGAGGCCGGCCAGCTCGGAGGCACCTGGCACTGGCCCGAGCGCATCAAGGAGAGCTGATGCCCACAGCGAAGAAGACCGCGGCCAAGAAGCCGAGCGCGGGGGAGACCGCAGCCAAGGGCGGTAAGTGGACCGGCGGCACGACCAAAAAGGGCTACGGCTCCGTACGCGATCCCAAGACCGGCAAGGTGACCTACGCCCACCGCCTGGCCGCGGAGAAGAAGCTGGGCCGCAAGCTGCGCTCGGACGAAACCGTTGACCACAAGAACGGCGACTACACCGACAACCGGCCCAGCAACCTGCGTGTCGTATCCCGAGCCGAAAACACCCGCCTCCGCCACCAGCGAGACAAGAAGAAGGGCAATAAGTGAGTGCCGCGGAACACATTTTAGGGTTCTGGGTTGGCATAGCCATCTACGAGACGTACCTGCTCATCAGCCCTCACTTCGGTGACACCTTCACAGAGCGTTGGGCAGCCTGGAAGGAGAGGCATAGCCGCACGGGAGTGATCATCTTCTACGCTGCGTGTCTCGGGCTTCCCACA
The DNA here is from genome assembly GCF_000720725.1 of Streptomyces rimosus subsp. rimosus. Classification (GTDB taxonomy): domain Bacteria; phylum Actinomycetota; class Actinomycetes; order Streptomycetales; family Streptomycetaceae; genus Streptomyces; species Streptomyces rimosus_A. The sequence goes on from NZ_JOCQ01000004.1 coordinate 126,128, forward strand.
GCCTTACTACTTCGTGCTTTGACCACTTGATCCCACGGCGCTACTAACAGTTCTTCTCGGGCCACTCATAGCTTCAGTCCTATGAGTGGCCCCAACGCTTTCTACGAACGACTCACTGAGTCCCTCGCCGACATCGCCGACCCGGAGCAGGGTGGCAGCGGGTACTTCTCCGAGCCATCTGACACGCTCGACCCGAACCTTTTTGACGGCACGCACATCAGGGCAGACGTACGCGACTGGATTCTCCGCACCCTGAGCGACTTCTTCATGGTCACCCCAGGATTCAACCAGTGGGCCGAAGTCTGGCTCGCCGGGTCCGGCATCACCTACCAATGGGCAGCCGACCGAGGCAACGGAGACCTTGACGTACTCATCGGTGTCGACTTCCCCCAGTTCGCTCACTACAACGACCAGTACGCCGGACTCACCTCCGAAGAGGTAGCCAAGCTCGTCAACGAGTCACTGCGCAGCGCGCTATGGCCCACCACGGCCACCGTCCAGATCGGGACAGGCACCTACGAGGTCACCTTCTACTGGAACTCGGCGCACGGCGTGAAGGACATCAAGGCCATCAACCCCTACGCGGCGTACTCCCTCACCCGCGACGAGTGGACCATCGAGCCGCCCAAGTTGCCCACCGATCCCCGCTCCAGTTACCCCGACGAGTACGCCGAAGCAGCAACACGCGACGAGCAGCAGGCCAAGCGCCTGCTCGACCGGTACCGCAACCTCTCCAGCAGCCTCTCCGCCCTCGCCAAGGGCAGCCCCGGCTGGATGAACGCCGCGGCCGAACTGCGCCAGGTCATCGCCGAGGCCACCACCCTCTACGACGGCATCCACCTCGGCCGGCGCCAGGCATTCAGCCCCCAAGGCAGCGGCTACGCCGATTTCAACAACTACCGGTGGCAGGCCGCCAAGGAACGAGGCACTGCCCAGACACTGCGCCAGCTCAAGGAAGTCGGGGTCACAGCGCAACAGTCCACCGATGTTGCCCTGTACGGACAGGTCATCGACGACGCCCAGACCGCCCTGCTCAAGGCCGCACTGTGGGGCCGGCGTTGAACATCGCGATCACCATCGACGGAGTCCTGCGCAACCGCGAGACCGGTGGCGCCATCAACGCCGGCAAGGCGCTCTACCAGGCTCTTGCCCTCGACCACGCGCTGTACCTCCTCACCGAGGACCGCGACCCGCCTGCCACTCAGCAGTGGCTCGCCTTCAACGGCTTCACAGCGCACATGCGGATCGTCAGCCCACCGCAGACCTCAAGAGCTGTAAAGCCGGCCGACGTGCGCCTGGAGTGCCTCGGACATCTCACCGGCACCGGCATGAAGGTGGACCTGGTCGTCGAGCCTGACCCTGCCGTCAGCGTCAAGCTGCTGGCCCGCGGCTACCCCGTAGCAACGCTCACGCTGCCGCACTTCGCCAAGCCGGAATGGCGCCCGGACTACCAACAGGGCCTGCGCCCCTGGTCCGAACTGGTCGCAGAGACCGAAGCCCAGGCCCACGCTCACGCCACTGATCCCCGCCGCACCGCCGAGCCTCTCTAGGACAGCCATGCACATCTACCAGGCGGGTACCGAATTCCCCGTCTACCGTCGCCTGCTCACCGCTGAAGGGTGGCTTGACCAGAGCCTGAGCTACTGGGGCCTACGCAAGCGGACCAAGTTCACCAAGCCCTTTCGTATCGACGAGCACTTCGACGCCGGCGCACACGTACTGCTTGACTCCGGCACCTACGCCCTCAACAACAGCCCAGGATCGGGGCCGGAGGACGAGGAACTGCCGGGCATCGCCGACCACTACTACGACCAGGTCGTAGACCCGAACCTGCACCGGATCGACTTCTTCGTGGAGTTCGACGCACTACGCCTCGACCCCACCTACCAGATGAAGCGCCTGCCCTGGCTTGAAGAACGGCGCCACAAAGCCGTCATCGTCTGGCACCCCGGACAGGATCTGGACGCCATCTGCGAAGCCTGGCCCAACGTCGCCGTCCCCAAGGACGCCATCGACGACCACCTCACGCAGCGCCTGGTGCGCCTTGCCAAGGCCGGCGTCCGACTCTTCGGCCTCGGTATCACCAAGCCCGAGCTGATGCAGAAGGTCCCCTTCCACGCCGTCACCAGTACGAGCTGGCTCTCCCCGTCCCAGTTCGGGGACACCATCTGGTACTCCGGCGGACAGCTACGCCGGTACCCGAAGAAGATGAAGGACCGTGCGCGGGCACGACATCGGCAGGAGTTCATCGACGCTGGGTACGACATCGCCCTCGTCGACCAGGACGACAGCACCGAGGTTCTCCGGCTGTCCCTCCACGCCTGGCGCGCCTTCATGCAGCAGCTCAACGGCAGGGGAGTAACTACTACCCCCGAAACGGCAACTGAGGAAAACCCGGATCGGGCCCCAGAGCCAGTTGATACCCGTGCTGTTGAGGAGCGGCACGACGGAGTTACTACGCTCGCCGCTTGGTACCAGCCGGCGCCTCCGGTCATCCGAACCAAAGAGCAGCTCGCCGACGCCGAAGCAACGGTTCTGGAGCTGCAACTCGGCCGCGTCTTCAAACGAGCCCGCGCTGAAGAGTCTTACGGCGACACCGAGCTGGACCCTGTCCTGTCTGAGGAAATCGACAGGTGGAGCAAGCTCGCGGCCAGCAAGCGCAAGACCGACGAGGCATCCGTCAGCATCTCCATCAAGGCCAGCCAGAAGGGCGCCGCGGAGACCGGACTCATCTCACGGCTCTTCGGAAGCAATGACGCCCAACCCCAGCGTGCTCTTCCCGCGCCCGCTGCCGAAGCCACTGACCAGACCATCGTCGACGCTGACGTAATTGAGGACTGAAATGACTACTAACTACTCAGGTGCTGGCGACCACTGGAACCACGGTCACGACGACGAGCTGATAGAGAAGCCCTGCCCGAGATGCCGCGGACGCTGGCCCCAGGTTGATGCCTGCGTCGAGTGTGAAGGCGACGGCACCGTCCTGGTATGAGAAATGAGGGGAGAGCCCAGAGGGCGGACTGGGCTCTCCCAGGGGCTACCGACGCTTCCGGTGCTTCCCTTCACCGAGGAACCGTTCGGCGAGCCAGACGGCTCCGAGGCCGACAATCGCCGTGGCGGCGCACACGAGTGCAACCCACACCTGAGACATGCTTCCTCCTGTTTTCGGGCATGAAAAAACCCGTCCCAGACTGGGACGGGTGGCCGGCCTTCTGCCGACGACCTACTTCGGGCACCCTTCGTGTTCCGCGGTGCAGGCGTGTACCCCGAGCGCGGTGACCCCTCCCGGCGTCCTGGCCAATACAGCCATGCCAGCGGCCAGCGCCGAAAGTACTCCTGTCGCGCGGGTCTTTCCCTTCGTCGGATACTGGAAAGCGTCGGCCTTGTACGCGATCACATACGCGGCCCTCTCCGCCATGGGAGCCAGCTCCGCGTCCGACTTTCCTTGCTGCTCGGTTATGAAAAGCGGGATCAGACCGAGCAACCCCAGCGCGACGTTCTCCCAGAAGTAGTCGCGTTCTACGTCCTCGTCGTAGACGCTCGTGGTGTAACCCACCGGCCCGTGATCTTTCGCCGCTGCTTCGGACACTGTCTCTCCTCCTGTTTTCGGGCGTGAAAAAGGGCCCCGCATCGGGGGCCCTAACTGTTTCTTTGTGCGCTCCATAGGCTCGCCTCAGATTCCGAAATCCGGGGCCGAGGAGGGCGAATGGAAGACCAGGGTATGCCAGAGGTAGTGTCGCTGTCTGCGGTGCGCGAGGGCATCTCGCCAGAAGAGCAAGAGTGCTGGGACGGGTTTTGGTCGGTGCTGGGCCGGGCGGCCTACCGCGTCTGGCAAGAAGCAGGCAACCCGGCCGTTGGAAATCAGGAGACTAGTTCGAACGGGTCCGCTTGAGCCTGCGCGTCCCACTTCGCGATTATCTCGATTCGGGCTCGATCGCCTCGGCCCGTCGCCTTATACACCTTGATGTGATCGATGACCGTCTTGAGTGCATTGCGCTTCTCGTGATTGGTTAGTTTGGGCCATAGGTCCCTCAGGTCGAGGAGAGCCGCGCTGTTCGGTATGCGGTTGCTGGAAATAGACTCGCGGAGAAGGTCGGCCCGGGACTCTAGGGTGTCTCTGTCGGCTTCGAACTCTTCTTTCTTGTCGGAGTAGGTTTCCGCGTCGATCAAACCTTCCAGCCAGCCGTCGGCGAGCTTACTCAGCTTCGTTTTTATCTTCGTAAGGTCCGTCTCTATAAGTGTCAGTTTCGATTCCGCGCTGTCTGCTGCTGTCATGCGTTGCAATGCCAATTCACCCATGTCGCTAGCCTTCACTCTCTCGTCTAACCACTCGTAAACGAGGCGCTCGACCCTGTCAAGTGAGACCGCGGCGCCTGTGCACGAGCGGTTCGGGACGTGAGGGCAGCGCATAATCTTTCGGTAGCCGCCCTTAGTGCGCATGAGGCTAGCGGCGACCATCTTGGAGTGACACGCGGTGTTGTCTATGCGTGTTCCCTGACAGCGAAGGAGTCCAGAAACTGCGTACTTAGGGGCGCGATCATGCCCGCCTTTAGCTTTGCGACGCTTCCTCTTATACGCCTCCCATACCTCTTCTTCGATGATGGCTTTGTGCTTACCCTTGATCCAGATGTCGAATGACTCTGGTTTGTTGTTCTTGGGCTTGGATTCTCGAAGTTCTTCGCTGCGGGCCCGGATGTACCCGGCGGCGAAACCGGTATCCATGACCTGAAGCAGCGTGGTTGCCGTGAGGTAGTTCCCTTCGGTGGAACGAATGCCTAGCTTCACGCTGTCTTTAACTATGGACGCGACAGACTCCTCGGAGTAGTGAAGGTTTAGTTTCTTGTCCTTCAATCCTAGGTAGCGGTAGTACGCCGCTCGGTAGAAAGGCTCGATGACTGAGTTGGGCTGAAGAATACCTTCGCACGTCTTGCATCGAACAAACGCTCTCGGGTTGTCCTCGCTTCGACGGCAATCAGGGCAGCGGTCGTATCCGAACCGCTCACGTCCGTTGTGTGGTCTACCACTCTTGCGACGGCGTTCGTGAGTCTCCTTCCAGCTATCCCCGATGAGGTTTGTTTGTAGCTCGGAGATGAGAAGCATTTGGTCGCGGCCGAATTTTCCGGTCGTCGTCTTGGTGTCGAAGTGTTCAGTGGCTGCGAGGAGTTCGCCACCAACTTCTTCGAGAATCCTGATGTGGCGTTTAGATAGCTCGATGTTGCGGCCAAAGCGAGACCACTTCCAAACGAGCACACACTCAGCTTCTCCAGCTTCTACTCGCTGGATGATGCGCATGATTTTGCGCTTGGCGAAGTCGCGGCCGGTCTTATCCAAGTCGTATACGACGTCAACGATGTCGATACCTTGTTGTGTAGCGAATGGCAGGCAAGAGGCTAGTTGCTGCTGTGGGCTGTAGCCTTCCTCCTTCTCCTGCGAGACGCGGATGTAGACGATCGCGCGCCGCCGGAGGCGGGGCAGTGACTTTCGGGACATGCGCTCTCCAATTCCTTCTGCTTTTCACGCTATGGCGAAAGCGGAGGATGTTGTTAAGGCATGTTCGTAGACACCGGGATGTGCAACGTCTGGGCGGCGCGCTACATCAGCCCCAACGGCCGCCGCCGCGTGATCGGTTCCTTCACCCACGGGTCGATGGCCAACGCCCTGCCGCAGGCGATCGGCGCGCAGTTCACCGACCGCCGCCGCCAGGTCGTCTCGATGTCCGGCGACGGCGGATTCACCATGCTGATGGGCGACTTCCTCACCCTCGTCCAGTACGACCTGCCGGTGAAGGTGGTCCTCTTCAACAACTCCTCGCTGGGCATGGTCGAGCTGGAGATGATGGTCGCCGGCCTGCCCGCGTACGGGACCGGCAACCACAACCCGGACTTCGCCGCCATCGCGCGGGCGGCCGGGGCGCACGGCGTACGCGTGGAGAAGCCCAAGGAACTGCGCGGCGCGCTGCGCGACGCCTTCAAGCACCAGGGCCCGGCCCTGGTCGACGTGGTCACCGACCCCAACGCGCTGTCCATGCCGCCGAAGATCAGCCGGGACATGGTCCAGGGCTTCGCGCTCTCCGCCGGAAAGATCGTGCTGGAGGGCGGGGTCGGCCGCATGGTCCAGATGGCCCGCTCCAACCTCCGTAACATCCCCCGCCCCTGACCGGGCATTACGGGCGCCGAGCCGCAGGCACATGCCTGCGGCCTGGCGTTCCGCCGTCTCGTGGGCCGAAGCATGGCACCGGGACCGGTGGGCATGCATGACCGTGAAGCTGTTCGAGGGAGAGGGACCTGAAGCGTACGGGGCGGGGAGGATGAAGCGTCAGTCAGTGCGGCGCGAGGACAGAGCCGGACCGGTGGCCGGACGCGTGGGCGTCCGCAACGGCACCCGGCTGCCGGGGAAGATGGAACGCACACTGCGGCATGCGGACCTGACGGCGGTGGCCGGGGTCCGTGCCGAGCTGCGCCAGTTGTTACGCCAGTGGGGAGAAGCCGCGGACAGCGACATAGCCGAACTGCTCATCAGCGAGCTGGTCACCAACGCCCTCGTCCACACGAACGGGGGCGCCGTCGTGACCGCGACGGTCACCGACCGGCTGCGCGTGGAAGTACGGGACTTCGTCGGGCGGCGGCCCAGGCTGCGCCCGCCGACGACGGACGGCACCTCGGGAAGGGGGCTGATGCTGGTGCACTCCCTCGCGGACGCGTGGGGAGTACGCGCCCACGGAGTGGGCAAATGCGTGTGGTTCGAACTGGGCGGCGGACCGGCCTGACGAAAGGCCGGGGGTGCGGGCTCGGTCCGCCGCGGGTCAGCCGAACTGCTTCTCGATCTGCGCCAGCTTCTGCTCCAGGGAGTCCAGCCGGGGCAGTGCCTGGGTGTCGTCCTCGGCGGTCAGGTCCACCGTCCGCGGATACGCGTCCGAGGCCTCGGTGCCGTGCACGGCCTTCAGCGCCGGACGGGAGCCGGCCGGGGAGACGGGATCGGCCCCCGCGGGCAGTGCCCCGGACGGCAGGGCCTCCGGGTCGCCGGCTATCGCAGGTTCCGCGCCGGCGGCCTGCTGCGCGGCGGCGGGGGAGCCGTGTGCCGTCGGCGCGCCCGCCGTCAGCGGCACCTGCCGGCCGCCGCGCCCGCGGTTCCAGTTCCGGTGCTGGCGGTTGATCGCCTTGATGCGGGCCCGGTCCAGCTTGTCCTGCTCGCGCCTGCGGTGACGGTTGCGTTCGTTCTGACGGCGGTCCTCGCGTACCTCCTCGACGGCCTCGTCCAGGGTCCGTACGCCCTCCAGCAGCATCAGCGACCAGGCGCCGAACGTCTCCCGGGGGGCCCGCAGCCACCGTACGACCCGGATCTGCGGCAACGGGCGCGGCACCAGGCCCTGTTCGCGCAGCGCGGCCCGCCGGGTCTGCTTCAGCGCCCGGTCGAAGAGGACCGCCGCCGACAGCGACATCCCGGCGAAGAACTGCGGCGCGCCGTCGTGGCCGAACCCGCGCGGCGCGTGCACCCAGTTGAACCAGGCGGCGGCGCCCGCGAACAGCCAGACCAGCAGGCGCGAACCGAGCGCCGCGTCACCGTGGCTGGCCTCGCGCACCGCGAGCACGGAGCAGAACATCGCCGCGCCGTCGAGCCCGAACGGCACCAGGTACTCCCAGCCTCCGGAGAGGTTGAGGTTCGAGACGCCGAAGCCGACCAGCCCGTGGAAGGAGAGCGCCGCCGCGACCGCGGCGCAGCAGAACAGCAGCACGTACGAGGCGGTGCCGTACACGGCCTCCTTCCGGCGCCGCCGTTCCTGGCTGCGCTCCCAGGAGTCCTCGCCCGGCGCCGCGTCGGCCGCGCGCCTGCCGCGCAGGACCACGACCACGGTCGCGGCGACCCCGACGAGCAGCAGGACCCCCGGAGCCAGCCAATCAAGCGATATATCGATCATTCTCATCCTGGGGCCCCTTGCCTCGGCGTACGCGCTTTCGCGCGACATCCTGACGGAATCCGTCCGTCCCGCCGGGGCTTTCGGGAAACGAGGACGCCAAGGGGGTGCAGGGGCGCGCGGAAGAGCGCGTTCGGATCGAACTGCCGCTGCCGCGGGCAGAGTTGCGTTCGATTCCGGCGACCCGATCGGGTGGTGTGGGGGTCAGGTGGTTGCGGTGAGGCGCTTGATGCGATCCGCGTCGCACGTACGGGGGCAGGTCACACAGGTGTCCTCGGGGCGCAGCGTGTAGAACATGCAGCAGCTCGCCCGGTCCCGGGTGGGCAGCGCCGCGCCGTCCGGGCCGGTCAGCTCGCGGAAGGCGGCGCCGCCGGGGTACGGGGCCGTGCCGCCCGGCAGCAGCCGCGCCGCCTCGGCCACCGCGCGCGGCTCCTCGCCCAGCAGGTGCCCCAGGTACCACAGGCCCTCGACGATCTCGTCCGAGGCCATGCCCCACAGGGCGCGCGGTCCGCGCCGCAGCCGGGGCCGGAAGCCGTCCAGGACGGGCCCGAGGTGCTCGGCGACCGCCTCCCGCACCTCGGCGCGCAGCGCCTCCTCGTCCGGCACGACCCGCGCGCCGGGCAGCTCCCCCACCGGGTCGCCGGGCAGACAGGCGAACGAGCGGACCCGTACGGCCATCCGGCCCTCCTCGCGGTGGTACGCCACGTCCTCGACGGGCAGCCGCGGCACCCGGCGGTGCAGGAACCAGGGGATGGTGATCAGCAGACAGGCGGGCCAGGCGTAGCGGTGCAGGGCGAACGCGGCGACGACGTCGGGGCGGGCCCGTTGCCCGTAGTCCCGTACGACCTGCGCGTCGTCCCAGGCCAGGAAGGCGTCCAGGGCCGCGGGGTCGGTGGCCAGCGCGGCGGCGTCCACCCAGCCCGCACCCTGCGGCGGCGCCGTCTCCCACTCGGTGACCCGCAGTCCGGGGAACACCTCGGTGAGCCGGGCATACGCCCCGGCCAGGGGCTCGATGCGCGGTCGGGCGGCGAGCAGAGGGCGCATGCGGGACACCACCGATATCACGTTCGTTGGCAGGTAAGCCTTACCTTACCCGATCTTCTGTGGTTTTGAGCCGGGTTTGAACTGTCACAGGGGGCGCCTATGGTGCTGGAGGACGTGAGGAGGAACCCGCATGGAGCAGGGCAGAGCGGAACCGGCGCCGCGGCTGCGCGCCCAGGTGCCCGCACAGGGCGGCTCGCAGCCCGTGCGGGGCGAGCACACCGGCCACGAAGCGCGCCCGGCCGGGCACGACGCGGCCCCGGACCGGGCCGGGCACGACCCGGCGCCGGACGCCGCGTACGAACACCGCTCGGGCGTCCCGGACCCCGCCACGGCCTACGTACCGGCGCCCGCCGGCCCCGCGCCCGTGCCCGCCCCCCGCAGGCAGCCCCAGCGGCACTCCGTACGGGGCCAGGTGCTGGCCGCGCTCCGCGAAGCCCTGACGGCCGGCGAACTGGTCCCCGGCGAGGTCTACTCGGCCCCCGCGCTCGCCGTCCGCTACGGCGTCTCCGCCACCCCCGTACGGGAAGCCATGCAGCTGCTCGCCTGCGAAGGCGCGGTCGAGGTCGCCCCCAACCGCGGCTTCCGCGTCGCCGAGCGCACCCACCGCGACCTCGCGGAACTGGCCGAAGTGCGCGCGATGCTCGAAATACCGGCGCTGCTGCGGCTGGCGCGGGCGCTGCCGGCCGAGCGCTGGGAGGAGCTGCGCCCGCTGGCCGCCGCGGGCGTATCCGCCGCGGCCCACGGCGACCGCACCGGATACGCCGAAGCGGACCACGCCTTCCACCACGCCCTGCTCGCCCTTACCGGCAACCGCCAGCTCGTCCAGGTCGCCGACGACCTCCACCGCCGCACCCGCACTCCGGTCCCCGGCAGCCCCCCGCCCCGCACGGCCGACCTGCTCGCCGCCGCCTCCGAACACACGGCCCTGCTGGACGCCCTGATGGCCCGCGAGTACGCCATCGTCGAACGCATCGCCCGTGAGCACCTGGCCTCCGCCCACCGCCCGCACTGAACGCGCGGCACCCGGGTGTGCTCAGGGCACCAGCCTCTCCACCCCCACCTCCGCCATCTCCGCCGCCGGCCGGGACAGGTACAGATCCGCGTGGTAGAAACCGTCCGATTCCTTGCCGGTGGTGTCCAGGTCGCGGGTCTGCAGGGCGGTGAAGGCGGCGCGGCGTTCGGCCAGGTCGGCGAAGCGGCGCTGGCGGAAGGTGCGGACGGGGAGGCGTTCGGTCACCAGGCCGGACCGGGTGAGGAGGTCGGCGATCGGCTCGTACGACACGGTCCGCAGGACGAACGCGGCGATCCACGGCGGGTCGGGCGTGCAGGCGAGCAGCCGCCCGAAGGTGGTGGCGGAGATGTACCCCACGCCGCCCGTCACGGTGATCAGGTCGGTGCCCGCCAGGGTGCGCTGCAGGCGCGCGCTCGGCTCCGCGGCCTCCAGGTTCTCGGCGAACCCGGCGTCCAGCAGGCCGACGCGCTCGGCGTAGCCGACCGCGCGCCGCGCCGCGTCGATGCCGATGGTCCGCACGGCCTCCGGGCGGCGCAGCTCGTCGAAGAACGCCCGGTCCTCACCGGCCAGCCGGGCCGCGGTCAGGCCGCCGGTCTCCCGGGCGTCGGTGTACCGGTCGTACAGGTCCGTCAGGCTCAGCTTGTGGTTGAGCAGTGCCGCGTTGACGCCGTAGGAACAGCACAGGTCGACGACCTGGAGCGGCCTGCGGCCGGGCCGGCGCCGTTGCAGGTGCTCGGCCAGGGCGCGGAACACCCCCTGGCCGTGGTGCGGGATCTGGTAGTCGAGCGGGCGCAGCGTCCGGAAGTACGTACGGGGATCCGGGCAGTCGTAGATGGCCTCGAAATCCGCCTTTCCCCAGTCCGAGCCGGCCGATGGGTGCGATGCTCCTGCTGCCAAGGTGTGGCCTCCTGAAAGGCGCTGCCGTAGGTCGGGAGTCGAACCGCACCAGCATCCAGGGACAAGTCCCGCACGGACAGTGCGACTTGAGGCCAAATTCGGGGTGGGTGGGGCCCGCGGAGCCCACATGTGCCCGGGGCGCGGGCTCCGTAACCGGCCGGAGCTGCGGGGCCCTAGTGTCCCGCCCGGTGCCCCGCGGGTGCCGCGGGCGGCTCCACGGCCGCCGGTACGCCCTCCAGGTGCTCGGCGAGCCAGGTCGGTACGCCGCCCATGAGCCGGAAGAGCCGGGCGGCCTCGATGCGCAGGCCCTCCGCCTCCTCGGGCGGCGCCGTGTCGGCGAGGGCGACCAGCGCCGGTGCCGTACCGACCAGGAAGCCCAGTTCCTCGCGGATGCGCAGGGATTCGGCGAAGCCGTGCCGGGCCTCGGCCAGTTCGCCGTCGCGCAGGGCCAGGCCGGCGAGGTGGCGCCAGGTGAAGGAGAGCAGCAGGGTGTCGCCGTGCGCGGTGGCGCCCGCGTGGGCGCGGCGGTAGGCGGCGCGCGCGGAGTCCGGGCTGTTGGCGACGTGTTCGGCCATCAGGCCGCGCCGGTAGTCCAGCAGCGCGCGGCCGGGCGCCGTGGGGTCCAGCAGGGCCGCGGCCCGGCCGAGCGCGGAGCGGGCCTCGTCCGCGCGGTCCCGTACGTTCAGGACCGTGGCGGCGTACGCCAGGTGGCCGCGCTCGCAGGCCGCGGCGCCCCGCTCGTCGTTGTCGCCCGCCACCGCCTCCGCGGCGCGCAGCGCGTCCTCGGCCGCGGCCCATCCGGTGGCGGTGAACATGCAGCGCTCCACGAGGAGCGCGGCGCGGCGGATCGCGTACGGGGGATGCCCCGCCGCGTGTGGTTCCAGCAGGGCCGCCGCGTCGTCCCAGCACCCCCGTGACCGCAGCCGCCACACGGCCCGGTCCAGGGCGTCCGCCCCGGCCGCCGACCTGGCCGCCGGGACCGCGGGCTCCGGTTCCCCGGGCCGCGCGGTTCCCGTGGTTCCTGCGGCTCCTGACATGGCGGTGTCCGCCACATTGCCCTCCCCGAGCGCACCGTTGAGCTGGAACTGAGAAGCAGTGGGCGCATCTCAGCACGAATCCGGCTGCCCGGCCAAGGGGGAAGGTGAATGATTTCACAATCGCTTCGCCGCCTCCCGGAGCCGCCGGAACGGCCCAAAACCGCCAGTACACGGCGCCCCGGGGGGAGGGGCGGGGCGTGTACGGCGGTGGGCGGCGCTGTCGGGATACGTCCGATCGGGTGACGCGTGATCAGGGAAGACCGGCACCGCGGCAGCCGTTGCTGACGGCAGGTCAAGCAAGCGCCCAACCATGGCTGTTGGGCGTAAGGCGAACAAGGGGCGCATACGCGCCATTCATACGTGGCCGAATGTGGGCCGTGCTCCGCGCCGGCCGCACGTCCTTCAGCTCATCCGCAGCGCCAGGAAGAAGTCCAGCTTGTCCTCCAGGCGGGCCAGGTCACGGCCCGTCAGCTGCTCGATGCGGCCGACCCGGTAGCGCAGGGTGTTGACGTGCAGGTGGAGGCGGGTGGCGCAGCGGGTCCAGGAGCCGTCGCAGTCGAGGAACGCCTCCAGGGTGGGTATCAGCTCGGCGCGGTGGCGGCGGTCGTAGTCGCGCAGCGGGTCCAGGAGCCGGGCGGTGAAGGCACGGCGTACGTCGTCGGGGACGAAGGGCAGCAGCAGGACGTGCGAGGCCAGCTCCTCGTGGCCCGCCGCGCAGACCCGGCCGGGGCGGGCCGCGGCGACCCGGCGGGCGTGCCGGGCCTCCTCCAGGGCGCCGCGCAGGCCCTCCGCCGAGTGGACGGAGGCGCTGACGCCCAGGGTCAGCCGGCCGTCGTCGCCCAGGCCGCGGGTCAGCGGCTCCTGGACGGCGGCGAGCAGGGCGTCGGCCTGGAGCCCGGCGGTGGACGCGTGGCCGTCCCGCGTGTCGTCGTCCGGTACGGCGGGCAGCGGCACCAGGGCCACCGCCTCGTCACCGGTGTGCGCGACGGCGATCCGGTCGGACGGGTCGGGCCCGAACGTACCGGGGTCGACCAGCACCTCTTCCAGCAGCGTCTGCGCGACCGGCCCGCCGGGCACGTCCCCGCCCGCCCACTCGACGCGGGCCACGACGACCTGCCAGTGCGGCGCCGTGCCCAGCCCGGGCAGCAGCACGGGCGCGGCCACCCGCAGCCGGGCGGCGATCTCGGCGGGCGCGGCGCCCGTCTGCACCAGCTCCAGGACCTCCTGGGCGAGGCGTCTGCGCACCGTACGGGCCGCGTCGCGGCGGTCGCGTTCGACGGCTATCAGCTGGGTGACGCCGTGCAGCAGGTCCAATCGCTCCTCGGCCCAGTCGCCGGCGTCCGCCTCGACGGCCAGCAGCCAGTCGGACAGGACCGTCTCGCGCAGGTCGCGGCCGTTGCCGCGGATGGGGAAGAGGGAGTACGTGGTGCTGCCGAGCGGGAGCCGGTAGGGGCCGCGGCGGCCGGTGCGGGAGGCGGCCAGGTGCTCGCCCGCCAGCCGGGCGCCGGTCTCGGCGGGCAGCTCGGGCCCCGACCCGGCCAGGGTGGACCCGGCTATCTGCCGGCCGGTGGGGGACAGCACCCAGGCGCGCAGGTCCAGGTCCGAGCCCAGCAGTTCCAGGACGGCTTCGGGGCCGCCGCCCGCCGGGCCCGAGGTCATCAGGCGGCGGTGCCGGTCCACCACGGCGGCCAGGTCGCCCGCGCGCTCGCCGGAGACCTGGCGTACGACGTACTCGGTGATCGAGGCGAAGGAGACGTCCTCCACGACGGAGAACAGCGGCAGCCGGTGCCGGGCGCAGGCCGCCACCAGGTCCTCGGGCACCGCGCCCAGCTCGGCCTCGCCCGCGGCCAGCCCGGCGACCCCGGCCGCGGCCAGGATGCGCACGAACCGCTCGGAGTCCTCCGGCTCGCGGCGCCAGGCCAGGCCGGTGAGCACCAGCTCGCCGCCGGACAGGTAGCGGCTGGGGTCGCGCAGGTCGGTGGTCATGACCCCGCGCACGGTACGGTCCAGTTCCTCCTCGCCGCCCAGCAGCCGCAGGCCGAGAGTGCCGGTGTCCAGGAGTGCGCGGAGCCGCATGGTCTCTCGCCCGCCGTTCTGTTCTGACTGATGTTGCCGGTGGAATGCCGCGAGGTTTCTGCGCCCCGCCTTTCGTTCGAATCTACAAGACATGCGCCGTGGCCAGCCAACCGCTTCATGGTTTCGGTGACTGCACCCGGCGGGTGCGGGGCGCGTTCACTGGGCTCCACCGCGTTAACAGGACATGAACGGCCCCCTTGGATCCAGGGCCGTCGGTCCCCATCGCGAGCAGCGGACGACCCGATTTCGCGCGTGGCGCCGGGGCCCGGCAGGCCCGGCGCCACGACGCGCACCGAAGAGACGTAGAAGAGAGCCACACATGGACTTCCTTCGCCCCGGCAGCTGGGAGGAGGCGCTCGCCGCCAAGGCCGAGCACCCCACGGCTGTGCCGATCGCGGGCGGCACCGATGTCATGGTCGAGATCAACTTCGACCACCGCCGCCCGGAGTACCTGCTCGACCTGAACCGCGTCGACGACCTGCGGGAGTGGGAGGTGGGCGAGGAGACCGTACGGCTCGGCGCGTCCGTGCCGTACACGCAGATCATGGAGAACCTGCGCGCCGAGCTGCCCGGACTGGCGCTCGCCTCGCACACCGTCGCCTCCCCGCAGATACGCAACCGCGGCGGCGTCGGCGGCAACCTGGGCACCGCCTCCCCGGCCGGCGACGCGCATCCGGCGCTGCTCGCCTCCGGCGGCGAGGTCGAGGCCGAGTCGGTACGCGGCCGCCGCATGATCCCGATCGACGCGTTCTACCTGGGCGTCAAGCGCAACGCCCTGGAGCCGGACGAGCTGATTCGCGCCGTGCACCTGCCCAAGGCCGACGGGCCGCAGCAGTTCTCCAAGGTCGGCACGCGCAACGCGATGGTCATCGCGGTGTGCGCCTTCGGCCTCGCGCTGCACCCGCGCACCCGCACGGTACGGACCGGCATCGGCTCGGCCGCGCCCACGCCCGTACGCGCCAAGGCCGCCGAGGAGTTCCTGACGGCGGCCCTGGAGGAGGGCGGTTTCTGGGAGTCGGGGCGGCCGATCCCGCCGTCCGTGGCCAAGCAGTTCGCCGAGCTGGCCACCGGCGCCTGCAACCCGATCGACGACGTGCGCGGCAGCGCGAAGTACCGCCGGCACGCCGTGGGGATCATGGCGCGCCGCACCCTCGGCTGGACCTGGGAGTCCTACCGCGGCAACGAGAGGAGTGACCGGTGCGCGTGAAGTTCACCGTCAACGGCCGCGAGCAGCAGGCCGACGACGTCTGGGAGGGCGAGAGCCTGCTGTACGTGCTGCGCGAGCGGATGGGCCTGCCGGGTTCGAAGAACGCCTGTGAGCAGGGCGAATGCGGCTCCTGCACGGTCCGTCTGGACGGCGTGCCGGTGTGCTCGTGCCTGGTCGCGGCCGGTCAGGTCGAAGGCCGGGAGGTCGTGACCGTCGAAGGCCTGGCGGACTACGCCGAGCAGCGCGCGCAGCACGGCGGCTGCGCCACCGGTGCATGCGGCTCTGCCGGTACGAGCGTGGACGCGGCCCAGCGCTGGCAGGCCAAGCCGGCCGGCGCCGACGGGCAGGTCAGGCTGTCGCCCGTCCAGCAGGCGTTCATCGACGCGGGCGCCGTCCAGTGCGGCTTCTGCACGCCCGGCCTGCTGGTCGCCGCCGACGAACTGCTGGAGCGCAACGCCCAGCCGTCCGACGCGGACATCCGCGAGGCGCTGTCCGGCAACCTGTGCCGCTGCACGGGCTACGAGAAGATCCTCGACGCGGTACGGCTCGCCGCCGCCCGCGGCGACGCGCAGACCACCGGAACGGGGGCCTGACCATGAGCGGAGTCACCCGCACACCCACCCACCTGACCCAGGGCGGCGCCACCGACGCGGGCATCGGCGCCTCCACGCTGCGCCCGGACGGCACCCTCAAGGTGACCGGCGAGTTCGCGTACTCCTCGGACCTGTGGCACGAGGACATGCTGTGGGGCTTCACGCTGCGCTCCACCGTCGCGCACGCCGAGATCGTCTCCATCGACACCTCCGAGGCGCTCGCCCAGTCCGGTGTCTACGCGGTTCTCACCTATGACGACCTGCCCACCGAGGTGAAGAACTACGGCCTGGAGATCCAGGACACGCCCGTCCTGGCGCACGGCAAGGTCCGCCACCACGGCGAGCCGGTCGCGCTGGTCGCCGCCGACCACCCGGAGACCGCCCGCCGCGCCGCCGCCAAGATCAAGGTCGAGTACGCCGAGCTGCCGGTGGTCACCGACGAGGCGTCCGCGCTGGCCGAGGGCGCCCCGCTGGTCCACGAGAACCGCGACGATCACCACATCAGCCACGTACCGCACCCGAACATCGTGCACCGCCAGCCGATCGTGCGCGGCGACGCGGAGGCGGCGGCCCGCCGCGCCGACGTGATCGTCACCGGCGAGTACGTCTTCGGCATGCAGGACCAGGCGTTCCTCGGCCCGGAATCCGGCCTCGCGGTGCCCGCCGAGGACGGCGGCGTCGACCTGTACGTGGCCACCCAGTGGCTGCACTCCGACCTGCGCCAGATAGCCCCGGTCCTGGGCCTGCCCGAGGACAAGGTCCGGATGACGCTCTCCGGCGTCGGCGGCGCGTTCGGCGGGCGCGAGGACCTGTCGATGCAGATCCACGGCTGTCTGCTGGCGCTGCGCACCGGCAAGCCCGTCAAGATCGTCTACAACCGGTTCGAGTCGTTCTTCGGCCACGTCCACCGGCACCCCGCCAAGCTCTGGTACGAGCACGGCGCCACCAAGGACGGCAAGCTGACCCACCTGAAGTGCCGGATCGTGCTGGACGGCGGTGCCTACGCGTCCGCCTCCCCGGCCGTCGTCGGCAACGCCTCCTCCCTGTCCGTCGGTCCGTACGTGGTCGAGGACGTGGACATCGAGGCCATCGCCCTCTACTCGAACAACCCGCCCTGCGGCGCCATGCGCGGCTTCGGCGCGGTCCAGGCGTGCTTCGCGTACGAGGCGCAGATGGACAAGCTCGCCGCGAAGCTGGGCATGGACCCGGTGGAATTCCGGCAGCTGAACGCCATGGAGCAGGGCACCCTGCTGCCGACGGGCCAGGTCGTGGACTCCCCGGCGCCGGTCGCCGAGCTGCTGCGCCGCGTCAAGGCGATGCCGCTGCCGCCGGAGAATCAGTGGGAGACCACCGAGGGCGCCGACGTCCGCGCGCTGCCCGGCGGGCTGTCCAACACCACCCACGGCGAGGACGTCGTCCGCGGCATCGGCTACGCGGTCGGCATCAAGAACGTCGGCTTCTCCGAGGGCTTCGACGACTACTCGACCGCCCGCGTGCGCATGGAGGTCGTCGGCGGGGTGCCGGTGGCGACCGTGCACACGGCCATGGCGGAGGTCGGCCAGGGCGGCGTCACCGTCCACGCGCAGATCGCCCGTACGGAACTGGGCGTCGAGCAGGTCACCATCCATCCGGCGGACACCCGGGTCGGCTCGGCCGGCTCCACCTCCGCCTCCCGGCAGACCTATGTCACCGGCGGCGCGGTGAAGAACACCTGCGAGCACGTGCGCGAACAGGTCCTGGAGCTGGGGCGGCGCAAGTTCGGCACGTACCACCCGGCGTGGGCCACCGCCGAACTCCTGCTGGAGGGCGGCAAGGTCGTCACCGACGGCGGCGAGGTGCTCGCCGACGTGGCGGACGTCCTGGAGGACGAGGCCATCGACCTCGAACTCGAATGGCGGCACCGCCCCACCGAGCCGTTCGACCTGCGCACCGGCCAGGGCAACGGCCACGTCCAGTACTCCTTCGCGGCGCACCGCGCGGTCGTCGAGGTGGACACCGCGCTCGGCCTGGTCAAGGTCGTCGAGCTGGCCTGCGCCCAGGACGTCGGCAAGGCCCTGAACCCGCTGTCCGTCGTCGGGCAGATCCAGGGCGGTACGACGCAGGGCCTCGGCGTCGCGGTGATGGAAGAGATCATCGTGGACCCGAAGACCGCGAAGGTGCGCAACCCCTCCTTCACGGACTACCTGATCCCCACCATTCTCGACACGCCGACCATCCCGGTCGACGTGCTCGAACTCGCCGACGAGCACGCCCCGTACGGGCTGCGCGGCATCGGCGAGGCCCCCACCCTGTCGTCCACCCCGGCCGTCCTCGCGGCGATCCGGAACGCGACCGGGCTGGAACTGAACCGGACCCCGGTCCGGCCGGAGCACCTCACCGGCACATAGCCGCGCGGGTGGGGCAGCCGTACGCGGTGCCGGTCACCGCCGTACGGCCGCCCCGCCGCAGGCACCTGGGCCGTCCCCCGGGTCGTGCAGCCGATGTTCCATCCCAAATCTCGCGCCGCGGTGCGTGCGTGACGCGAGGGCCCCTTTGAACCTTGGGAGTAAGGCACCATGACCCAGCAGTTCCTGGAGCCGAAGACCACGGCGGACGACGCGGGCGCGGGCTCGCGCCAGCCCGCCGGCCGGTCCTGGCTCGACCGGTACTTCCACATCTCCGACAGAGGATCGACGGTCGCGCGCGAGGTGCGCGGCGGCATCACCACCTTCATGGCGATGTGCTACATCCTCCTGCTCAACCCCCTCATCCTGGCCACACCGGACGCCGAGAAGCACACCCTGGCGAGCGCCGGGGTGGTGACGGCCACGGCGCTCGGCGCCGCGGTCTGCACGCTGCTCATGGGGTTCGTCGGCAAGGTGCCGCTGGCCCTGGCCGCCGGACTGAACGTTTCGGCGGCCCTGACCTCGCAGGTCGTCCCGTACATGACCTGGCCGCAGGCGATGGGCATGTGCGTGCTGTACGGCGTGGTGATCATGCTCCTGGTGGTCACCGGGCTGCGCGAGATGATCATGAACGCCATCCCGCTGGCCCTCAAGCACGCCATCACCATGGGCATCGGCATGTTCGTCGCGCTGCTCGGCCTGGTGAAGGCGGGCTTCGTCGGCAAGGGCGCCGGCGGCCCCGTCCAGCTCGGCCTGACCGGCGAACTGTCCGGCTGGCCGGTCCTCTTCTTCGCCGTCACCCTGGTGCTGATCTTCATGCTCCAGGCCCGCAACGTGCCCGGCGCCATCCTCATCGGCATCGTCGTCGGCACCCTCCTGTCCGTGCTCGCCACCAGCATCGGAGGCCTCACCGACAAGGACTGGGGCGGCACCTCGCCGAAGCTGCACGGCAGCGCCGTCGCCGCCCCCGACTTCGGGCTCTTCGGACACGTCGAGTTCGGCGGCTGGGGGCAGATCGGGGCCCTGACCGTCGGCATGATCGTCTTCACGCTGGTGCTGGCCGGGTTCTTCGACGCGATGGCGACCATCATCGGCGTCGGTACGGAGGCGAAGCTCGCCGACGACAAGGGGCGGATGCCCGGCCTGTCCAAGGCGCTGTTCATCGACGGGGCGGGCGGCGCGATCGGCGGGGTGGCCGGCGCGTCCGGCCAGACCGTGTTCATCGAGTCGGCCAGCGGCGTCGGCGAAGGCGCCCGCACCGGCCTGTCCTCGGTCGTCACCGGTCTGTTCTTCGCCGCCTGCCTGTTCTTCACCCCGCTCACCCAGCTCGTGCCCGCCCAGGTCGCCGCGGCCGCCCTCGTCGTCATCGGCTCGATGATGATGAGTGCCGCCAAGCACGTGGACTGGAGCGACCGATCGGTGTCCGTCCCGGTGTTCCTCACCGTGGCGCTGATGCCCTTCACGTACAACATCACCGCGGGCGTCGGCGCGGGCGTCATCGCCTATACCGCCATCAAGACCGCGCAGGGCAAGTGGCGGGAGGTCGGCGCCTTCATGTGGGTACTCGCTCTGATCTTCCTCGGCTACTTCTCGCTGCACCCCATCGAGAACTGGCTGGGCGTCAAGTAACGCCCGCCCTCGCATTCACCGTAAGGAGACCGACATGCTGGACATCGCCGACGAGCTGCACCGGTGGGCCCGGCAGGGACGCCCCTTCGCGGTGGCCACGGTCGTGGCCACCAGCGGCAGCGCGCCCCGCCAACCGGGCGCCGCACTGGCCGTCGACAGCGACGGCACGGCGGTCGGGTCGGTCTCCGGCGGCTGCGTGGAGGGCGCGGTCTACGAGCTGTGCCAGGAGGCGCTGCGCACCGGCGAAACGGTTCTGGAGCGCTTCGGCTACAGCGACGAGGACGCCTTCGCGGTCGGCCTGACCTGCGGAGGCGTCATCGACATCCTGGTCACTCCGGTACGCCCGTACGGTACGGACGGGCCGGACGACGACCCCCGCGCGCCCGACGTCGCCGCGACCGTCACCACCGCCCTGGCCGCCGCGGCGTCGGGGGAAGCCGCGGCGGTGGCCCGGGTCGTCCGCGGCCCCGCGCGCCTCCTGGGCCACGCCCTGCTCGTACGCCCCGACGGCAGCGTCACCGGCACCCTCGGCGGCCACCCGGAACTGGACCGCACCGCCGCCGAGGAATCCCGCGCCCTCCTGGACGCGGGCCGCACCGCCACCGTGGAGATCGGCGCCGACGGCTCCCGCTGCGGCGAGCCCGTCCTCGTCCTCGTCGAATCCTCCGTCCCCGCCCCCCGCATGATCGTCTTCGGTGCCATCGACTTCGCCGCCGCCCTGGTACGCGCCGGAAAGTTCCTCGACCACCACGTCACCGTCTGCGACGCCCGCCCCGTCTTCGCCACCCGCGCCCGCTTCCCCGACGCGGACGAGATCGTCGTCGACTGGCCGCACCGCTACCTCGAAACCCAGGACCTCGACGCCCGCACGGTGCTGTGCGTCCTGACCCACGACGCCAAGTTCGACATCCCCCTCCTGGAACGCGCCCTGCGCCTCCCCGTCGCCTACGTCGGCGCCATGGGCTCCCGCCGCACCCACCTGGACCGCCTGGACCGCCTCCGCGCCGCGGGCCTGACCGAACACGAACTCACCCGCCTGCGCTCACCGATCGGCCTCGACCTCGGCGCCCGCACCCCCGAGGAAACGGCCCTCTCCATCGCCGCCGAAATCATCGCCGCCCGCCGCGGCGGCACGGGGACGCCGCTGACGGGTGCGCACACGCCCATCCACCACGACGCGCCCGCGGCGCTGGAGCGGGTCGGGACGGTTTCGGTGGCGTGAGGGGACGCGCTCCCGCGGGCTGATGAATACGGCCAGTACGGCGGACAGCAGGGGCACCAGGAGCGCGGTCCGGTAGGCGGTGAGTGGGTCGGTGCTGCCCAGGGTCATGGCGGCTGTGGTAGCCGACAGGCCGAGGGCCGCGCCGAACTGGTAGGACGTGTTGAGGAGGCCGCCGGCCAGGCCCTGTTCGTGGTGGTCGATGCCTTCTGTGGCGACGATGGTGAGGGGCCCGTAGACCAGCGCGAAGGCCGTGCCCACCAGCAGGATGCTGGGGAACATCGCCGCGTACGTGCGGTCCGTGCCGAGCGGCAGGAACGCGGCGTAGGCGACGACCGCCAGCAGCAGGCCGCCGAGGATCACCCGCGCGTTGCCGAAACGCCGGACGAGCCGGGGCGTCAGGACGGGCGCGAGCACCGCGTCGGCGCCCATCGCCAGCATCGCGAAGCTCGTCTCCAGCGTGGACCAGCCGCGCACCTCGCGCAGATAGAGCACCACGATGAACTGGAACCCGAAGAACCCGCCGGTGAACAGCAGTCCGGTGAGGTTGGCGCGGATCAGCGAGTGCGTACGGAAGATGCCGGGCCGCACCAGCGGGGCGGGGGAGCGCCGTTCGATCCGTACGAACGCGAGCAGCAGGACGAGGGAAGCGGCGAGGGCGGCGAGAGTCTGCACCGGCGGGGCGTGGGTGGCGCGCTCGACGGCCAGGACGAACAGGAGGATCGCGCCGGTCACGGTGAGCGCGCCGGGCAGGTCCAGGTGCGCACGGGGCCGGCGGAAAGCCCCTGGCCGTGCCCCGGCCGGTCCCGCCGGGCCGGTCCTCGCCGTACGGGCTCCCTCCGTACGCGGGATCAGCGGCAGTCCCGCGGCGAGGATCAGGGCCGCCGTCACGACGGGGGCGAAGAACACCCACCGCCAGTCGGCCGCCGCCAGCAGGCCGCCGACGACCAGGCCGACCGAGAAGCCGCCGCCCCCGGTGCCCGAGTAGACCAGCAGCGCCTTGCTGCGGGACGGCCCGGCGGGGAAGCCGGTGGTGATGATCGACAGCCCGGCGGGCGTCATGAACGCGGCGCACGCGCCCGTCACGAACCGGGCGAGGACCAGCGTCCAGCCGTCGCCCGCGAGACCGCCCAGGCCGGAGAAGGCGAGGAAGACGGCGAGCGGCAGCAGGAACATCCGCCGCCGCCCGAACAGGTCCGCGGCGCGCCCGCCGAGCAGCATGAAGCCGCCGTAGCCGAGCACGTACGCGCTCATCACCCACTGCAACTCGCCGGTGGTCAGGCCGAGATCGGCGCGGATCGACGGCAGGGCCACGTTCAGCATGGCGATGTCGGCCCCCTCCAGGAAGACCGCGCCGCACAGGACGAGCAGCATCCCCCTGGTGCGGCCGCTCATGCGCGCGCCGTCCGCGGGTGGCCGGGCCGGGCTGGTGGGCGTCATGGCTCGGTTCCTCCTGTGCTGGTCGGTTACCTCTTGTTACCGACCGCATCTTCCGGCACCGTGTACGGCCATGGAAGAAGGCACTTCGAAGTCACCCGGGCACCCCGGAGTAACCCACCCGGCCGAGGCGTGCGGCGACGGCACGCACGCTCCCGGCAACGAGCCCGGCAGCGCGCCCGGCGACGAGTGCGACTACGACGCCCGGCAGTGGGACGTACGGGAGGGCTGCGAGGTCCGGCAGATCCTCGACCGGGTCGCCGACAAGTGGTCGCTGCTCGTCATCGCGCTCCTGGACCGCCGCACGCTGCGCTTCACCGAACTGCGCCGCGAGGTGGACGGCATCAGCCAGCGGATGCTGACGGTCACCCTGCGCCAGCTCGAACGCGACGGCCTGGTCCGCCGTACGGTGCACCCCGTCGTGCCGCCCCGGGTGGACTACGAGCTGACGCCGCTGGGCGCGACCCTGCACGACACCATCCAGGCGCTGGTCACCTGGACCGAGGAGCACCAGAACGAGATCGCCGAGTCGCGCGCCGCATACGACCGCCGCGAGCGGGAGGAGAGTGCGGGGTGAGGGGCGGACCTCAGCGTCCCGCGTACAGGTCCAAGTCGACGACCAGCGCCCGGTGATCCGTGTCCGGCAGGTCGAGGAAGTGCGCCGCCCGTGGGCGCAGTGCGTCGCTGACCAGGACGTGGTCGATCTGGACGCCCAGCACGGGGGTCGTCCAGGCGGGCCAGGACGGAGTGCGGGGGAGGCCTGCCAGGCGGGCGCCGTCGCGGAGGCCGGTGTCCAGGACGGCGCGGAAGGCGGCGTGATCCTGGGAGGAGTTGAAGTCGCCCGCGACGATCAGGGGTTCGTGGCCGCGGGAGGCGGCCAGGGCGCGGAGGCGCCCGAGTTCGGTGCGCCAGGTGCCCAGGGAGGCGGGCAGCGGCGGCATCGGGTGGGCGACCTGGAAGCGCAGGCGCTGCCCGGCGACGGCGACGGCCGCGCGGGGCATGGCCATGTCGCCCGCGACCGCGCCGTCCCGGGTGAGCGGGAACCGGCTCAGTACGGCCGAGCCCTCGGACGCGCCGTACCCCGCGAGCAGGCGGTACGGGTAGGCGGCGCGGACGGGCGCGGAGTCCAGGGCGGCGGCGCAGCGGTCCGGGTCGCACTCCTGGACCGCGACCAGGTCGGGCCGCTCCCGGCGCAGCGTGGCGAGCAGCCCGTCCGTCGCCCGGCCGAATTCGAGGTTCGCGGTCAGTACGCGGAGGTGGGCGAGGACCGGGCCCCGCGGCGCGGGGGCCCCGTCACCGTACGGCCGGACGAACGCGGCCGTGACGAGCAGCGCGGCGGCGGCCCAGAACAGGCCGGGCCGCCAGCGGGCCGCGAGCGACAGCACCAGGCCGAACCCGGCGGGCACCAGCAACCAGGGCAGGAACGCGAGGAGTTGAGGGACGGGTGTCACGCCGTCCGAGCCGACGGCGCGGAACACCAAGGGCACGGTGACGATGAACAGGAGGACGGCCGCACCGGCTCGGGCCGCCCGTCGCTTCCGCGGTGCCGTTCCCGTCCCCGTGCCCGTACCGGTGCGCGCGGCCGTGGCATTTTCCGTCGCCATGGGGACGATGGTGCCGTACCGGCCGGCGGGTGCGAGCCGGATCACACAGGTGCTTGGCGAATTCTTGGCCGAAAGGGGGAGGGGGCGGCGGAAGCCGTATGGCATTATTCGGTGGTGTGGGTGCCGGAACGCACGGCACCCGGTTTGTGTCCGCGCGAGCGAGGAGGTGATCGGGATGAGTCCCGAAGGAAGTCCTTGCCGCAGCGTTGCAGTGGTCGGCTGATCCGGACATCGCCGACCGGCTGACTGCTGGATTCGCCGTGGGGTGACCGGCGGGCCGACGGGCCTGATGGCCGTCGTCATCGCGTCCGGCCCGGCCCGGACGGTGCGCCCCGCGTTTCTCTCTTTTCCGTGCGGAATACCCGTGCGTCGTACGCCTGTCGCCGTGCGCGCGAAATGCGCGCTGCCGCGCCATGGCCATTCCGGCGTGCGCGCATTTCCGTGCCCCGGTAATTCCGTGACTCCGTAATTCACGATCGCCGTATTCCCCGTCCCGGTGCCGCGCGTCACCGGGCCACGCCGTCATGCCGATATGCCGCCGTGCCCCGGCGCCGCCGCGCGCCCCTACGGAGACCCGTACGAAGAAAGGCTCCGCCATGACCAACCTGCTCACCCCCGAAAAGCTCGCGCCGCCGGGCCGCCGCCGGGCGCGCCGGGCCGCCGAACTCGAAGCCCGTACCCGTGCCGTCGGCGCGCACCTGGCCGGGATCAGCGCGCGCCCGGCCTCCCGCGTCCTCCAGGACCTGCGCACCGGCCGCGACGGGCTGCTGCACGACAACGCCGTGGCGCGCCTGGAGCGCGACGGGCACAACGTCGTCGCGCACGAGCGTGCCCCGCGCTGGTACGTCCAGCTGGCCAAGGCCTTCTGGAACCCGTTCATCCTCGTCCTCGCCGCCCTGGCCACCGTCATGTACGCGCAGTGGCTCCAGGTCGCGGACACCGAGCCCTTCGACCCGAAGATCCCGATCCTCGGCGCGATGGTGCTGATCAGCGGGCTGCTGCGGTTCTGGCAGGAGTACCGCTCGAACAGCTCGGCCGCCGCGCTGCGCGCCCTGGTCACCACGACCACCGCCGTACAGCGCCGGGCCGGACGGACACAGGCGCCGGCCACCGTCGAGATCCCGGTGGCGGACGTGGTGCGCGGCGACATCGTCAAACTGGCCGCCGGCGACCTCGTACCGGCCGACCTGCGGCTGCTGACCGCCAAGGACCTCATGGTCGCGCAGGGCGCGCTGACCGGCGAGTCGCTGCCCGTCGCCAAGGCCGACACCCCGGCGCGGGAGCACGGCGGGGGCGCCGACCCGGTGGAGGCGGACAACCTGGTGCTGGCCGGCACGTCGGTCACCTCCGGCACCGCGACCGGCGTGGCCGTGGCGACGGGCCCGGACACCTACTTCGGTTCGATGGCCGGCTCGCTGACGGGCGAGCGCCCGGAGACCGGCTTCGACGCCGGGGTGAAGAAGGTCAGCTTCCTGCTGATCCGCTTCATGCTGGTGATGGTGCCGCTGGTCTTCGCCGTCAACGGTCTCACCAAGGGCGACTGGGCGCAGGCGGTCACCTTCGCGGTGGCCGTCGCGGTCGGCCTGACCCCCGAGATGCTGCCGATGGTGGTCACCACCAACCTGGCGCGCGGCGCGGTCGCCATGGCCCGGCGCAAGGTCGTCGTCAAGCGCCTGAACGCCATCCAGAACCTCGGCGCGATGGACGTGCTGTGCACCGACAAGACCGGCACGCTGACCGAGGACCGCGTGGTCCTGCACCGCTGCCTCGACGCGTACGGGAGGGACGCGGACGGCGACGACGGGGGAGAGGTCCTGGAGTACGCCTGCCTCAACAGCCACTTCCAGACCGGTCTGCGCAACCCCATGGACCAGGCCGTCGTCGCCCGGATGCACGAGGCCGAGGAGGTCATCGTCGACGCGCGGTTCACGCTCGTCGACGAGGTCCCCTTCGACTTCGCGCGGCGCCGGATGTCGGTGGTGCTGCGGCGCGACGGCCTCGACGGACCGGCCGACGAGCACCTCCTCGTCACCAAGGGCGCGGTCGAGGAGGTTCTCGCGCTGTGCACCCGCCTCGCCGACGGCGGACGCCACGTGGAACTGACCGACGCACTGCGCCGTCAGGTCGCCGGGGCCGCCGAGGACCACAACCGCCAGGGCCTGCGGGTGCTGGCGGTGGCGACCCGTACGCTGCCCGCCACCCGTGACACGTACGGCGTCGAGGACGAGGCGGAGCTGACCCTGCGCGGCTTCCTGGCCTTCCTCGACCCGCCGAAGCCGGACGCCGCCGAGGCGCTGCGGGCCCTGGCCGACAGCGGCATCGCCGTCAAGGTCGTCACCGGCGACAGCGAGGCGGTCGCGGCGCGCGTCTGCGCCGAGGTCGGCATCGCGCCGGGCACCGTCGTCACGGGTCCGTACCTGGACCTGCTCGACGAGTCGCAGCTGGCCGGACTGGTCCGTACGACCACCGTGTTCGCCAAGGTCAACCCCGTACAGAAGGCCCGGATCGTGCGCGCCCTCCAAGGGGCGGGGCACACGGTCGGCTTCCTCGGCGACGGCATCAACGACGCCGCGGCGCTGCGCGAGGCGGACGTCGGCGTCTCCGTCGACACGGCCGTGGACATCGCCAAGGAGTCCGCCGACATCATCCTGCTGGAGAAGGACCTGACCGTCCTCGGACAGGGCGTCCTCCAGGGCCGCCGGACCTTCGGCAACACCGTCAAGTACATCAAGATGACGGCTTCCTCGAACTTCGGGAACGTCTTCTCGGTGCTGGCCGCCTCCGCGTTCATCCCCTTCCAGCCCATGCTGGCGACCCAGCTGCTCGTCCAGAACCTCTGCTACGACATCTCGCAGCTCGCCACGCCCTGGGACCGGATGGACGAGGAGTACCTGCGCAAGCCGCGCGCCTGGGACGCGCGGGGCATCGGACGCTTCATGCTCGTCCTGGGGCCGACCAGCTCGGTCTTCGACATCACCACGTTCCTGCTGATGTGGCACGTCTTCGGGGCGGACAGCGAGGCGCACCAGGCGCTGTTCCAGTCCGGCTGGTTCGTCGAGGGGCTGCTGACGCAGACGCTCGTGGTGCACATGCTGCGCACCCGCCGCATCCCGTTCGTGCGGTCCCGCGCCACCTGGCCGGTACTGCTGATGACCGCCCTGGTCATGGCGTTCGGCATCGCCCTGCCGTTCTCACCGCTGGCCTCCGCGCTCGGGATGCAGGCGCTGCCGCTCGGCTACTTCCCGTGGCTGGCCGGGACGCTGCTGGCGTACTGCCTGCTCACCCAGGGCGTGAAGACCTGGTACATCCGCCGGTTCAACAGCTGGCTGTGACCGGTCGATATCAGGAAGGGGGCCGCCTCCGGGCGGCCCCGCGCGAGCGCACGGAGGAGGAGCGCGGATCATGGTGAACGAGTGGCAGCTGGCCGGCAACATCGCGGCCGGCCTGGGATTCGGGGCGGTCATCGGCCTGGAGCGGCAATGGCGCGCCCGGATGGCGGGCCTGCGCACGAACGCGCTGGTCGCCGCCGGTGCCGCGCTCTTCGTCCTGCTCTCGCAGTACGGCTTCGCGGCGGCGACCAGCACCACGGGCTACGACGGTTCGCGGGTCGCCGCGCAGATCGTCTCCGGCATCGGCTTCCTCGGCGCCGGCGTCATCATGCGCGACGGGCTGAACGTACGCGGCCTGAACACCGCGGCCACGCTGTGGTGCTCGGCCGCGGTCGGCGCCCTGGCGGGGACCGGGCTGTACGTGGTCGCGGCGCTCGGCACGGCCGGGGTGGTCGGCGCGAACCTGGTACTGCGCCCGCTGGGCCGCCGGCTGGACCGGGAGCCCGGCGGTGGCGCCGAGGTCGCCACCGACTACTACTTCGAGGCGGTGTGCGCCGAGTCGGAGGAAGCGCACATCCGGGCGCTGGTCGTGCAGGCCGTCAGCCGTCCGGGCTTCCGGCTGCGGGCGGTGCACAGCCGGGACGACGGAGCGTCGCGGCAGGACCACGGGTCGACCCCGAGGGTCACCGTGGCCGCCGAGGTGACCACCGAGCGGCGTGACGACAGCCTGCTCGAAGAGGCCGTCAGCAGGCTCTCGTTGGAGCCCGCGGTGTCGGCGGTCAGCTGGACCGTCCTCAACCACCCGGACGGCGGCGAGGAGGACTACGCCAGGGATTACGGGGACGGCTACCGGGACCGGCCGCCCCGGAAAACCGGGTGACGCCGCACGGGGTGCGGGATAGCGTCGCCGGGTGACCACGGACATACGGGATGTTTCCGAAGCACATGTCGACCGGGCTCTCGAACTCGCCGACCTGGCCTTCCACTCGAAGGTCGGCGACGCCACCCGCAAGCGTCAGCGGGAGATGCTGCTGGACTGCGACCGGGTGGGCGCGTACGACGGCGAGGAGATCATCGGCTTCACCGCGGCGCACCGCCTGGGCCTGTCCATACCGGGCGGTCAACTGCCGTCGGCCGCGCTGGACCTCGTCTCGGTGGCGCCCACCCACCGGCGGCGCGGCGTGCTCACCGCCATGATGGGCGAGCTGTGGCGCCGCTGCGCCGCCGGCCGGCGCCCGCTGGCCTGCCTGTGGGCCTCGGAGGACGCGATCTACGGCCGGTTCGGCTTCGGCCCGGCCACCGAGGGGTACAGCGTCGAGATCGACTCCAGCCGGCCCCTGGACCTGCGCATCACGCCCGACCGGCGCCTACTGCGGCTGCTCGGCCCGGAGGACGCGGTGCCGGTGCTCGCGCCGCTGTACGAGGCGGGCCGGGCGCGTCGCGCCGGACGGCTCGCCCGCGACGAGGCGTGGTGGCGGCGCTCGGTGCTCGCCCAGGACGATGACGACGATGACGACGGCCCGGCGCGCATCGTCGTCCTGGGCGACAAGGGCGCGCCCGCGGCCGGATACGTCATCTACCGGGTGGACAAGGAAACCGTCACCGTCCAGGAGCTGGAGGCGGCCGACGCGCCCGCCGCCGCGGCGCTGTGGACGTACCTCGCCTCCATCGACCTGACGCGCAAGGTGCGCGCCTGGACGACGGCCGACGACCCGCTGCTGCTCTTCGCCGCCGACCGCGACCGGGTGCGCGTCACCGGCCAGTGGCCCGCGCTGTGGCTGCGCCTGGTGGACGTGGCCGAGGCGCTGACCGCCCGCTCGTGGGCCGCGCCGGTCGACCTGGTGCTGGAGGTGCGCGACGCCGCGCTGCCCGCCAACGCCGGCCGCTTCCGGCTGACCGCGGACCCGTCCGGCGCCGCGTACGAGCCCGCCGACGCCCCGGCCGACCTGGCCCTGGACGTACGGGAACTGGCCGCCTGCTACCTGGGCGGCACTCCGGTGCGGCGGCTGGTGCGGGCCGGGCTGGTGGAGGAGCGTACGCCCGGCGCGGCCCGGCTGCTGGATGCCGCGCTGGAGACGGAATACCTGCCGTTCACGGCCGAGGACTACTGAGGGGCGGCCGGTCCCGGCGTCGGCGCTCCGCGACAATGACCCCGTACGGACGGACACCCGTACGGACGGACGGGGGAGGGCGGCGTGGAGCTGCGGCAGGTGCGGTATTTCGTCGCGGTCGCGCAGGAACTGCACTTCGGGCGGGCCGCCGAGCGGCTGCACATCGTGCAGTCGGCGGTCAGCCAGCAGGTGCGGCGGCTGGAGCGGGAGGTGGGTGCGGACCTGTTCGACCGGTCGGCCCGGCAGGTACGGCTCACCGCCGCCGGAGAACGGTTCCTGCCCGAGGCGCGGGCCCTGCTCGCG
This sequence comes from Streptomyces rimosus subsp. rimosus, assembly GCF_000720725.1. Taxonomy (GTDB): domain Bacteria; phylum Actinomycetota; class Actinomycetes; order Streptomycetales; family Streptomycetaceae; genus Streptomyces; species Streptomyces rimosus_A. The sequence continues at coordinate 155,922 of NZ_JOCQ01000004.1, forward strand.
GCCGAGGAACGCGCGCTCGCCGTCGTCGCCGACCTGGTCGGCACGCGGCGCAGCACCCTGCGGCTCGGGACGAGCGCGGGCCTGGGGGACCACCTGGACCGCGTCCTGGACGCCCTGTCCCGTCTCGCCCCCGGCCTCCGCGTCCAGCTGGTCTCCGCGCCGACGCGCGAACGCCTGGACCGGGTGGCCAAAGGCGAACTGGACGCCGCGTTCGTACGTGACACAGACATTGGCGGTACGGACGGCAGCGATACCGACGGCGCGCTCCGCCACACACCCCTGTGGCCGGACCCGCTCGTCGCCGTCCTGCCCGCCGCGCACCCCCTCGCGGGCGCCGGGCCGGAGGAGGCCGCGGGCGTGGACCTGGCCGCGCTGGCCGACGTACCGCTGCGGCTGACCGCCCGCCGCACCAACCCGGCTCTCGTCGACCGGGTCCTGACCGCCTGCCACGACGCGGGCTTCGAGCCCGTACCCGTACCGGGCCCGCCGGCCGGTTCGCTCCAGGACAACCTCGCCGCGATCGGTGCCGCCGGGCCCGCCGACCCGTCCTGGACCGTGGTGTACGCCGCGCACGCCCGCCAACTGCGCACCCCGCGCGTCGCCTTCCGCCCCTTCCGTACGCCCCTCACGCTGACCACCTCGCTGGCGGTGCACCGCACCGCACCGCCCGCGTGCGTCGATGATCTGCTCGCGGCGTGCGAGGCCGCGGCCCGCCATCTCGATCCGTGATCGCAGCGAGCGCGGACTGCTTCTTGGTCGCGCGGCCCGCTCCGGATGGACTGGGGGCATGCGGACGAGGAGCCCGGAACGGCCGGGCGACCGCCGCCGTGAGGGGAGTTCCGCCATGCCCGTCGTCACCGTTCAGCAGGGTCCGCGCAGCACCGAGCTCAAGCGCGAGCTGGTCCGGCAGATCACCGACGCGTTCGTGGACGCGCTGCACGTACCGGCCGAGAGCGTGCAGGTCTGGATCCACGAGGTGCCCACCGACAGCTGGGGCTCGGCCGGGAAGCTGACCGCCGACAAGTAGGCGGGACGGCCCGGGCGGGCGGCGCGGCGCGGTGGCCGGAAGTCGTGACACCGCGCCGCGCCGCCGTTTGGGCGCCGTGCCCCCGGGCACCCGGCGCCGTGTTGCGCCTCCCGATCGTGCGAAGGAGCTTTCCATGAGCGACATCTGGGGCTACCCAGCGACCGCCGGGCACACGGCGGGCACGGACCTCGTCGGGTACAAGGTCGAGGCCACGGACGGCAGTATCGGCAAGGTCGACAAGCACTCCGACGACGTGGGCTCCGCCTGGATCGTGGTGGACACCGGCGTATGGATCTTCGGCAAGAGCGTCCTGCTGCCGGCCGGTGTCATCGCGTCGGTGGACAACGCCGAACGCAAGATCTTCGTGTCCCGCACCAAGGAAGAGATCAAGGACTCCCCGGAGTTCGACAAGGAGAAGCACCTCAACAACCCCGACTACCACGAGCAGCTCGGGCGGTATTACCACCCGCATCACAAGTGACACCACGCACCACGCGCGGGTCCGGCCGGGCTACCCGGCCGGACCCGCCGTCACGTGCGACGGCCTACGGCAGCACCCCCGCCCGCCGCGCCGCCACCACCGCCTGGAGGCGGGAATGCACACCCAGCTTGCGCATGGCGGAGCGCAGATAGCTCTTGACCGTCTCCGGGCGCAGGCCCAGCCGCTCCGCCGCCGCCGCGTTGGTCGCGCCGGTGGCCACGCACGCCAGGACGTCCACCTCGCGCGGCGCCAGCGGGACCGTGTCCTGCATGCCGTGTCCGGGGGAGGACGCCGCCGCCAGCCGCCCGCAGGCCGTCAGCAGTTCCCGGCGCAGGGCCGGGTCCGCGATGCGCTGGGCCAGTGCCCGCAGCTCGCCGTGTGTCTCCCGTACCTCCTCCCACACCGCCGGGTCAGCGGCGGCCGGCTGCCGGGCGGCCGACAGCAGCCGCTGCGCCTCGTCCTGGAGCAGCAGGGCCTGTTCCAGTTCGCGGGCGGCCGCCATCGCGGCGGACAGCGGGCGGTCGCCGAGCTGTACGGGGTGCCGCAGCGCCCCGTACAGGACGCCGCGCACCCGGCGGCGCACCACGACCGGCACCGCGAGCACGGAGCACAGTCCCTCGGCGGCCACGGCCGCGTCGTACTCGTGGCTGATCACGGGGGAGGAGCGGTAGTCGGTCACCGCGAAGGGCCGGGTGAGCACCGCCGCCTTGCCGCCGAGGCCGTTGCCGTGCCGGATGGCCAGCCCGTGCAACTCCGCGGATCTGGTGCCGGCCAGTTCGCTGATGCGGTAGCGGCCGGTGCCGAACCGCAGCCCGCCGAACGCCACCGGCAGCCCGCTCGCCCGCCGCAGCCGCGACAGCGCCGCCCGTACGTCCACGGACCCGCCGGACTCTGACTCGACCCGCACGCCGAAACCTCCGCTTCCCCCCGTTCGGGGGTGGTGAGACCTGCGTCACTGATTACACGATGGCGGTAGGCGGTGCGGCAATGAGGAGGACACATGGCGGACACCGAAGAGACAGGTGTGACGAGTGGTGCGGGTGATAAGGGCGGGGTTGTGCCTGTTGCGGAGGTGACGGGAGCGGCGGACACCCCGGAGGCTCCGGACACCCGGGACGCCCCGGGCGCCGGAGCGGGTGCCGACGGCACCGGCCCGACGGCCGAATTCCGCGCGGCCCGGGACTTCCTCCTGCGCCACCGCGAGGACTACGACGGCGCGCGCGAGGGCTTCACCTGGCCCCGCCCCGCGTACTTCAACTGGGCGCTGGACTGGTTCGACCGCATCGCCGACGGCAACGGCCGCACCGCCCTGCACATCGTCGAGGAGGACGGCACCCACACCCGCCGCACCTTCGACGAGCTGCGCCGCCGCTCGAACCAGGCCGCCAACTGGCTGGCCGCGCAGGGTGTCCGCGCGGACGACCGGATCGTGGTCATGCTCGGCAACCAGGCCGAGCTGTGGGAGACCGCCCTCGCCGCGATGAAGCTGCGCGCCGTGGTCATCCCGGCCACCCCGCTGCTCGGCCCGCTCGACCTCGCCGACCGCGTCGCGCGCGGCCGGGCCCGGCACGTGCTCGTACGGGGCACGGACACCGGCAAGTTCGCGGACGTACCCGGCGACTACACCCGGATCGCGGTCGGCGGCGGCGCGGAGGCCGCCGCGGCGGGCTGGCTGTCCTACGAGGACGCGTACGCCGCCGCCGAGACGTACGAGCCCACGGGGCCCACCCACGCCGACGACACCCTGATGCTCTACTTCACCTCCGGCACCACGGCCCGCCCCAAGCTGGTCGAGCACACCCACACCACGTACCCCGTCGGCCACTTGGCGACGATGTACTGGATCGGTCTGAAACCCGGCGACGTCCACCTGAACATCTCCTCGCCGGGCTGGGCCAAGCACGCCTGGTCCAACCTCTTCGCCCCCTGGAACGCCGAGGCCACCGTCTTCATCCACAACTACACCCGCTTCGACGCGGCCCGGCTGATGGCCGAGATGGACCGGGCGGGCGTCACCAGCTTCTGCGCGCCGCCCACCGTCTGGCGGATGCTCATCCAGGCCGATCTGACGGCGCTGAAGAACCCGCCGCGGGAGATCGTCGCGGCCGGCGAGCCGCTCAACCCGGAGATCATCGAGCGGGTGCGGGAGGCGTGGGGCGTCACCATCCGGGACGGCTTCGGGCAGACCGAGACCGCCGTCCAGGTCGCCAACACCCCCGGTCAGCCCCTCAAACCGGGCTCCATGGGCCGCCCCCTGCCCGGCTTCGAGGTCGTGCTGCTGGACCCGGTCACCGGCGAGCCCGCCGACGAGGGCGAGATCGCCCTTGACCTGTCTGCCCGCCCGGTCGGCCTGACCACCGGCTACCACGGCGACCCGGACCGCACCGCCGAGGCGATGGCGGGGGGTTATTACCGCACCGGCGACATCGGCTCCCGCGACGCCGACGGATACCTCACGTACGTGGGACGCGCCGACGACGTGTTCAAGGCATCTGATTACAAGATTTCACCCTTCGAGCTGGAGAGCGCACTCCTGGAGCACGAAGCGGTGGCCGAGGCCGCCGTGGTGCCCGCGCCCGACCCCCTCCGGCTGGCCGTACCCAAGGCGTACGTGGTGCTGGCGGCCGGCTGGGAACCTGGACCCGAGACCGCGGCGGTGCTCTTCGCCCACTCCCGGGCGGTGCTCGCCCCGTACAAGCGCGTACGGCGGCTGGAGTTCGCGGACCTGCCCAAGACGGTCTCGGGCAAGATCCGTCGCGTGGAGCTGCGCGAGCGCACCGCCGAGGAGGGCGGGGGCGCCGCCGAGTACCGAGAGGAAGACCACCGATGACCGACATGAGCAGGCCGCCGGGCCACCCGCCGGGGCCCCAGGAGAGCGCCGCGGCAGGTCACCACCTGGCGTACGCCCGGGGCGAGACCGGCCGGCCGCTGCTCGACCGCACCATCGGCGCCGACCTGGAGCGCGCGATCAGCCGCTTCGGCGACCGCGAGGCGCTGGTGGACGTGGCGGGCGGCCGCCGCTGGACGTACGCGGAGCTGGGGCGGGCGGTGGACGAGGTGGCGCTCGGCCTGCTGGCCAAGGGCGTGCGCAAGGGCGACCGGGTCGGCATCTGGGCGCCCAACTGCCCGGAGTGGGTGCTGGTGCAGTACGCCACCGCCCGCATCGGCGCCATCATGGTCAACATCAATCCGGCCTACCGTGTGCACGAATTGGCGTATGTGCTCAAGCAGGCCGGGATGAGCGTGCTGGTCTCCGCCGTCGCCCACCGGTCCAGCGACTACCGTCGGATGATCGAGCAGGTGCGGGCCGAGAGCCGGGCGCTGCGCGACGTGGTCTACATCGACGACCCGACCTGGGACGGACTGCTGGCGGCGGGCGCCGGGGTGCCGAAGGAGCGGCTGGCGGCCTGCGCGAAGGAGCTGTCGCCGCACGACCCGGTCAACATCCAGTACACCTCCGGCACCACCGGATTCCCCAAGGGCGCCACCCTCTCCCACCACAACATCCTCAACAACGGCTTCTGGGTGGGCGAGACGGTCGGCTACACCGAACACGACCGGGTCTGTCTGCCGGTGCCCTTCTACCACTGCTTCGGCATGGTGATGGGCAACCTCGGCGCCACCTCGCACGGCGCCTGCATCGTCATCCCGGCACCCGCCTTCGACGCGGCGGCCACCCTGCGCGCCGTCCAGCAGGAGCGCTGCACGTCCCTGTACGGCGTACCGACCATGTTCATCGCCGAACTGGGCCACCCGGACTTCGCCGCCTTCGACCTGTCCTCGCTGCGCACCGGGATCATGGCGGGCTCGCCGTGCCCGGAGGAGGTGATGCGGCGGGTCGTCTCCGAGATGCACATGGCCGAGGTCTCCATCTGCTACGGCATGACCGAGACCTCGCCGGTCTCCACCCAGACCCGGCGCGACGACGACCTGGCGCACCGCACCGGCACGGTGGGCCGGGTGCTGCCGCACATCGAGGTCAAGGTGGTGGACCCGGCGACCGGCGCGACCGTGCCGCGCGGCGAGCCGGGCGAGCTGTGCACCCGCGGCTACAGCGTGATGCTGGGCTACTGGGAGGAGCCGGAGCGCACCGACGAGGCGATCGACGCGGAGCGCTGGATGCACACCGGCGACCTCGCGGTGATGAACGACGACGGCTATCTGCGGATCGTCGGCCGCATCAAGGACATGATCATCCGGGGTGGGGAGAACGTCTACCCGCGCGAGATCGAGGAGTTCCTCTACACCCACCCGAAGATCGCGGACGTGCAGGTGGTCGGCGTGCCGGACGCCAAGTACGGCGAGGAGATCGCCGCCTGCGTCATCCTGCGCGACCCCGCGGCCGGGCTCACCCGCGACGAACTGGCCCGCTTCTGCCGCTCGCGCCTGGCGCACTACAAGGTCCCGCGGTACGTGCACGTCCTCGACGCCTTCCCGATGACCGTCAGCGGCAAGGTCCGCAAGATCGAGCTGCGGGAGCGGCTGGCGGCGCAGCTCGCGGCGGAGCCGGAGACGGAGCCGGTACGGCCGACGGGCGCGGGCGCCGCGGGGCCGGTCGAGGCGGCTCAGGCGTAACAGGCCGTCAGCAGCGGCAGAAGCCGTCACGAGCAGGACGGCCGGGCCGCGCGCCGTGGGATCAGGCGCGGCCCGGCCAGTCCAGCGCCAGCTGCTGGGCGCGCGGCAGCCGCGCCACGATCAGATCGTACGAATCCTCGATCATGTCCAGAACCAGCCGGTCGTCCAGCGCCCCCGCCAGCGAGACGGTGTTCCAGTGCCGCTTGTTGAGGTGGTAGCCCGGCACGATCTCCGGGTGGGCGGCGCGCAGCCGCTCGGCCAGCTCCGGGTCGCACTTCAGGCTCACGCTCAGCGGCACGGCGTCCACCGTGGTCAGCGCGAAGATCTTCCCGCCGACCTTGAACGTACACACCTCCGAGTGCCGGGGGAACGGGAACTCCTCGGTCGCTCCGTTGAAGTCCAGACAGACGGCCCGCAGCCGCTCGGCATCGAACATGCAGGCATTATGGCGTGCCGCCGGGCCCGGGCCCCGGGCCGGTACGCCGTACCGGGGGCTCCGTCCCGCACCGCCCGGCACCACCCGGAACCGCTCAGACCGGTGCGGGCGGCAGCGGTACGGCGGTCAGAACGGCGGAAACCAGCACCACCGCCGCCAGCGCCACCAGCTCCGCACGGGCCGGCCGGGTGGCCGCGCCCGGCACGGCCGCCTCCCGCCGCAGCCGCCCGCGCGCGGCCAGCGCCAGCCCGCTCACGACCAGGACGATCACCAGTTTGGCCAGCAGCACCCGCCCGTACCCCGAGGTGAACGCCTCCGCGAGCGGCAGCCGGCGCAGCGTGCTGCACACACCGGTCACGGTGATCGCGGCGAACAGCAGCGCCGCCGGCCGCGCGTACCGCGTCAGCAACTCCCGCCCGGCCGCCGCGTCGTGCCGCCACCGCCACCGCGTCCGCAGCACGTGCAGCAGCCCGCCGGTCCACAGCGCGGTCGCCGTCAGATGGACGAGGGTGAGAGCCGTACCGATCTCCGGGGTGTACGGCTCGGGGTGGGCCCGCAGCGCCTCGCCGCACACGATGGCCGCGAGCGGGACGGCCGCCCACCCCGGGCGTCCGGAGGCGGCGCACAGGGCGGCCAGCAGGAAGGCGTTGGCCTCCAGGAGCGCGAGCAGGCCGGGCCGGGTGCCGTACGCCTCGACCAGGGCGGGCCCGGACAGCCCCGCCACCGGCGAACCGCTCCCCGCCACCAGCAGCAACTGCCCCACGGCCGCCGCCACCCCCGCCCACGCGGCCCGCACCGCCCACGACCGCGGCAGCCCTGCGGAAGCCCCGGCCACCCGCCGTGCCAGCCGTGTCCCCGCCAACTCCCCGATGTGCACGCACAGCGCGGCGAGCAGCACGGCCCGCAGTAGCGCGGTGGCCCCGTCGCCGGGTAATCGGATCTCGTACGACTCGTCGACGACGAGCCCCGTACCGGCCAGCGGCACGAGGACGACGACGGCGACGGACGCGGCCACGGCGAGGGCCCGCCGGGCGGGGGAGAGGCGGGCCGTCGGCGCGTCCGCCGCGGACGCCGCGCCGGGGTCCCCGAGGACGGGGCCGGACGGGGGCCGGGAGGCCGGTTGCGGTGGATTCATCCCGCGATGGTCCCCGGCGCCCGTAACCCCGGCAAGCCGGGTGCCCGCGCAGGTCACCCAACCAGGCCACCGGCCGTACGCCGTTCTCGTCGGTGGCCTCAGCCGTCCCGGCGCATGCACACCCGCTTCCACCGGTCCAGGCCCAGCTCGCCTTCCCGGCGGCGGATCTTCCGCAAGCCCGGGGTCAGTTCGCTCTCGGCGAGGACACGGAAGCCAATGCGGGCGTAGTACGGGGCGTTCCACGGCACGTCCGCGAACGTGGTCAGGGTCAGCGCCGGAAGCCCGCTGTCCCGCCACGCCCGCTCGATCAGCGCCCGGCCGAGGCCGCGGCGGGCACCGTCCGGATGGACCGACACCTGCTCGATGTGCGCGCAGCCGTCGACCGGTTCCCAGAGCAGGTACGCGATCGGCACGTCCCCCCGCCCCGCGCCATCGCACGCGACCAACGCCCGCCCCGCCTGCTGGTACCCGGCCAGCTCCGCGAGCGACGCCGGCTCGTCGTCCGCGATCCGCGCCATGTCCCGACCACGGAACAGCTCCCCGGCAGCGCGCTCGATGTCGCGCAGCACGGAGAGCTCACCGGGCCGGGCCGGACGGACGACAGGGGCGGCGGGACGGGACTCCACGACATTCATGGAGACACCGTCGCAGCCGCCCCGAGGCACGTCAGCCGAATTTCCGGCGCCCGCACCCACCGCGGACCCGCCGCCGTCCGTCAGGCGGCTACTTCGGGCAGACGTCCTGGGTCACCTTGCCGCCCGAGGCGGAGGCGGTGGCCCGGTCCATCGACAGGCACAGTCCCGTCCAGTTGTTGATGAACTTGTAGCCCGTCTTGACCCCGCCCGGGGTTTCGACCTTGGTCGGGACGACGTTCCACAGCTGGCTGCCGGAGAACCAGCGGGTCTCGCAGTCCCACCAGAACAATTGGGTTCCGGCCGACGGCGGGGTGCCGTTGTTGTAGGGGACGGTCAGGCACTTGCCGTTGTTCGCCGTGACCCAGAAGTAGTCCTTGCCTTCCTTGTACGAAGGCTTCCGGGATTCCCACTGGTGGCTGCCGGGCGCCGGCGACTGGCACGCGCGCTGGGTGACCACACCACCGGACTTCGAGCTGTCGAACTCGGGCCCCCGCACCATGCACCGGTTCCGGTATTCGGTGTTGCTGTAGGTCTTGTTCGAGTTGACCGTCCAGATCGCCCGGTCGCCGCCCTTGACGAGGTAGGGGTCGTTACGGGAGATGATGTTGTCCCGCAGGGCCCAGCCGGGGAAGTCCATCATGACGATGCCGAGGCGGCCGTTTCCGCCGCCGTTGTTCAGGTACTTCATCAACCGGTGGTTGACGCCCTGGACCTCGGTGGTGACACCGCCCTGGACCTGCCGGTACCCGCCGGCGTACTCGAACGGGAGCCGGAGAATGGTCTTGGACGCGGACGTGTACGTCACGAACATCTCGTTCGCGGTGCTGCCGGCCGCCCGGTCGATGTTCTCCTTGACGTAGTCCCACTTCTGCTGAACGGTGGACGGACTGAAGTGGTCCTCCTCGTTCTTGTAGAAGGTGTTGATCCCGTACTTGTCGCTGCCGAAGCCGTCGAAGCCGCCCAGGACGAGTTTGCCGCGGACCTTTTCGAGGGTGGGGGCCGCGATGCTGCCCTGGCCGCTCGCCGAAGGGCCGTAGAAGAGGTCGCGGTAGTTGCCCACGTATTCGGAGAAGATCTTCCGGGCCTTTTCCTGGTCCACCGACTTCGGATCGTTGGCGCATTCGGCGGCGCCGGGATTCGAGAAGGGGCACTCGGCCCTCAGGCGCATCACGACCGTCTCGCTCGGATGCTTGCCGAGGAAGGACTGTGCCTCGCTCAGGACATCGTCGAAGTTGGCCTTCTGGTAGACGACTCCGTGGTGGATCGTGAACTTCTCGCCGCCGGAGACGCGGACCCGGATGTCGATGGCGCGGATGCCCCGCTCCAACTGCGCCTTCAGGGTCTTCGCGCTGTCGCCGAAGTCCTCCTGCGTCTGCGCGGCGGCGCCGCCGTGGATGGCCAGCGTGTCATGGGTGCCGGGCAGGGACATCGCCGCCAGCGACGTGTCGTCCGCGATGTTCGCCATCCAGTCCAGCCGGGTCACCGACCCCAGGTCCCGGTAGGCGTCCTCGTTGCGTGAACCGGCCGCCCCGGCGTCGGCGGGCGTGAGCAGCGTCGCGCCCAAGGCGGCACAGAGCGTCATCAGACGTGCCAGAGGACGGGATCTCCGGCGCGTTCCGACGCCGGGACCGTGGCAGGTGGAGCGGGACATGGGACTCCTGTCCGAGGGTGCGCAGGACGGCCGCGGGTGTCACGGCCGTTGATCATCCTGTCCCGGGGACCTAACGCTTTTCTAACCCCGGACCCGGCGGCCGCGCCCGGACAACGGCCTCCACGAGCGGAACCCGACGCGGCAGGAGCGGCGGGCGGGCAGCGCGGGGTGTCCGGGCGCGGGCTCAGTGCCGTACGAGCCCGTTCGCCGAGCGGGCCGCGAAGAACAGCAGCCCGGCCGTGAGCAGCAGCGCCATGACGGCCGTATTGGGCACCGACCGCGCGTCCGGCCCGTGCGCGAGGGCCGGGTTCAGGACGAGGGTGAGGCCGGTGACCGAGACCAGGGGGCCGGCGGCGTACCAGGCGGCGAACAGGAACGGGCCCGGGCCGCCCATCGGCGTGGCACCTCCGGCGAACAGCAGGTCCGTGCGGGCCGGGCCACGGCAGGCGCCGAAGACCGCCGCCGCGGCGAACGGCCCCGCGCACAGCGGCATCAGCAGCAGGGCCCACCCCGTACCGGCGAGCGCGTACGGTACGGCCGCCAGCAGACCCAGCAGCGCGCCGAGCACCGCCGGCACGATGGCGTGGTGCAGCATCAGCGTCCGCAGCCGGAACGGCGACCAGGCCGCCCGCCGCGCGTCGTCCGTCTCCAGGCGGGCCGGTTCGGCGAGGGCGCCGACCGCGGCGTAACCGCACAGCAGCCCCACGACCAGCCCGAGCACGCGCCGCTCGGCGACCGGCCCGGCGCCCAGGCCCACCGCCGCGCCCGCGGCGGCCGTCCAGACGACCGCCCGCCCCAGCCGCCCCGGCATGCGCAGCAGCGCCAGCAGGTCCCGCCACACCACGATCAGGTACCGGTGCGGCGGCGACGGCAGCCGCACCCGGCGCTTGGGCGCGTCGCCGCCCGCCTCCAGGACGGCCAGCTTCGCGGCCCGTAGCTCCAGGGCGAACACGCCGGAGGTGACGGCCGAGGCCGTTGCCGCGCGACCGCGCAACTGGGTGTTGGGCACGTGCGCGGCGTCCCGGTGCGCGTATCCGGCCGCGGCAGCGGTGACGGCCGCCAGGAGTACGAGCGCGACGGGCCAGCCGGGGGCCCGCCCGCCGGTGACCGCCACCACCGGCTGCGCCGCCCAGCCCCACGGGCCGGACCACAGTTCGGCCCACTCCAGAGGCGCCCAGCGATGGCCGCCGAAGGCCAGCGCCGTCTGACCGGCCGCCAGCGCCAGGAGGAGGGCGGCGGGCGCGGTCAGCCGCCGTACGAGACGGGCCAGCCGTGGCCTGCGCTCGACCGCCATACCCAGCGACACGGCCAGCAGCGGCAGGCAGACCCCCGCCGGGAGCAGGGCGGCCAGCCCGCCGCCGAAGGAAGCCAAGCCGGTGACGCTCAGGACGACGGCCGCCGCCAGAGCGGCGAGCGCCCCCGCGGCCACCGCCAGTACGGCCGACAGCCGGAACGCGGGCCGCAGCACCGCGCCGCGCCGTACGGGCTGCGCCAGCAGCCAGCCTGCGGACGGTCCGGACACGACCACCGGCCCGCGCCACAGCGCGTCGCGGGCGGCGAGCACGGCCAGCGCGAGGGCGACGGCGACGAAGGCGGCCGGCAGAGTGCGCTGGAGGTCCGCGCCGAGGCTGCCGTGATCCGCGCCGATCTTCAGCGACTGCAGGAAGCGGTACGCGTAGCCGCCGCCGTAGCCGAGGACGGCGAGCACCACGCAGTACGCGAGGACGGCCTGGTCGCGGCGGCGCTGCCGCTGGTGCGCCCGGCGCTTGTCCCGCAGCCAGCGCAGCGTCTCGGCGGTCCGGTCGTCCTCCGCCTCGTTCCAGACGGCAGAACCGGTGGTCTCCTCCGCCGCGCGCGGGCCGCTGTCCGTACCCCGCGCCGTCATGAGCGCACACCCAGCTTCCGCAGCACCTCCGCCGGAGCGCCCTGCTCGATCACCCGGCCGTCCTCCAGCGCGATCATGTGGTCCGCGACCTCCTCGGCCAGCTCGGCCTGGTGCGTGGCGAGCAGCACGGCCACGCCGTCCTCCTTCTCGGCGACCAGCAGGGCGGCCAGACGCGCGCGGGCGTCGGGGTCGAGCCGCTGCTCCGGTTCGTCCAGAACGAGCAGATCGCGCGGCCGGACCAGCGCGGCGGCCAGCAGCAGCGACTGCAACTGACCGGAGGAGAGCGCGTTCGGCAGCGCGTCGGCGTGGTCGGCCAGCCGCCGGTCGGCCAGCACCTGGTCGATCCAGGCCCGGGCGTCGTCCACCGCGTGCGCGACCGTGACGAGTTCGAGGTGTTCGCGCACGGTGAGATCGGGGTAGCAGGCCACGCTGTCGCCCACCACCGCGACCCGGGCCCGTACCTCCGGGTCGTCCTCGGCGACCGTACGGCCCGCGAACAGCGCCCGGCCGCGGGTCGGCGCGTCCCGGCCGCACGCGATGCGCAGCAGGGTGGACTTGCCGGACCCGTTGTGCCCGAACAGCGCGGTGCAGCGGCCCGCGGCCAGGTCGTGGTCGATCGGGTGCAGGGCCTGCCGGTCGCCGTAGCGCCGGCTGACACCGCGCAGTTGCAGCAGCGCGTCCGCGCCGTTCCTGGGCGTCATCGAGCCTCTCCGTACGCTGGTCAGGGACCCACCGACCCTAACCAGCCCGGCGGCGCCGGCCGGCCGCCGCCCCTACCGGCTGGTGGCGCCGTCCCTGATCAGCTCGTCGGCCGGGTCGTTGACCGGCTGCGGGGTGCCGGTGAGGTCCATGACGAACAGCGGGAGGTGCAGTGCGTCGGCGCGGGCACGGGCGTCGCGGGAGTACCCCGCCAGGGAGAAGCAGACCGCGATGGCCGAATCGTTGAGACCGTTGAGCCACAGGCACTCGATCTCCCGCAGCTTGGTCGCCCGGGTCGTCGGGTCGACCTGGGCCACCACCCCGGTGCCGCGCAGGTCCACCCCGGACGCGCTGCGCTCCTGCGCCGCCGCGATGTCGGTGAAGCCGAGCCACTTCAGGTACTGGGCGGCGGCGGTGACACAGTCGCGGGCCGTACGGATGGTGACCGGGCGGAACGCGGGCCGCAGCACCGGCGGCGGGCCGGGCGGTTCGGGTACGGCCGTAAGAGAACTGCCGGGTGCGGGCGCGTTCGGCGGGGGCGGGTTCGGTACGGGGACCACGGGCACGCGGACCACCGTGCCGCACACACAGCCCGACTCCGGCGCCGGCCACTCGTCCAGCCGCCCGCAGGTGTCACAGCGCACCTCCACCCAGGAGCTCTGCCACGTACGGTGCACGATCTCCACCGGCACGCCGCCACGCAGCACCGGCAAGGTCAGCGGCGCCCCGCAGGCACACGGGAACGTGGGCGGGGTGAACGCGTTCTCACGGCGGCACGTCGGGCAGCGCACCGGGACGCTGTCGGCCATGGTCGGCTCCTGGCAAGTAGGTCGGCAGACAGGTTCCGCTGCCGTCCATGGTCCCCCAAGCGGGCGTTGGGGGGAGGCTCACGGTGGGAGGCCGACCTTACCGCAGACATATGCGCACGGGCCCTGTTTTCCCCGATCGTGACGGACGCTCCGGGCAGGGAACAAGCCCTGGCATCGCCCGGAAGACGCGACTGTCAGTTATGCCGACCCTTCCTCCCGGCCTCGGAGGTGAGAAAGGCGGACCCGGAAGTGGCACTGAGGGTGAAGGTGCCGACCGCTTTGCAGTCAGCGTTGGCAGCGGTGGCTTCCCAAGCCACATCCACCGTCGCTCCCGGTTCGGCGGCCAGGCCCAGGGGCACGGATGGCAGATCGGCGGCCTCGTGGGGGCGGAGGTCGCACGGGGTGAAGACGATGCGGACCTTGTCGGCGGCTGTGCCGGCCTGCCAACCGCATCGTGCGGCCCCGAAGTGTTCGGTACGGAAAGGCGCGCCGTCGAGGCCGGAACAGTCCACCGCGCCACGCCGGTCCGCCTCCCGTCGGCCCGGCATCGCGAGGGAATCCGGGAGGTCCGGTTCGTCCTTGTCGAGGAGATCGAAGAGCCTTTTGTTCAGATGACGGGCGGAGATGCCGCTGATCGCGAGAGTCACCTGTACCAGGGTGAAGTTGCGGTCACCGGGATTCACCACTCGTAGGTCGAGCATCGCGGGCTTGTATCGGGCGAATCGCCAGACCCCGCGGGCCAGCAGTACCGCCCGGGCCTGTTCGAGGAACCCGTCCAGCTCTCGCGTGTGCTGTTTGTCCGTCCGGTGATCCGATCCCGGCCGCCTCTTCGCCCAGGCGTCCAGTCTCGTTGCCCGTTCTCTGCCGGCCCATGTATCCACGACCGTCTGGAAGTCGGGACAGGCTTCGATGGTGGTCCGGCGCGGTTCGACGGTGAGGTCGAGCCGCGCGGTCCGCGCAAGCAGCCGTCGCTGGAGCATGCCCATCTCATCGACGTCGGCCGCCTCTGTCTGGCCTGGGCGCCGTATGAGAACGGTTCCGGGTTTGTAGCGCTGCAGGTCCTTGCGCACGAGGTGGATGCTGTGGCCGGGGCGGGGCGGCTCGACGATGATCACGAGCACGTCGGTGTCATCGACCCGGACGTATTCAGGGGTCCACGTGATCTCACTGCCAACGTATGGCCGGACCTGGCTGACGAGCCGTTCGGGGTCGACCGGCGCGACGCCCTTGAGTTCCTCCGGGCTGGCTCCGATCACCAAGTAGGCAAGCCCTTGCGCCCACTTCTTCGCTACTTCCGGGTCACGGTTGGCGAAGCCCAGGAGTTGTTTGGCGACATGCTGGATATGCGCTGTAGTGGTCAGATCGAGAGTGCTTTTCCACTCGATCCACCGTGTCTCGTCGCAGTCACCGGCGCTGCGGACAGCCTCAACCAGTCGCCTGAGTTCACTGGGACAGCGGAACGGCTCGGTCGCATCGATCGGGAACGGCACGGCTCCGGACACTACTGTCGCGCCGCGTGATGTGCTCCGCGTTTCCCGGGATGCGCCTCTGATGAGCGCATGCACCGCGATCACGGCTTCTCGGACCGGTACCGGGGAGTTGCCGCCCGGCGGCACGGGAGTTGGGCGCGACAGGACAATCGCACCGCCGGGCGGGGTTCGGGGGGCGGGGGAGAGATGCCGTGCCGGCCGGCCACCCCTCAGCGGACCGGCCGGCACGGGCGCGCGAGGTGCCGGACCTCCCGTCGGGCCCTCGCGCTGACCGGGGGCTCAGTCCTCGCGCAGCTCGTGGACCCTGGCCTCGACGCGCTTGCCGTACTCCGGGTCGGCCGCGTGGAAGTGGGCGAGGTTCTTCTCGACCACGTCGTCCCGCGAGACCTGCGCCAGGCCGCCGGCGATGTTCGCCACCAGGCGGTTCTTCTCGTCCTCGGACATCAGCCGGTACAGCTCGCCGGCCTGGAAGAAGTCGTCGTCCTTGGTGTGCGCCGGGGCCGCGTGGGTGCCGGTGTGGCCGGTGAGCGCGAACGGCGCGGCCAGCGGCTGGTCCGACTGCACCGGGCCGCCGTAGGAGTTGGGCTCGTAGTTCTTGGCGTGCCGGTCGTACGCGTTGGCCGCCATCAGGCCGTCCCGCCCGTAGTTGTCCGCCACGGTCGCCTTCGGCGCGTTGACCGGCAGCTGGGTGTGGTTGACGCCCAGGCGGTAGCGGTGCGCGTCGGCGTAGGCGAACAGCCGGCCCTGGAGCATCTTGTCCGGGGACGGGCCGATGCCGGGCACGAAGTTGTTCGGCGAGAACGCGGCCTGCTCGACCTCGGCGAAGACGTTGTCGGGGTTGCGGTCCAGGACCATCCGGCCGACGCGCCGGAGCGGGTAGTCGGCGTGCGGCCACACCTTGGTCAGGTCGAACGGGTTGAAGCGGTAGTCCGCCGCCTCGGCCGCGGGCATGATCTGCACGTACAGCGTCCAGGACGGGTGCACACCGCGTTCGATGGACTGCAGCAGGTCCGTCTGGTGGCTGTTGGGGTCCTTGCCCGCCAGCTCGGCCGCCTGGTCGCTGCTCAGGCAGCGGATGCCCTGGTTGGTCTTGAAGTGGTACTTGACGAAGAAGCCCTCGCCGTCGGCGTTCGTCCACTGGTACGTGTGCGAGCCGTAGCCGTTCATGTGCCGGTACGACGCCGGGATGCCGCGGTCGCCCATCAGCCAGGTGACCTGGTGGGTGGCCTCGGGGGAGTGGGCCCAGAAGTCCCAGACGTTGTCCGGCTCCTGCTTGCCGGTGAACGGGTCGCGCTTCTGCGAGTGGATGAAGTCCGGGAACTTCAGCGGGTCCTTGATGAAGAAGACCGGGGTGTTGTTGCCGACGAGGTCGTAATTGCCCTCCTCGGTGTAGAACTTGACCGCGAAGCCGCGCGGGTCCCGGGCGGCGTCCGGGCCGCCGAGGCTGTCGGCGACGGTCGAGAAGCGGATGAACAGGTCGGTGCGCCGGCCGACCGCGCCCAGGAAGTCCGCGCGGGTGAAGGCGGTGACGTCGTCGGTCACCTCGAAGTACCCGTACGCGCCCGACCCGCGGGCGTGCACCACCCGCTCCGGGATGCGCTCGCGGTTGAAGCGGGCCAGCTTCTCCAGGAGGTGCTGGTCCTGGAGGAGCAGCGGGCCACCGACGCCGGCGGTGGCGGAGTTCTGGTTGTCGGCGATCGGGGCGCCGGCTTCCGTGGTGAGACGGCGCGTCGTCGTGGGCTTCGGCATGGTGACCTTCCGTACGAGAGCGCGGAAGTCGGCTTCCGCATGTTGGAGCGTATGGAGCACCCCCACCCTCGTCAACACTTTGTTGAAAAGTTGCGGGGCGGTGCTGAGGAGCGGCATTCGGCCCGCTCGGAGGGTGTTCCCGGCGGCGGCGCCTGGGCGCGACAGGACAGGTGTCGGCGCCGCCGCCGGGAAGTCTTCGGGAGGCTCGGATTGCTACGCCTCGGGTGGGATGCGCGTGGTGGCCAGCAGCAGGACCGGCCGCGCGGTGGTCACGGCTTCCTTGCGGGCCCAGACGGCCGCCGAGCGCAGGGCATCGGGGTCGTCCACCCGGTGTGCCGAGCAGCCGTACATCCGCATCAGCTCCAGCGCCTGCTCACCGTCCCGGCCGCCGGGTCCGATCGCGGCCAGTACGAACGGCACCTCGTGCCGCACCGCGTTCGTCAACGGGCCGACGGTATACGGGAGTTCGTCGACGCGGATGAGTGCGGCGACCGCGGTGTCCCGGTGGCCCAGGGCGTCCAGCGCCATCCGTACCCCGACCGTGACCGGTACCTGGCGGCCGGGTGGACCGTCTCGGCCGCACACCACGTAGCGGTGTGCGTGGTGCCGCGACGACCGGTGCGGGGTGCGGCAGAGCCGGTGGAGTCCGGCGTCGGTGACGATGCGCGCGTCCGCGCCGACGGCTTCGTCGATGATCTGGCAGGCCGTCAAGCGGTGGTGTGGCCGGAGAGGCGTTCGACGCCGCGCAGGAGGGCGGAGTGGTCGAGGCCGCCGTCGCCCTGGGCGCGCAGGGCGGCGACCAGGGAGGCGGTCTGGAAGTTGGTCTTCTTGCGGGTCAGGACGGTGGAGCCGGCCAGTCCGCCGTTCAGCACGTCCAGGGCGGCGCCGAGGTCGACGCCGGACTTCTCCAGGAAGACGACGGCTTCGGCGCAGGCCTGGAGGTTGACCGCGACGATGAGCTGGTTGGCGGCCTTGACC
>NZ_JOCQ01000005.1 GCF_000720725.1 Streptomyces rimosus subsp. rimosus
GGCCCACCCCCACCCCACCTCCACGCCACCCCGTCCCTACGCGTACGCCGACGGCCGCAGCCGTCCCGT
Organism: Streptomyces rimosus subsp. rimosus; assembly: GCF_000720725.1. Classification (GTDB taxonomy): domain Bacteria; phylum Actinomycetota; class Actinomycetes; order Streptomycetales; family Streptomycetaceae; genus Streptomyces; species Streptomyces rimosus_A. The sequence goes on from NZ_JOCQ01000005.1 coordinate 70, forward strand.
CAGCGCGAGGAACGCGACGAACGCGCCGGTGGCTATCCAGCCGGGCCAGCCGGTCATCCCCATGTGCAGCGGGTCCACCGGAGCGTTCGGCGCGGCGAACTCCTTGACCATGCCCACGCTCGCCGTGCTGACGAAGGTGTGGCCGACGACCGCCGGCACCACCGACCCGGACCGCAGACGCAGCCAGGTGAAGACCGGCAGGATGAGGACACAGCTGACGACTATCGCGAACACGGAGACGTACCAGTGGTGGCCGGGGTACTGCCCGCCCATCAGGAGCGTGGGCAGGTGCCACAGCGCGAAGGCGGCGCCGGTGCCCGCGTACGCCCACACCAGGCGCGCGCCCTTGCCGCGCCCGGCGAGACGCGGGAAGAGGTAGCCCTGCCAGCCCAGTTCCTCGCCGAGGAACAGCGGCAGCGACACCAGCATCTTGAGCAGGAGGCCGATCGCCCAGGCGCCGAGCCCGCTCCAGGGGACATGGAACGGGTAGTGCCCCGTGGTGGCGCCGATGACGAGCGCGGCGACGGTCAAGAGGGCGGGGACCACGAGGGCCACCCCGCACGAGCGCGCGACATGGGCCCAGGACCGTGACGGCCGCAGGGCGAGGACGTCCCGTATCCGGCCGGCCGGCTCCACGTACCTGACCACGAGGAGCGCGGCGAGGGCCGGCGCGAACATCGCGGCCGAGACGCAGACCTGCTCCAGCGTTCCCATGCCCGAGCGGGCGCTCTCCCGCTGGAAGCCGGTGGCCAGGAGGGGCGTCATGGCCACCCACATGCCCAGGTAGGCCACGCCGAGGAACACCAGCAGTCCGCGGCGGCGCAGTGACAGGGGCAGCGGCGTCAGGGTTCGCAGGGAATGGGTCATGACTACGACGCTAGAGACCCACGGTGGCCCGGGGAATGCGGTATTCCACCGTTTCGACCTGAAGACTTCTGCACCCCGATTCGGCACTCGACAGCCGTAACCTCCCGGCCGGGCGGCAGGAGGAGGGCCCGCGTGCCGGCGCCCCGCGGCAGCAACAGGGGCCTGCCCGTGGCCGGATGCCACGGGCAGGCCCCTGTCGTCCGCTACTTCGCGAAGCCGTAGTCCAGCAGCTTCTTCGCGTCGGCGGTGCGGTTGGCCACCGAGGTGGAGGCCAGGACCGTACCGATGACCGTCTTGCCGTTCCGGGTGGCGGCGAAGACCAGGCAGTACTTGGCCTCCGGGCCCGAACCGGTCTTGACGCCGATGGTGCCGGTGTAGCTGCCCAGCAGGTTGTTGGTGTTGGTCCACGACATGTAGCGGTAGCCGCCGTTCTTCGTGGTGACCTTCTGCTTGGTCGACTTGGTCCCCACGACGGTGCGGAACGTGGCGTTCTTCAGCGCGTTGGAGGCCAGCGTCGTCAGGTCGCGCGGCGTCGAGTAGTTCGCGCCGTTGCCGATGCCGTCGAACGAGTCGAAGTGCGTGTTCTTCAGGCCGAGGTTCTTGGCCGCGGTGTTCATCTGGCCGATGAACGACTGCACCCGCGCCGCCCGCGTGGACCCGCTGCCGAACTTGTCGGCGAGCGCGTACGCCGCGTCGCAGCCGGACGGGAGCATCAGCCCGTACAGCAGCTGGCGGACGGTGACCTTGTCCCCGACGATCAGACCGGCCGACGAGGCCGTCTTGGAGACGATGTAGTCGCTGTACGCCTTGTCGACCGTGACCTGGGTGTCCAGGTTGAGGTTGCGCTGCGACAGCACCACCTGCGCGGTCATGATCTTGGTCGTGGACCCCATGGAACGACGGGAGTCCGCCGCCTTGGTGAACGCGGCCTTGCCGGTGGCGTTGTTCATCACGAACCCGCCCGCCGCGGCGATTGTGGGCGCCTGGGGCGTCCCGGCCTTCGCCGCGGCCTGCTGGGCGGCCTTGCTCGCCGCGGCTCTCAGCGTGGCGGCCCCGGGGGTCTCGGCCTGTGCCGGAGCGGCGAACGCTCCGGCCAGCAGGACGGCTCCCGCGGCGGTGACGGCCGTCGCGGACAGGCGACGCACGCCCTTAATGCCAGTTTTCAATGCAAAATCTCCAAATATACCTGTAGTGCGCCCACATGAGGAAGTGGCTCGCTCGTGAGACGCGGGAGGCACGCCGAAGGATGCGCGCCGCGCGGGAAATTCTCGCCGGTGGTGCGCTGATGTTCCGCCGGTGAAAGAAGGGGCCCCGCCTCCGGCTTCACCGCTGCGTCCCTGGTCACAGGCTTGGTACGGGCAACATCCGCCGCCTCGCGCGGCCCGTGCGGCTCATCTGCCACTCCCGCCGCATCGCTGATCCGTACGATTTCCGCGGACGGCTGCTCGATTTCTGTTATCCGCCCGGTCGTCGCAGCATCTCCTGAGTGTGGGACGCAACAGGCCCGAGTCGAAAGAGAGTGGACACAGCGTGAGCAGCGAACTCGACCCTGCGGTGATTGCCGCCGCGCAGGCGGGGGACGGGCAGGCCAGGGACCGGCTCGTCACCGAGTCCATGCCCTTGGTGTACAACATCGTGGGGCGCGCGCTGCACGGCCACGCGGACGTGGACGACGTGGCGCAGGAGACGATGCTCCGGGCCCTCGCCAGCCTCGGGGAACTGCGTGATCCGGGCAGTTTCCGGTCCTGGCTGGTCGCCATCACGATGAACCAGATACGCGCGCACTGGCGCCAGGAGCAGGCCGCACCCGTGGACGGCGGCCTGGACGCCGCGTACGACGTCGCCGACCCCCGCGCCGACTTCGTCGGGCTGACCATCGTCCGCCTCGGCCTGTCCGGGCAGCGCCGGGAAGTCGCCGAGGCCACCCGCTGGCTGGACGAGGCCGACCGGGCGCTGCTGTCCCTGTGGTGGCTGGAGGCGGCCGGCGAACTGACCCGCGCCGAGGTCGCCACCGCCATGGAACTGACGCCCCAGCACACCGCCGTACGCGTCCAGCGCATGAAGTCCCAGCTCGAAGCATCCCGCGTGGTGGTGCGCGCACTGTCCGCGAACCCGCGGTGCGTGCTGCTGGAGACGGTCGTCGAGCAGTGGGACGGCGTGCCCTCCGCGCTGTGGCGCAAGCGCATCGCGCGGCACGCGCGCGAGTGCACGGTCTGTTCCGCCCTCTCCTCCGGGCTGGTGCCCGCGGACCGGCTGCTCGTCGGCCTGGCGCTGGTGCCGTTGGCCGCCGCGCTCGCGCCGGACACCCTGGAGTCTCCGGTACTCGCGGGCGCCACCACCCAGCCCGCCATGTCCACGGCGGCAGGCGGCAGTACGGCGACCCCCTCGGCGGGCGGCGCCACCGCGACCGGCGGACGCGCCCAGCTCCGTGACGCGCTGCGCGAGAGCCGCCGCGTCCGCCGCCGGCGCGCCGTCACCGCGGCAGCCGTGGCCGCCGCCGCCCTCGCCACCGTGGGTGGCGCCCTCCCGCTGATCACCTCCGGCCCGGACGAGGACCCCGGCATCTCCCGCGCCGCCACGGAGCCCGAGTCGGCGCCGCTGGCCGCACAGCCGCCGCGCAGCCCCGCCGCGAGCCCGTCGCCCTCCAAGAAGAGCCACAGCCCGACGCCCACCCCGTCCGCTTCGGCCTCCCACTCCAAGGAGCCGCACTCGCCCCGCAAGAAGCGGGAGCCCTCGGAAGCGGCCACCCCGGCCCCGCGCCCGTCCTCCGCCGCGCCCGCCCCGGCCGCCGGTTCCGCGAGCGGCCAGTCGCCGTTCGCGCAACAGGTCACCGCCCTGGTCAATACCGAACGCGCCAAACAGGGCTGCGCGCCCGTACGGGGCAACAGCCAACTCGACACCGCGGCCGGGCGCCATTCGCAGGACATGGACGCGCGCAATTACTTCGACCACACCAACCCGGACGGCAAGGACCCGGGCGACCGGATCAAGGCCGCCGGATACCAGTGGAGTACGTACGGCGAGAACATCGCCCGGGGACAGCGGTCCGCCGCCGAGGTGATGAACAGCTGGATGAACAGCCCCGGCCACCGGGCGAACATCCTCAACTGCGATTTCAAGGAAATCGGCATCGGCACCCACGAGGGTTCCGGTGGGCCGACCTGGACGCAGGTGTTCGGCGCGCGCGGTTGACGGGGGAAGGCCGGCCAATGCGCGGGACCGACCTGTCGCCCCGCGCAACGGCCCGCCGCTCGGGCCTACTTCCGTAACCGTTCTCCGCGGCCGCTGTCTTCCCGCGCACGCTCACACAATTCTCAAGGGGAATTCCTACCGGACAATCCTTCCGGGATTGTCCGGAGCCGAGGCCCGTCCCCGGGCTGAGCAGGCCGGACAAGTGCTGGACAAGTCCTGGACAACAGCCCCCTTCCCGGGCCCGGCCCACCGCCTCAGCATCAGCAGCACGACGGCGACTTCGAGCCAGGCGCGCACGGTGCGGAAAACGCACTCGCGCCGGCCGGAGTCACCGGGCACCCACGGCCGACCGGCGACGACCGGCCGTGGCGGCGCGGCGGCGGGCCATCGGCTTGGGGACGGGCCGCCGGTTTCCGGCCCGCCGCGCCGGACGGTGCCGAAGCGGGGGACCGGACACGACATGGCTGCGCCGTGCCGCGCGATTGCTTTCCTCCGCTGCTCCGTTGTCCGCAGACGCAAGGCGAAACACCGTCCGCCGCCGTCGGCCCTCCCCGAAAAGCTAGCCGGAGGCGGGCCGTGAGCCGTCCGGTATTCCGGAACAAGGGCAGCCGACGGCGAACGCGAGCCTAGGAGGACGCATTGGAACCCGGGCAGTCGCAGGTCGACCCGCACACGGTCGTCGAGGTGGAAATCAGTGCCCTGTCGGTGAGCGATTCGCCGAGAATCGCGGGGGAGAGCGCGGAACACATCGAATTGCTGACCGTGGCCGACGGACCGCTGCCGCCCATCCTCGTCCACCGGGACACGCTGCGGGTCATCGACGGTATGCACCGGCTGCGCGCGGCCCGGCGGCGCGGCCAGGAGACCATCGAGGCGCGGTTCTTCGACGGCGACGACGCGGACGCCTTCGTCCTCGCCGTCGAGTCCAACAGTGCCCACGGTCTGCCACTGACCAAGGCGGACCGCAAGCACGCGGCCGAGCGCATCGTCGCCTCGCACCCCACCTGGTCCAACCGGATGATCGCCGGCATCGTCGGCCTGGCCCCGGCGACGGTGGCCAAGGTCCGCCGGAAGATGCCGGGCGGTGCGACGCCGGAGCGCGGACGCGTCGGCCAGGACGGCCGGTTCCGGCCGCTCGACGGCGCCGAGGGCCGCAAGCTGGCCGGTGACCTCATTGCCGAGAACCCCGACCTCTCGCTCCGTCAGATCGCCCGGGCGACGGGCATCTCCCCGGAAACCGCGCGCGACGTACGCAACCGCATCCGCCGTGGCGAGGAACCCCTGCTGACGGGACGGCGCAGCGGCCCGCGCGGCCAACGCGGCGGACACCGGGGTCCCGGAAGGCCCGCCGGGCGGCGCCGGGGGGCTGCCGGTGCGGTGGCACCCGTACGGCCGCCCGTGGCGGACCGGAGCAGCACCGTGCAGCGACTCAAGGGCGACCCGGCGCTGCGGTACAGCGCCACCGGCCGCACCCTGCTGCGACTGCTCGGCATCCACATGGTCAGCCCGCAGGAGTGGGAGAGGATCACGGCGGACATTCCAGCGGACTGCCGGAGCACCGTCGCCGAGCTGGCCCGCGCCTGCTCGGACAACTGGACCGAACTGGCCCAGCGCGCGGCGGAACGCCAGGCCGGCGAATCCGTGGGGGCCTGATCGCCGCTCGGGCAGGGGAGGCGGCCTGCGGGCCAGGAGGACCGGCCCGCGGCCCCCACCGTGTACGCCGTCCGCCTCCGCCCCGCAGGCCGCCCCTCGCGAACCGGCCCCGCCGTCCCCCGATGCCAGACTGCTCCCGTGAGTGACCACAGCACAGCGGATACGGAACGGGGCGCGGCAGCCGGGCGGGGGCCGGCGCGCCGGGGACGGCCGGCCCGCCTCTCCCGGGACCGGATCATCGAAGCAGCCCTCGGCATCGTCACCAGGGAAGGCAGCGCGGCGCTGACCATGCGCCGGGTCGCCGAGGCGCTGGGCAGTTCCCCGATGAGCATCTACCGGCACGTACGGGACAAGGACGAGCTCCTGGTACTGCTGCTGGACCGCATCGTGACCGACCTGCCCCGGCCCGCCCTGCCCGACGAGCCCCGGGCCCGCCTCCTGGCGCTGCTGACCTGGCAGCGCGACGAGCTGGCGGCCCGGCCCTGGGTCGTGGACGTACTGGGCCGCGGCGACCTGATGACGCCCTCGGTCCTGTGGCTGCTGGAGGAGATCTACGTCGCCTGGCAGGCCTGCGGCCTGTCGCTGGAGGAGGCGGCCACGGCCAACCGGATCGTCTGGAATTTCCTCCTCGGCGACCTCGCCCAGCACGCCGCGCGCCCCGAGGGCCGCTCCCCGTACCAGGTCAGTGTGCCTGCCGGGGCCGACGCCGACCGGTACCCCACGGTGGCCGCGCTGCGCCCGTACTGGCTGTCCCCGGACCGCCGCAACCACCTCGCGGACGATCTCGGCACGCTGGTGGCCGCGCTGACGGCGACGCTGCCGCACCGTTGTGCGGCGCGCCCGGCCGCTGGTGGTTGACCCGTTGCGTACGCGTACACAAAATGGCGGTATGAACGTCATCGAATCGCTCTACCGCCGCTGGCTCTTCGACCTGTGGCACGGCGATTTCGCCGTGGCCGAGGAGATCCTGACCCCCGACTTCGTGGGCCACTGGCCCACCATGGACGTGCACGGGCCGAAGGGGGCGGCCGACCAGATCCGCCGGTCGCACGAGTACTTCACCGACATCCGCAACACCCTCGACGTCGGCCCGGTCATCGGCGACGGCCTGGTGGCCGCGCACTGGACCTTCCACGGTGCGTACCGTGGCGGCATCCCCGGTGCCACCGCCGAACCCGGCACCCGCGTCTCCTTCGCGGGCCAGGACATCTTCCGTGCCGCCGACGGCCGTTTCGTCGAATACTGGGTCGTCTCGGACGGACTCGGCATGATGCAGGCGCTGGGGGCGATCTGACGCAGGCGCATCACTCGGAGGACACCGGGGGGTAACCGTGGCCGGGGACGATCCGCACATCCACGTCAAAGAGAAGGTAGCCCATGGCGATGCCGCCGCCCGCACGATGCTGGCGGCCACGTTCGGTCTGGCCGGCGATCTGCCGAGCCGGGTCACCACCGGATGCGGGCTGCGGGTGGCGTATGTGATGACCTCGCCGCGCCCGGACCGTGTCACGTGCCTCGCCTGCCGTGAGCACGCGCACCGCGAGCACCTGCGCCTCGCGGAGGAGGTCGAGCGCCTGAGCCGGATGCCCGGATCGGTCGTCAGCCCCGCCGAGGGAGAGCTGGCGGCAGACTGGCATCGTGACCTCGCGCGGAGGTTCTCCGACGTGGCGGAATGACCCGTACCGGACGGCGGGCCCAGCGCGCTCCGGGCAGGCCTTCCGAGCCGGATTCCGCCACCTCGTGACCGCCGTATGACGGAGTTTTCCTCGGTATGTGACCGGATAATGACAGGCCCCCGCACGGCTCGTGCACCGTGCTTGTCTCGAAACCATGCACAGCAAGCACATCGCGGACAGTCCGTCCTCCTCGCAGCAGCAGTTCCCCGCCCCCGCCGCTCCCCGGCGCCGCCCCGGTCGGCGCGGGCACCCCGCTCTGGCCGCCGGAGCCCTCCTGGTCGTGGGCGTGTCCCTCGCAGCCCTCACCGGCTGCGGCAACTCGGCGTCCGGCAACGGCGACAACGCCGGCTCCGCCGCCTCCGCCCCGCCCGCGGGAAAGAACGGCGGAAAGCCGCTCTCGAAGCTGCTCTGGATGGGCGACTCGATCGCCGAGGCCGAAGCGCCCGCCCTCGAAGCCGCGGTCAAGGCGGGCGGCGCGGAATTCAAGTCCATTGCCTCGGCGGGCGGCGGTACGGTCGTCAAGGGCGAAGGCCCCACCGCCCAGTTCGCCGACGACACCTACAAGCAACTGGCCAAGGCGGTCGAAACCTTCCACCCGGACGTCATCGCCTACCAGGTCACCACGTACGACTGGGGCACCGCCGCCCAGCAGGCCGGCTCGTACGAGCGCCTCGCCAAGGCCGCGAAGGACGCCGGCGCCGAACTCGTCATCGTCTCCGCACCGCCCTTCAAGATCGACGACTTCTACAAGAGCCACGAGGCCGCCATCAAGTCCGCGCCGAAGGCGGCCCAGGACGCCGCGGCCAAGAACGCGGGCCAGGTCCGCTTCTTCGATGCCGCCGGCCTGTGGGGCACCGACAGCGCCGCGGCCAAGGCCCAGCGCAGCCAGGACGGCATCCACACCTGCCAGCAGGGCGCGGCGGCGTTCGCCAACTGGTTCGGGGGCCAGCTGAGCCGGCACTACTCCTTCACCCCCGCGGCCCCGGAGAAGTGGGCCAAGGGCACCTGGACCGGTTCCAAGGTCTACGGCCAGCTCAAGTGCGGCTGACGCCCGTACGCCGTCGCCCGGGTGCCGCGTCCGTACCCACGGAGGCGCGCCGGAAGCGACGGCGGTGAGCGGGCCACATCGCCCGCCAACGCGTCGAGGGTGCTGCTCCCGCGCCGGAGCAGTGCCCTCGGCCGCCGTCTCCCACTCTCCCCGCTGCCCTGTTGCCCCAAGGACCTGTACATGCCGACGATCACAACCACGGCTACGCCGCCCTCCCACCGCCGCCGCCCGCGCGCGACGGCCCGGCACATCGCACCGCTGGACGGCCTGCGCGGCCTGGCCGTCCTCGGCGTCCTGTTCTTCCACGCCGGACACTTCGGTGGCGGCTTCCTCGGCGTCGACCTGTTCTTCGTGCTGTCCGGCTTCCTGATCACCGGCCTGCTGCTCAAGGAAGCCGCGGACCGCCACGGCAGCATCGACCTCGCCGCCTTCTGGGAACGCCGGGCGCGTCGTCTGCTGCCCGCACTGACGGTGATGATCGCCGGAACGCTGTTCCTCGCAGCGGCCGCGGGGCCGCCGTACCTGCTCGGCTTCGCCCTGGAGGACGGCCCGTGGGCCGCGCTTCAGGCGACGAACTGGCACTTCATCAGCGAGCAGGTCGGTTACTGGAACGACGCCGACACCCGCGTCTTCAGCCACCTGTGGAGCATCGGCGTCGAGTGGCAGTTCTACGTGGTGTGGCCGGTGGTGGTCGCCGTCCTGGCACGGGGGCGGGCCGCACGCCGTCTCGTGCCCGTGATCGCCGCCGTCGGTGCCGCCCTCTCCCTTACGGTCATGATCGCGCTCGCGCATGGTCCGGACACCACGCGCGTGTACGAGGGCACCGACACCCGCGCCTTCTCGCTGCTGCTGGGCGCGCTGATGGCCACCGCCCCGGCTCGCCGCCTGCTGGCCAGGGTGCCCGGTCGTCTGGCCGGCGGCCTCTGCGCCGTCCTGGTGTGCACCCTCGGCGCGTACTGGTTCCTCACCGATGGCCCCGGTTCACCCTTCCTCTTCCAGGGCGGCCTCTTCCTCCACGCCCTGGCCGCCGCCCTCCTCATCGCCCTTCTCGCGCACGCCCCGGCCGGTCCGGTCGGCCGTCTCCTGGGCAGCCGGCCCCTGCGATGGCTGGGCGGCATCTCCTACAGCCTCTATCTCTGGCACTGGCCGGTCTATCTGCTGCTCTCCGAAGAAACCCTGGGATTCGGCGGCTGGGGACGTACGGCGCTCCTGGTCCCCATTTCCCTCGCGGCCGGATTCCTGTCCAAGATCCTGGTGGAGGACCCCATACGTTTCAAGGCCCGCTGGGCTCGGAGCCGTACGGGAACGGTCTGCCTCGCTGCCGTACTGGCAGCCGTGGCCGCTGCCTGCCTCTTCATTCCCGCACCGAACCAGGGCGCGGACTCCGTGGACCTCACCCGGCTCACCGCCGCTTCCGGCGTCGTTCCAGGGGTTTGACGCCCTGCGTACCGATCGGTACTGTCGCATGCGTACCGATCGGTACGCGTGTGTGCGGTGCCGTCTCCGATTCCCGTCACGGCGGCAACGCGGCGACCACTTCGAGGAGTTCTGATGGCGGACGGACCACCGCGGCACTCGCCGGCCGGGCAGCGCGTGTGGGAGACCGCGTGCGATCTCTTCTACCGGGAAGGCATTCGCTCGGCGGGTGTGGCCGAGATCGCGGAGCGATCGGGCGTCGGGAAACCGAGCATCTACCGCAACTTCGAGTCCAAGGACGGCCTCGCGCTGGCCTATGTGAAAGCGAAGGCGGCCCCTCCACGCGTCTGGCTGGAAACCGCGCGCGCCGCCTGCCCGGACGACCCGCTGGGGCAGCTCCGTCACGTCATCGCCGAAATAGCCGAGCAGATCAGCGCGCCCGGATACCGGGGCTGCGCGCTGGTGAACGCGTCCGTCGAGTTCCCCGACCGTGACCATCCGGTGCGTGTGGCCGTCGGCGAGCTCAAGGCCGAATACCTGGAACTGCTGGCCGAGCTGGTCTCCCACCTTTCCGTACGCGACCACCGCACCCTGGCCTACATGCTGCAAATGCTGGTCGAGGGCGCCAGCGTCACCACCCAGATCTACGAGGCGGAGAAATCCGCGACCGCGCTGAAGGAAGCGGCGGACCGCCTCATCGACTCCTGCCTGGAGCGATAGCCCTGCCTATCCTTTCCTGCCCTTTCTCCGTTCTCCGCGAATCGAGACAGCCATGCCTGCCACCACTGCCGCTGACCTCCCCGACTACGCCGAGCAACTGATACGCGGCCGGCGCGCGACCCGTGCGTTCAAGCCGGACCCCGTGCCGGAAGACACCCTCCGGGCCGTCTTCTCCCTGGCCGGCGCGGCTCCCTCCAACTCCAACACCCAGCCCTGGCACGTGGAAGTGGTCAGCGGAGCGGCCAGGGACCGCCTGGGCAAGGACCTGGTCGCCGCGCACGCCGACCAGCGCATGTCGCTGGACTTCCCGTACCGCGACGACCTCTACACCGGTACGTACGCACAGCGGCGCCGAGAGGCGGGAGCCGCAATGTACGGCGCGCTCGGCATCGGCCGTGACGACCACGAGCGGCGCGAGGCATTCAACGCCGAAAGCCTGAACTTCTACGGCGCGCCGCACGTGGCGCTGCTGTTCCTTCCGCCGAACGCGGAAGAACGCATGGCCGCCGACGTCGGTATGTACGGGCAGACGCTCCTGCTGGCCCTGACCGCGTACGGTATCGCCAGTTGCCCCCAAGGGCTCCTGAGCTTCTACGCCGACACCATCCGGGAATCACTCGGCATCGTCGGCGACAGAAAGATACTGTTCGGTGTCTCCTTCGGTTTCACGGACACCACCGCGCCCGTCAACAACATCACCGTCCACCGTGCCGGACTGGCCGAGACGACCCGTTTCCACAGCTAGCCGAGCGTATCCAGCACGTACTTGGCCGCCTCGGCGATGAGCGCCTGATCGTATGCGGCATCCTTGGTTGATTTGCTCGACATGATGGAAATGAGCAGCGGCGACGCGGACTTGGCGGGCCACACGACGGCGATGTCGTTGAGCGTCCCGTAGTCACCGGTGCCGGTCTTGTTGGCAACGGTCCAGCCTCGTGGAACAGCGGCCCGGATGCGCTGGGCGCTGGTGGCGTTGCGTTCCAGGAGGTCGCGGAGGAAGGCGCGCCGGTCGGCCGCCAGGACGTTCCCCAGCACGACCTTCTGGTAATCCGTACCGAACGCCCGGGGAGATGACGTATCGCGCGGATCCCCCGGGGTGGCTTCCGTGATCGCCGGCTCGATCCGGTCCATCCGGGTGACCGTGTCGCCGAGGCCACGGACGAATGCCGTGAGCGCTCCGGGACCTCCGATCTCGCGTAACAATAGATTTCCCGCCGTACCGTCGCTGAAGCGGACGGCCGCGTCACACAACTGGCGAAGCGTCATTCCCGTGGCCACATGTTTTCCCGTGACGGGGGAGTGCTTCATCAAATCGGCTTCGGTGTACGTAACGACCGTGTCCATGTGCGACAACGGACGGCGGTGCAGAACCGCCGCTGCCGCCATTCCCTTGAACGTCGAGCAGAATGCGAACCGTTCGTCCGCCCGGTGGGTGACCGTGGCGCCCGTACCGGTGGCGAGGGCGTACACCCCGAGCCGCGCGCCGTACTTCCGCTCCAGCGCGCTCAAGCGCTGGTGGCGGTCGCTTCCGGGGGAAGCCGAGAGGGGCGTGGGGGAGGGCGAACCGCTGGGCGGTGCGGCTTCGGGTGCCTTCTCCTTCGCACATCCGGCCAACGGCACAAGCGCCGCGGCCATCCCCAGGACTGCGCGGCGAGAAGGGATCGATCGCGATGATGTCATGGCCTCACCTTTCCCTGCCGCGTGCTTATAGGACAAGCGTGCACGGCGCAGGGTGACGACCAGTGGCCGGCCGCTCCCGTAGCGCGTATGGGCAACTCCCGTACGAAGAAAGTCAGTTGCGGCCCGAACCCGGCCCCCGGACAGTGGTCGCATGACCGCGACCGCACCTCGCAACCCGCCGCCCGGCCTGACCGTGCGACCGGCGACGCTCGACGACGCGACGGCGGTGTGCGCGCTGCTCAACGAGATCGACGGATGGGAGATCGGACGTGCCGACACCGACCTGACCGAAGTGCAGGCGGAGCTGAAGCATCCCGAGGCGGACCTGGAGAACGACTCCTGGCTGTTGTTCGACGGGGACCGGCTGATCGCGTACGGCCTGCTCTGGGACGAGTCCGGCGGTGAGCGGATCGACATGGACCACTACACCCTGCCCGGCCGGCTGCCCGGCGCCCTGTACCTGTACGACCTGATGGAGGCGCGGGCCGCGGAACGCGCGGCCGCCAACGGCGCCTCGCGCGCGGTGATACACCTCCACCTCAACACCACCCCGACCATGGACTTGCACGCGCTGCGCGCACGGGGCTGGCGTACGGTGCGTCGCTACCACGTGCTGCACCGCCCCCTGTCCGCCGCCGACCGGCTTCCGGCGCCGCGGCCCGGCGTGACGCTGCGCTCCTGCCGGGCCGAATCCGACCGCCGGCGCGCCCACGCGCTGCTCCAGGCGTCCTTCGCCGACCACTTCGACTTCCAGCCGCGGACGTACGAGCAGTGGCTGGGCGACATCGACGCCGAGCGTGCCGACTGGTCGCTGATATGGATCGCCCACGTACGCGGCCTCGGCGACGCCGCCGCGCTGCGCAGCCACAACGCCCGCGCCTCGATGGCCTGGATCAACTCCCTCGGCGTACTGAGCGAGGCCCGCGGCAACGGCCTCGGCAGCCACCTCCTGCGCCACGCCTTCGGCCACTACGCGGCGCTCGGCCGCCACCGCATCGGCCTCGGCGTCGACACCGACAACAGCAGTGGCGCACTCGCGCTGTACGAGCGGCACGGCATGACCCTCGACTTCGCCGTGGACACCTGGGAGCTGATCAGGGACACCCGCCCGGTGTGAACGACGGCGTGCGGGAGGCCCCGGCGGGAACCATGATCACTCGCACGGCGTCGATGAAGGACATGACAGTGGGCAGGGCAAAAAGGCGGACCACGAGCAGGAACCGGACATGAACGGCGACCGGCGCCAACGGGCAGATCCGGCCGGTGCAAGCCTCGGCTGCCTGCTGGCTCTCCTGGGCGTTTGCGTAGGCTTCGGCGTGTGGCTGCACGGCGCACGCCCCGGACTCGGCGGAGGGTTCGAGGGGGAGCGGGAGTGGAGCCTGCTGTACGTGGAACTGCCGTTGATGGCGCTCGGCGTTCCCGCGCTCACCCTCGCGGCCTGGAGTTCGACCCGCGCCGCCGTACGTGACCGGGGCGGCCGCGGGTTCCGGACCCTGCTGACCCTGGGCGTCGCGGTGGCGGTCCTCGCCGGGCTGGCATGGGCCTGCCTGGCGTGGTGGAGCGCCCGCCGTGCCGGCACCGTGCCGATCTGACCGGACCGCGGCGTCGTCTCAGGGCGTCCCCTTGCCGGCGGAGCCGCCGCCGCGCCGTCTTCTGCGGGATCGTCTCGGTAGCCACGCCACAGGCCGGGGCCGCGCCCGTACGCGGTGTCCGTGCGGGATCGTCGCGTACGGCCGCGGCCCCGGCTCGCGGGCGCCTTCCGTACCGTCCTACTCCGTGACCCGCAGGGCTCCGGAGGGGCACAGCATGCCGGCCTCGCGCACGGCGTCCCGGCTGTCCTCCGCGATTCCGGAGGTCAGGACGGTGACGAGCCCGTCGTCGTCCTGGTCGAAGACGCCGGGCGCGGTCAGGGCGCACATCCCGGCGCCGACGCAGACGTCGCGGTCGGCGGTCACGTGCATGGTCGCTCCCTTCGCCCCGCTCACCAGGTGACGGGGAGTTCGTTGACGCCTTGGATGGTGCTGCCCGGCCGCAGGGTCAACCGCTCGACCGGTGTCGCCAGCCGCAGCGTGGGGATGCGTTCGAACAGCGCGGTCAGGATGATTTCGAGTTCCAGGCGGGCCAGGTTCTGGCCGAGGCACTGGTGGACGCCGTAGCCGAAGGAGAGATGGTGGCGGGCCGAGCGGTGGATGTCGAAGGTGTCCGGGTTCTCGAACACGCCGGCGTCGCGGTTGGCGATGGAATGGACGACGATCACGCCTTCACCGGCCCGGATGACCTGTCCGTCGATCTCGATGTCGGCGGTGGCGAAGCGGGCGCCCGCTATGTCGGCGATGGCGAGGTAGCGCAGCAGTTCCTCGACCGCGCCCGGGATCAGGGACGGGTCGGCGCGCAGGGCGGCGTGCTGCTCGGGGTGTTCGAGCAGGGTGATGACGCTGAGGGAGGTCATGGAGGCGGTGGTCTCATGACCGGCGACGAGCAGCAGCAGCGCGTTCGAGATCAGCTCGTCGCGGTCGATGGCGCCGTCCGCGAGCTGCCGGGTGACCAAGGCGCCGAGGAGACCGGGCCCGGGCTCCGACTCCAGGGTGGTGATCAGCCCGTCCATGTAGCGTTCCAGGTCGTCGCGCGCGCCGGACGCCTCCGCCGCGTCCGTCGACTGCACCAGGCGCCGGCTGGCGTCCTGGAAGAAATCGTGGTCGGCGTAGGGGACGCCGAGCAGTTGGCAGATCACCATGGAGGGCACCGGCAACGCGAACCGGCTGACCAGGTCGGCGGGCGGGCCCGCGGCGAGCATCTCGTCGAGGAAGCCGTGCACGATCCGCTCGATGTCCGGCCGCATGCCCTTGATGCGCTTGACGGTGAACTCGCTGATCGTCATCCGGCGCCGGGGTCCGTGCTCGGGCGGATCCATGCTGATGAAGGCGGGGCGGCGGTCGCGCAGGCCGTCCAGGCGCGGGGAGGTGAGCGGGAAGCCGGGGCGGTTGCGGTTCGAGGACAGGCGCGGGTCGGCGAGCAGCCGGCGGGCGGCCTCGTGCTTGGTGACGACCCAGGCGGTGCGGCCGTCGAAAAGGGTCACGGGGCGCAGCGCGTCCTGGCTGTCGCGTAACCGGGCGTACGTCTCGGGCAGTCCGTACGGGCAGGTACGGTCGCTGGGGAAGGCGGGGGCGTCCTGGGTCGGGAAGGTGGTGGAGGTCTCGGTCATCGGTCCCCTCGAAGTCTCTGACACTCGCTTAAGGAACGGTGAGTTCTCTAACTGAAAGGCTAAGCTGCCCACTTAGAGAACGCAACGTCCTCTCGGCATACTTCAAGGAGTCACGCTGTCACCGCACGCCGACCGGACCGCCCCATCGGCCGCCGACCACCGCAGAGGGCCCCGGCGCCGCGGCGAGGAGCTGGAGAACGCGATCCTGACCGCGGCGCTGGAGGAGCTGACGGAGGTGGGATACGCCGCGCTGACCATGGAACGCGTCGCGGCCCGCGCCCGTACGAGCAAGGCCGCCCTCTACCGCCGCTGGACCGGCCGCGCCGAACTCGTCCTGGACGCCTGCAAGATCCGCGGCTTCTCCGAGCTGGACGTGCCCGACACCGGGACACTGCGCGGCGATGTGATCGCCCTGCTGCGGCAGATGTCGGCGAAGATGGCCACGCCGATCGGCGGCATCCTGCGCGGCCTCCTCGGCGAGATGACCCGCGACCCCGAGTTCGCCCGGCTGATCCGCGAACGGATCCACTCGGTGGGGCCGATGGGCGTCCGGGGCATCCTGCAGCGGGCCGTCGAACGCGGCGAGGTGGAGCCCTGGGTGCTCGGCTCCCGGCGGGCAACCGTCGCGACCGACCTGCTGCGCAACGAGTTCCTGCTGTTCGGCGCACCCGTCGAGGACGAGACCGTCGTCGAGATCGTCGACGACGTGTATCTGCCGCTGGTGCTGGCTCCGGCTCCGGAACCGGTGAGAGGCTCGGCAAAGAGCGCGGGGGAGCCGGTACGGAATCCGGCGGAGCCGGAACGGAGCGCGGGCGGCCCGGGGAACGGCCCGTAGGGCGCAAAGCGGGCCGCGCCCTTGTTCATGCCGTGCTCACGCACCCGACCCCCGCGCGTACACCGCAGTGCACCCAGCCCCGTGATCTTCGCCAACGGCATGGCCACAGCCTCATGCCGCACGCCTCACGGACACGGAGCCGCACATGGACCGCAGATCCCTTCTCGCCGCCGGTGGAGGTGCCGCACTGGCGGTCGCCGCCGGCGCCCCGCAGGCCCACGCCACCGCGCCGGGCACCCTCGGCCGGTGGCCCGGCCACGACACCGTACGGTTCAACGTCATCAGCGACATCCAAGGGGACCTGAGCGACTTCGGCCGGGCCCTGGACGACATGGCGGCCGTCAACCCGCGCAGCGCGGGCCTCGCCGTCGCGGGCGACATCACCCCACGCGGCTACGACGCCGAGTACGCGCAGGTCGGCGCCGAACTGGCGCGCCACACCCATCCGCGCGACGTCGCCTGGGCCATCGGAAACCATGAGTTCTACGTACCGAAGTGGCGCGACCCCGGCACCCTGTCGCAGGGCACCTGGCCCAACGACACCACCGAGGACTCCCTCTTCCGCAGCTTCTACCGCTTCGCCCGGCGCAACACCGTCCACGCGGAGACCTCCTTCGGCGGCATCCCCGTACTGACCCTCGGCACCGAGCGGTACATGCACTACCACGACCCCAAGCTCTGGGACGAGGTCTGGATCAGCGAGGCGCAGTTCGCCTGGCTGGAGAACCGGCTGTGGTACTGGTCGCGCCGCCGCCGGCCGGTCATGGTGATCACCCACCACCCCCTGCCCAACACGGTCTCCGGCACCCGCAACAAGCTCTACGCGAGCGACTACCTCCAGGCCGACCGCCTGCTGGGCCTGCTCGGCCGCCACCCCGACGTGTTCCTCTTCTGCGGCCACACCCACTGGGACCTGGAACTCTCCGACTGGGTGGTGCGCCGCGTCGTCCCCGGAACCGCGAACCTCAGCGGATTCACGGTGGTCAACACCGGTGCGATCCAGACCGGTTACCGGGACGACGGCAAGGGCGGCGAAGTCTCCGTCGGCGGAACCTTCAACCAGGGCCTCCAGGTCGAGGTGGGCCGCGGCGCCGTCGTCATCAAGGCCCGCGACTTCGCCCGCCGCGCCTGGCTGAAGGAGATCACGGTGCCGCTCGCCGCGTCCTGACCACGGCCGACGGACGGCCGGGACACTTCGCGGAACCGGCGCTCCCTCTTCAGGGCAGCTGCGGGTGGGGCGTCTGCGCTCCGTCCCGGTCGTCACACACCAGGAGCAGTACGGCGGCCCGCTCCGTACCCAGCGAGCGGACCTTGTGCGGCACGGTCGCCTTGAAGTACGCGCTGTCGCCCGGTCCGAGCGTGCAGGACCGGGAGGGGAAGAGCAGCTCGGCCCGCCCCTGGTGGACGAAGAGGAACTCCTCGCCCGGGTGGTCCCGGAAGGGCACCGGGCCGGTGTCGTGCGGGGGATACAGCATGAACGGGGTCATCTTCTTGGCGCCGGCCTGGAGCGCGATGCCCGCGTAACGGGACCCGGGCTCGTCCTCGGAGGTGAGCGGCCGCCGGTCCCCGGCCCGGGTGACGGTGACCTCGGTCAGCTCCTCCGTATCGGCGAACAGGTGGTCCAGCGGGACGCCCAGGGCCCTGGCCAGCGAGGCGCTGACGGCGATCGAGGGGATGCTCTGCCCGCGTTCGACCTTGGAGAGATAGCTCTTCGTGACACCGGAGCGCTCGGCCAGCGCCTCCAGGGTCATCAGCCGCTCCTTGCGCAGCTGCCGCACCCGATTGATCACTACCTGCTTCCCCCGATCACTGACCACTGCCCCGTCCGTCGACCGGTTCCCGGTCGCCGGCTGCTCTCCGCCTCACACCCCGGCTCAGGGGGCAACTCCGCGCGCCCTGGCTTGAGGAACACCTTGTGGCATGACACAAGGTGTCCTACGGTGAACCAAGTTTCCTCGCAGTGTTGCACGAGACGGGCAGCACCGGAAGACGAGGCCGCCGGCGGACCGGCGCCTCGGAACGGGAGCAGAAGTGGCGAACACCCTGCACGACCCGAAGAACGTACTCATCGAACGCGCCGAGCGGCAGATGGACGACCATTTCGCCGACTCGGACCTGACCACGCGCCAGAAGCTGGCCCTGACATGCCGCATCGCCTACGACGGCGGGCACGACTCCGGACTCGCCGGACAGATCAGCGCCCGCGGACAGCGGCCGGGCACCTACTACACCCAGCGCCTGGGCCTCGGCTTCGACGAGATCACCGAGGACAACCTCCTGCTGGTGGACGAGGACCTCCAGGTGCTGGAGGGGGAGGGCATGCCCAACCCCGCGAACCGGTTCCACACCTGGATCTACCGCGCGCGTCCGGACGTGCACTGCATCGTCCACACGCACGCCCTGCACACGGCCGCCCTCGCGATGCTCGAAGTGCCCCTCGTGGTCTCCCAGATGGACACCACGCCGCTGTACGACGACTGCGCCTTCCTCAAGGAATGGCCGGGCGTACCGGTGGGCAACGAGGAAGGCGAGATCATCTCCGCGGCCCTCGGCGACAAACGCGCCATCCTCCTGGCCCACCACGGCCAGCTCGTCACCGGCGCGACCGTGGAGGAGGCGTGCAACCTCGCGCTGCTCATCGAGCGCGCCGCCCGCCTCCAGCTGCTCGCCATGTCGGCGGGCACCATCCAGCCCCTGGACCCGGCCCTCGCCCGCGAGGCCCACGACTGGACGTCCACGGACCGGCGCAACCAGGCGAACTTCGCCTACTACGCGCGCAAGGCGCTCCGCAATCACCCCGACTGCATCACAGGCAAGGTGAACCTCTGATGACTACGGCACCAGCACCGTTACGCGGCATCATCTCCTACCCCGTCACCCCCTTCGCCGCGGACACCGGCGACGTCGACCTGGCCGCGCTGCGCCGGCTCGTCGGCGAACTGGCCGACGCCGGAAGCCACGCCATCGCTCCGCTGGGCAGCGCAGGCGAGAGCGCGTACCTCACGGAGAGCGAGTGGGACGCCGTCTGCGAGACCACCCTCCAGACCGTCGCCGGGCGGCTCCCCACCCTGGTCGGCGTCTCGCACTGGAGCACTGCGGAAACGGTACGCCGCGCCCGCGTGGCCGCCCGCCACGGAGCCACCGCGCTCATGGTGCTGCCGCAGACGTACTGGAAACTGACCGAAGCGGAACTCGAACAGCACTTCGCCACGGTCGCGGCGGCGACCGACCTTCCGGTGATGCTCTACAACAACCCGGGCACCAGCGGAGTCGACCTCCGGCCGGACACGGTGGTCGCGCTCGCCCGCAAGATCCCGAACCTCACCATGGTCAAGGAGAGTTCCGGCGACGTCGCCCGCTTCCGCGCCCTCCGCGACCGGTCCGACGGCACGCTGTCGGTCTACAACGGGAACAACCCGGTCGCACTCGAAGCCTTCCGCTCAGGCGCCGTCGGCTGGTGCACCGCGGCGCCCTGCCTCGTTCCCCGGTGGTGCACCGAGCTGTACGCCGCGGCGACGCGCGGGGACGACGCGCGGGCCGACGCGGTCCTGGCGCAACTCCTGCCGCTCCTGAAGTTCATTGTCGGCCACGGGCTGCCCCGGGCCGTCAAGGCGGGCCTGGAGATCCAGGGCCGAGCGGCCGGCCGACCGCGGCCCCCTTTGCTGCCGTTGCCGGACGAGGAGACGCGGCAGCTGCGTGAGCTGCTTGAACGACTCGGTGGTGCGGAGGCCCTGGAGGTGGGCGCGGCGGGGGCGGTATGAGGCACGGGACGGTGCGCATGTGCTGAGGAATGAAGGCGGCCCCGCCCGTCGCCGGTCACCCGACGCCATACCCGTGCACCGTGATCGCCCGTCGTCACCCGCCGGGGGTGACGACGGGCCCGTACGCCCGGGTGCACCCTCGGCGCCGACGCGGGGCAATCCGCACCCGCCTCGGAGACGGAGGGGCCTGTCATGGCCACCACGACCAGCCCGCACCACCGCTCGGCAGGATCCATGGCCGCCGCCGGCGGTCTGACGATCTTCGCCGCCGTGATGCTGTTCATCTCCGGTGTGCTCGACCTCTTCCGGGGCATCATGGGCGTCGCCCAGAACGAGGTCTTCCTCAGCACCCCCAACTACGTGTTCAAATTCGACCTGACCAGCTGGGGATGGATCCATCTGGCCTTCGGGGCCGTCGCCGTCGTCGTGAGCCTCGGCCTGTTCACGGCGGCCACCTGGGCCCGGGTCGTCGCGATCGGCATCGCGGCGCTGCTGATCATCATCAACTTCCTGACCATTCCCTACTACCCGGTCTGGTCGATCACCCTGATCGCGCTCTACGGCTTCACCATCTGGGCCCTGTGCGTGGTCCGCCGGGACACGATCAACGAGTAGCCGCGAGGCCCCTCGCCCGACCGGCGTCAGCCCGCGGGCCTGGACCACACCGAGACATGCCGGCCGCTCTCGCCGGTGAACGGCGCGCGTGACCAGTCCTCCCACCGGTCCCGCAGCCGCAGCCCGGCGAGCTGGGCCATCAGGTCCAGCTCGGCCGGCCACACGTACCGGAACGGAACCGACCGGTACTCGGCGCGCCCGTCGACGATCGTCACGTAATGCGAGCTCATCGCCTGCGTGGCGACGTCGTACGTGTCGAACGCCCACTGCGTCGGGCCGATACGGAACGGCACCGCGGTCTGACCGGGTGGCAGCCGGCGCAGATCCGGTACGCCCACTTCGACGACGAAGCTTCCGCCGGGCCGCAGATGGGCGGCGGCATTGCGGAAGCAGGCCACCTGGGCGTCCTGGGTCGTCAGATTGTTGATCGTGTTGAAGACGAGGTAGGCGGCCGTGAACGTGCCGTCCACCCGCGCTGTCGCGAAGTCGCCGATCGTGACCCCGATACCGTCCCCGCCCGGCTTGGCGCGCAGCCGCGCCACCATGGCCCGGGACAGCTCGATACCGTGCACCGGCACCCCGCGGTCGGCCAGCGGCAGCGCGATCCGCCCGGTGCCGATGCCGAACTCCAGGGCCGGGCCGTCACCGGCCAGCTCGGCCAGCAGGTCGACCGCCGGGTCCACCGCTTCCGGGCGGAACATGTCCGCCTCCGACTCGTCGTAGGCGGCAGCGATGCTTTCTCCGAAGTATCCGTCGTCATCGAGCATTCCAGGACCGTACTGGCACAGGAGCGGTCAACGCGCGTTATTTTTCACCGCTGTTGTACGGGTTGGACGCCGATGCGGGGGCGTGGCGCCTTTCTGCTGTCGTCCCGGGCCCGGCGAACTCACCCGGCCTCTGACCGCCGGGCGCCCGCGCTCGGCTCCGCTCCACCCGGAGGCACTGGTTCTGCCTCACCTGGCCCGGGTGAAGAGCCGCCGTGCAGGGCGAGCGTGACCGCGGTCTCGTACGCAGCCAGGACGACCGCGATGACGAGCAGGCTCGTCCACGACGAGAACAGCAACGCGATCAGGGCCGCGACGATCACGCCGCCGACCCGGAGCACGTCGGCGTGCTCGCGTACCCACGGGCGCAGTGTGGCACCGGGCTTGCCCAGCCGGCGTCCGGCGCGCGCGGCGAGGCGGCCGGTGGCCCGGGCGCCGCGGGACGTGTGGTGGCGCAGGCCGACGGGCAGCCGACCAGGACCCACCAGGTACGCCAGAACGGCCAGCACGATGCCCAGCCACAGCAGTTGCTCGCCGCGTTCACGCAGCGTGGTGAAGATCGTCCAGAGCGCGTCGCGGGTCCCCTCGCGGTAGACGCCGGACGGCACGTGGGCGAGGAGTTGGTCCCGTACCGCACGCAGTACGCCGGACAGCGCGGCGACACCGATCACGAGCCACAGGCCCAACTGGAGCAGCGTACGCCGGCGGTTCGGCGAGACCCACAGGGCGAGGCCGAGCAGCAGCGGCACGGAGATCAGCAGCCCCACCAGTGCGCGCTTGAACAGCAGTACGGCCTGTTGCAACTGCCCGAGCGTATGCCGGTCGTGGAGCGTGATCTGCGCGAAGTCGGCGGGCAGCGACACGCCGAGTGCCTTCTCGATCCGGTCGTGCAGGCCGGGCGGGATCTCGCCCGACGACACGGTGGGCAGGTCCAGCCGTTTGCCGAACAGGGTGGGCAGCCGGTCCTCCAGGGCGTTGAGCAGGTTGTTGACCAGCGGAAGCAGGTTGAGGGTGACCGTGTCGCCCTGTACGCGCACGCCTTCGCTGCGCTGCTCCAGCACCGCCGTGATCCGCGCGTGCGCGAAGCGGTTGGCGGAGCGCCACAGGTCCTGGAACTGCTCCGTCCTGAGCAGCTTGGCGATCGAGTCGCGGACGTAGTCGTGAACGGCGTCCGTGACCGGCGGCGCGATGAACGACGCGCGCGGCGGCAGCGCGCCGGACAGCCGCCGCTCGACGTCCAGCTGGTCGAAGATCTCGTCCGCGAGGTAGGCGGAGACGGCCGCGTCCACCGTCGGGTCCTCGGGAAGGGCGCCCACCGTGGCAACCCAGCGGTCCGTGTTGAGCGCGGTCCGCGCTCCCCAGACGCCGACGACCGAGGTGACGGTGAGGACGGCCACCAGGGCGATCACCACGGCGGCGACGATGCGCCGCACGGCCAGCAGCCGGAGCCGGCGCCGCTTCGTCGTACTGACACGGGCCCGTAATTCCTGTACCTCGGCGCGCAGCCGCTCAAGTTCGCTCCCGTTGCCGTGCTGACGCCCGCCCTCGGCTGTGCGCCCGCCCCCCGTCGTGGGGGCGTCGTCGGCCGCGCCTTCGCCGGCCGTACCACCGTGCGCCGTACCGGGGTCCGCTGTACCGCCGTGCGCCGTCTCCTCATGGGCCATGGCCTCGCACCTCCGCCGCCACCGTCGCGAAATCCGCGCCGTCCGGCCCTCACCTGCGGCGGGTGACGCGGCAGTCGGCGCGTACCGGCTGCATGGAGAGCAGGCGCCTGCACGACGGGTGCCTGTGCCAGGATCGTCTCTCGAAGGCGGCCACCGACCACCGGGGCCGACCCACGAGAGGACATCCTCATGACACTGACGACGAGCAAGCCCACGGTGGCCATCCTGGGCCCGGGCGGCGTCGGCGGCCTGCTGGCCGCCCTCCTGTCCCGCTCCGGCCACCGCGTCATCTGCCTCGCTCGCCGAGCCACGGCAGACACCTTGCGGAACAGCGGGATCGAGGTCCACAGCCGCCGTTTCGGCGACTTCACGGCAGTGGTGGAAGCGGACACCGAACTACGTGAGCCGGTCGATGTATGCCTGATCACCGTCAAGCAGACCGCGCTCGACACCGCACTCACCCGCGTCCCGCCGGCAGCCCTCGGCGACGCCCTCGTCGTACCGCTGCTGAACGGCGTCGAACACCCCGCGGCCCTCCGCGCCCGCTACCGGCCCGACCGGGTGGCCCCCGGAGTGATCCGTGTGGAATCCACCCGCCTCGCCCCCGACGGCACCGGGCCCCACGTCATCGAGCACGGCAGCCCGTTCGCCGAGATCGACCTTGCGGCCGGGACAGCACTCCGCTCCCGCGTCGAAACCCTCGCGGACGCCCTGTCCGCCGCCGGGGTGACGGCCGGCGTGACCGAGGACGAGACCACCGCTCTGTGGGCGAAAATGGCCTTCCTCGCCCCCTTCGCCCTCCTCACCACCCGGCACGGCGCGCCCCTCGGAGAAGTCCGCACCCGCCACCACCAGGACCTGGAGAAGCTGGTCACCGAAACCGCCGAGGTCAGCCGCGCCTGCGGCGCGCCGGTGGACCCGGCTCAGGCCCTCGCGCGCTACGACGCTTTTCCGGCCGACGCCAAATCGTCCATGCAACGTGACGCGGAAGCGGGCCGCCCACTGGAACTCGACGCCATCGGCGGAGCGCTGCTGCGCGCGGCCGACCGGCACGGTGTGTCCGTGCCGGTGACGACCCGCCTGGTACGGGAGCTGCGGGCCGCAGGCCACTGAGGGAAGCAGCGAGCTGTGATCGTCCTGCCGTCACCCCTCCCGTACACAGACAGCGGCACGGTGATGCCGAGGCGTTTCCGCCTCGTCGAGCAGGGCGATGGCGAAATCCGCGTACGAGATCCGGTCGGCCGGGTCGCCGTGTCCGGTGATGCGGTAACGGCCGGTTCGCGCGCCGTCGTGGTCGAAGTCGCCTGCCGGGGCCACGTACGCCCAGTTCAGGCCGGACGTCCGCAGCTCCTCAAGGCCCGCCGCGTGGCCGAGGTAGAACGAGCGGTACTCGTTCGGGTAGCCGGGCTCGTCCATCAGGAGGGTCCCGGACGGGCCCGGCATGACCGAGGCGAGTCCGACCGCCACCAGGCGGCCCACGCCCGCCTGCGCCAAGCCGGTGATCAAGGCACGGGACGACGCCGTGAAGAACTCGGCCGGCGCGGCGGAAAGGTCCACGGCGGCATTGATGGCGGCATCGTGTCCGGCTGCCGTACGCGCGACGCTCAGCGGGTCGGTGACATCACCGGCCACGGTCCGCACACCGGCCGGGCCGCCGCCGTGGGCCGCGGGGTCGCGTACCACGGCGGTGACCCGGTGGCCGCGTCGCTGCGCCTCGGCGACGGCCTGCCGCCCGGCCCGGCCGCCCGCCCCGAAAACCACGATGTTCATGAGGAACCGCCTCTCACCAGGGCCGGAGCCCGTGTGCCCGGCCGGTGACCGGACGCTATCGAGGGGGGTGGTTTCCCCCGGGATACCACCCAAAGTCCCGGGGGAGACCGGCTAGGGTGACGGCATGAGGGAGCCCCTGCCCGCCGACATGTTCGACGAACTGTGCCCTTCGTCGCTCAATCCGATCAGGTTCGGCGACAAGTGGGCAGCGCTCGTCATCCGCTGTCTGGAGCAGGGGCCGCGTCGGTTCTCCGAACTACGGGTGCCGCTGAGCCGCGTAACCCCCAAGGTCCTCACCCGGTCGCTGCGGTCCCTCGAACGCGACGGGCTGGTCAGACGCACCGTCCACGTCGGGGCCGCCCCGCACGTCGAGTACGAGCTGACGCCGCTGGGCCGCAGCATGCTCCAGCCCCTGGCGGCAGCATGTGCCTGGACGGCGGAGCACTGGGACGAACTGCTCGACGCCCGCGAGGCGTACGACAACGCTGCCGGATAGCGGCGCGAGGTGACGCCTCGTCAGTCGATGAGACTGTCGACGGCCGGAACGACGAGACCGAACAGGTCCGTGACGGTGGTCAGGGCGGCGGCCTGGAGGGACGCCGCGGACAGGACCGTTCCGTCGGGAGCGGTGAGGGCGCGGGTGGCGGTGGCTTCGGCTACGACGGTGGGCCGGTAGCCGAGGTTGAAGGCGCCCTGCGCGGTGAAGGCCACGCACATGTGTGTCATGAAACCGGCCAGCACGAGATCCCGGCCGCCACCCGGCGCGGCGCCGAGGTCGCTCAGGGTCTTCTCCAACTCCGTGGCGTGGAAGGCGTCGGGGAACTGCTTGACCACGACCGGTTCTCCGTCGACCGGGGCGACCGCGTCGCTGATGGCACCGATGTGGGCACGGATGTCGTACGGCGTGTTCTCGCCGCCGTCGTTGACGACGTGCACCACCGGGATCCCCGCGGCGCGGGCCCGTCGCAGCAGGTGGGCCGCGGCCGCGAGGGCCGGTCCGGCGCCGTCCAGGGACATGACGCCGGTGCGGTAGGTGTTCTGGAAGTCGATCATGAGCAGGGTGGACCCGCTCAGCCGAGGCGGCTGGTTGTCGAGCCCGATCACGTCGCGCAGGGAAGTGGAAGGTGACGGGGTGAAACCGGTCATCGGAGAACCTTTCGCAGGGGAGGGGACAGGGGGTACGGGCGTACGGGCATGGCGGAGCCGCGTAAGCCTTCCTGTCCGCGGGTTGAGGGGCTAGTAGGTAGTAGGTAGTAGGGAGGAACCGGGTACAGGTACGACGGTTCAGGCGGACCGGGCCCGGAAGCGGCGGCGGTATGCACCCGGGGTGGTGGCGAGCTGCCGCCTGAAGGCCCGGTGCAAGGTCTCCGCCGAGCCGAGTCCGGCCGCGGCCGCGACCTGGTCGAGCGGGCAGTCGGTGGTCTCCAGCAGGCGCCGCGCCAGCTCGACGCGGGCCGCCTCGACGTAGGCGCCGGGACTGCTGCCGGTCTCCTGTTTGAAGACGCGGGCGAAGTGCCGTTCGCTCAGGCACATACGGGCAGCCAGCGCCGGCGCCGACAAGTCCTCTTCGAGATGGTCGGCGATCCACAGACGCAGCTCGTCGATGTCCCGGCGCTCGGCGGCCGGGCGGCTGAGCGGTACGGAGAACTGGCTCTGGCCGCCCTGCCGCTTGAGGTACATCACCAACTGCCGGGCCACCGCCAGGGCCGTCCGCTCGCCCAGGTCCTCGGCCACCAGGGCCAGCGCGAGGTCCAGACAGGCACTGATACCGGCCCCGGTCCACAGCCGTCCGCAGCCGGAGCGGACGAAGATCGGGTCCGCGTCGACCGTGACGTCCGGATGGTCGGCGGCGAGCTGCTCGGCGGTCGACCAGTGGGTGGTCGCCGTCCTCCCGTCCAGCAGCCCGGCCGCGGCCAGCACATGCGCGCCGACACACACCGAGGCGACCCGCCGCGCGTGCGGAGCCGTCTCCTTCACCCACGCCACGACATCGGCATCGGTACGGGCGACGGGTCCGTCCTCGGTCATGTCGACCGCGCCCGGCACCACCAGGGTGTCCACCTGCCCGCGTACGTCCTCGAAGCCCACGTCGGCGAACAGCCGCACCCCCGCCGACGTACGCACCGCGCCGGCGACCGGCCCGGCGAGGCGCACCTGATAGCCGGCCCGGCCTCCGGTCTCCCGGTTGGCCAGCGCGAAGACCTCGGCCGGGCCGGTGACATCGAGGAGGTCGACATCGGGGAAGACGGCGATGACGACACGGTGTGAAGCGGGCATGCACTGATCCTCACCGCTGCCCAGGGGCGGCCGCAATGACGATCGACTGTCACATTCGGACACGCCGCTCGGCTTGTACGCGCCGCGCGCCCGGTGCCGCGTAAAGCCGTTGGCCGCCGACTGGGGAACCGGCATAATGCGCAGGTCAGCAGCAGAGAGGATGTATGGCGATATTCGAGTGCGCCGGATGCGGTGCCGCGCTCAGTGCTCCCCTTTCACAGGCCGCGCTTCCCGCCCATGCCCATCAGCACTGGGGGAATGGAGAACTGCTCCCGGTTCTCATGGAATCAGGGACCTACGCCGTGGACCCGGAGCCATCCGGACCGCCCTGGCGGCGGTGGGAAGAAGTCGGGGACGAGGCGGCGGCAGTTCGCGGCGTGTTCGCACCGGTTTACACGCTCTCCTTCGGCTCCCCGGGAGCGATCGCCATCGCGCCGGGTGATGTGCGCGGCACCGTTCTCATCCCGGAAAGGTGCGCCGGCTACTGCTGTGGGCTGGACGGGAGCGACGGCCCGAATCTGGCCTGTGTCCAGTGCGGTCTGGCAGTGGCGACCCGTATCGACGATTGCTCGCTGTGGCAGGTGGTGTGGTTCGACCCGGGCGCCGTGAACGGCCTGCCTGCCGACGCGCCCATCGGAGCGACGGCCGACTGGAATACCCAGGGGCGTCCGGCAACGCCGCCGATCGATCCCTCGGGAGGCTGGAGCGTCCAGTGGGCCGCGGCGGCCGGAGCCGCCCTGGCCCACCTGCTGGCGGTTTCGGACGGTCGGCCCGTGGCTCTGCCCGACGGCCTCATGGCGGACCTGTTCGGCCGCCCGCTGGACGCATTGCTGCCGTCGGGCGCACCGGCGAGAACAGTGGTCCCGGCCGGCCCGGGCCTCCCCGTCCGAAACCCCGGTCACCGCATCTTCCTGGTGCCGCGAAACCCACGGACGGGCGAACCGTGGCAAGCCCCGGGAATTCAGCGGACCGTCCCCCTGCCCTTCGATATGTGGCGCTATCTGATTGCCCCTGACGAACGGCTGCTGCTCCCTGTGACAGGAGGTCTGCCCGAGAGTGTCATGAGGGACGATCCCCTGCCGATGCGGCCATGGAGACTGTTCCGGCCCGACAGGCGGTTGTTCCTCTCCACGCTGGCACGCATACCGGCGGTCCGGCAGCCGTGGCTGCGGGAGATCTACGACCGGGTGAATGACCGTCCGTTCGCTGACTACTTCTGACCAACCCGGCCACGAACTCCCTCCCTCACCCCACGCTGATCTGAAATGTGGACGTCACGTTACGGATGTTCTCCGCGTTGTCCCGCAGGGTCAGCCTGTGGAAGGTCGCCTTGCCCGCGGCCGGTCCCTGGCCCGGTACGGGCATCTCGTTGGCCCAGATGCCGAAGCCGGATGTACTGGTGTACTCGTCGCCGCTCTTCTTCGCACCGGTGACGGTCACGTCCGTGAGTTCCGTGTCCTCGATCCGGTTCTGGGGCTGCTGGCCGACGTAGTTGGTCTGGAACATGATGCCGTGGTACGTCGGGTCGGTGATCTGTGCGCCGTTGACCCGGATGGCCCGGAAGGGCTTGGACGCGGAGAAGAGCCACATTCCCGGGAAGGTCTGGCCGTTCCAGAAATGGCCGCCCGCCCGCTCGATGCGGAGGTTCTCGAATGTCGTCCGACCGGGGCCGAAGCCGTTCATGGGGAAGCCGAAGTCCAGGGAGGAGACGGTGACTCCGGAATAGGCCAAGGTGTCCGCGATGTGGATGTTCCGGAAGGTGTTCAGCTGGCCGCCGTAGACGGCCAGGCCCGCGGCCCGCCAGGTGAGTTTGGCGGTGAGGTTTTCGTAGACGTTGTTCCGCTGGTCGCCGCCGCCCGCGTCGAGCGCGGAGAACAGGGCGAACGAGTCGTCGCCGGTGGACCGGGCCTCGTTGTCGGTCACCAGGTTGTCGGTCGAGCCGTTGGTCATGTTCAGACCGTCGGCGAAGGTGTCGCGGATACGGTTGTTCCTGAGCGTCATCCGGTCGGTGTTGGCGCCCCAGTAGAGGCAGACCATGTGCTCGGTCCAGATGTTGTCGATGGTGATGCCGGAGACGTTCTGGAAGTCGAAGACCTTTCCGGGGCCGTCGATGCGCGAGGTGTAGTTGCCGAAATAGGCGAAGCCGGAGAACGTCGAGCCGTTGGCGCCGTTGTCCGCGCGGAATCCCACATCGGTGTTCTGCTGGCCGGCGGGGGCGTGGAAGCGGGTGAACCACGGTCCGGCGCCGATCACCTTCACCGGCTTGAGATAGACCTGGAATTTGCCGGAGGTCTCGTAGTCGCCCGGGGGAAGATAGACGCCCCGGATCTTCCCTGTGGTGTCCATGCGGGCTCTGTCCAGGGCGTTCTGCACGTCCTGGTGACCGAACCCGGCCGGCTGCACGAACGCCTGCGGGTCCGGGTTGGGCGCCGCGGAGACTTTCTCGAAGTCGACGAAGTCGACGGCGTAGGAGGAGGTGTTGTCGGCGTCCTTCTGGAGCCGGACTCTGCTGCCCGCCGGTACGGTGCGGCCGAGGTCGAGGTGCGCCTCGTCGTAGATGTGCCGGGCCGGCCCCGCGCCCGGATCGTTCACCGGGGACGCCTCGGGGCCGTACAGCCAGGCGTACTTGGACGTCAGGCCGAGCGGCTTGGCCTTCACGCCGTCCACGTAGACGCCCAGGGTCGCGTTCGTTCCGCCGCCGCCCGGGGCGTCCGGAATGGAGAAGCGGGTGACCAGGGTGTTGGTCGCCACCGGAGCGGTGAATTCCACGTACTGGCCGGTCTGCTTCAGCGTCACGGCCTTGCGGCCCGATGCCTCGCCTGCAAGATCACCGACCTTGCGATTGGGCCCGACCACCTGGGCGCCCCCGCCGACGGTGCCGGCCTCCGCCTCGATGGTGGTGTACGGCATGGTGGCGCCGGCGGCGGGCCTGGCGCGCCGGGGCGTGGGCCGGGGCTTGCCTGCCGGTGGAGTGAACGCGGCGCGCGAGGAGCCTTTGCCCGCGGGGACGGTCCGGGTGACCGTACGGCTGTCCGGGGACTGGTTGCCCGCCGCGTCCCGGGCCCGCACGGTGTAGACGGTCTTCCGCGCGGTGCCGCCGGGGGCTGTGGTGTCCTGCCAGCGCGTCGCCGTCGCGGGCAGCCCGGCGCGCAGCCGGCCGTCGGCGTAGATGTCGTACCCGGAGGCCCCGGTAGTGCGCTCCCAGCTCAACGTCGTGCCGGTCAGGCGAATGCCGAGTGGTGCTGACGGCGGTGTGATGTCGCCCGATGCCGCGCCGTACAGCGTGAGTTCGCCTACCCGGTGTGCGCCGACGATCCGGACGTAACGTACGGCGGCGCCGCCCAGGCGCAGTGTGACCTCACCCCTGCGGGCCTGTGCGTCGGACAGGTCCACGAAGTCGCGGCCGTTGACGGAACCCTGGAGTTGGACCCGCTGGGCCTCGCCGGGCAGTGCGAGCTCGACCCGGTCCAGACGGCGGGTCGCGCCGAGATCGGCCCGTATCCAGCGGGAAGCACTGCCCTTCGCGTACGAGCTCGGGTCCCCGTCGTGCGCGCGGGCGGCCCCGTCGCCGCTGAAGGTGGCCGGGAGAGGGGCAGCCCTTCCACTGTCCGTCGGTGTTCCGGCGGAGGCCGTCTGCCAGCTGCCCAGCATCAGCCCGGTGCCGAGCACGGCAGCCAGTACGGATCGCCTGCGTCGTCCGGTGCGTGTAGTAGTGCCCATGACATTCCCTTCCGTGGGGTGGGCGGCGGTCGTGCCGGGTCAGGCCCGAAGCCAGACCGCCGCGTCCTGTGGCAGCGCGCCTCCTGGCGCCAGGGGGCCGCTTGCGAGGAGGAGTTCACGGTGCTCGGGCAGTTCCATGTCGCGTGAGCCGAAGTTGACCACGCACAGCGCGCGGCTGCCGTCGCGACCGGGCAGGGCAAGGGTGAGCAGCGCGGCGGCGCGCGCCCGGCGAGTGCCCAGGGCGAGGTCGGTGGGCACGCCGAAACGTTTGCGTGTGAAGGCGAATCCGGTGTTTTCGGCCCGCCCGTAGCGGGTGACCGTACGGGGCACGTCATGGTTGGCCAGAACCCGGGTGGCGGGAGCGCCGACAGGGGCGTGCGCGGCCAGCGTCAGGTCGATGGCCGCGGGCAGCTCGGCCGCGTCCCAGGGGCGGGCCGGGAAGTCGAAGTCGAAGGCGGTGTGCAGCTCGTCGGGGCGCAGGTAGCGGGCGAAGCGCTCGGCGTCCGGCAGCCAGAGTGGTTCGGCACGATGTCCACGATGGTACGCAACCCCAGCTCGCGCGCCTCGGCGAGCAGCGCCTCGGCCTCGGCCAGGGTGCGGAAGGCCGGATCCACCGTGCGGTAGTCGGCGACGTCGTAACCGCCGTCGGCGAGCGGCGAGAGGTGCCAGAGGGTGAACCGCAGGGCGCCCACGCCGAGCTGCGCCAGGTACGGCAGCCGGGCGCGGGCCGCGGCCAGGTCCCCGGTTCCGTCGCCGTTCGCGTCGGCGAATGAGCGGACGTACATCCGTTTGCGTAACGTGCGTGCCTGCGTGGGTGCCCACCGGATCGGGCCGGGGGCGCACTCGACCGGACGCCTGGGCAGCCGTCACGTCACCGACGGCTGCCCCGAGCGGTTCGCTCAACAAAACCAGCGGACCGGAAGCCGGCTCAGCGGACGAACTTCCAGGTCACCCGCTCGACCATGTCGGTGCCCGCCGGCACCAGCTTGCGGAAGGCCGCCTGGCTGAGGTCTATGTGGGTCGAGGCACAGGAGGGACACTTGTCCCTGACCGGCACGGTGATGGTCCTGCCGTTGTACGAGACCTGTACCTTGACGCCCGCGCACAGCGGGTCGTTGTTCGGGTTGGGCGAGGTCCACCAGGCGGCGGAGACGGCGACCAGGTCCTGCGAGGTGGCGTCGATCGGCGTGCCGCAGGCGCCGTAACCCCGGTCGTTGTAGTAGGTCATCTTGCCGTTCATGGTCTGGCCGATGGGTACGGCCTGAGCCGTACCCGTACCGAGGGTGATGCCGGTGGCGGCGATCACGCCGCAGACCAGCGTTCTCCAGCGTCGGGAAGTGCGCATGGTGTCTCCTCGTCCGAGTGCGTCCGGGGGTGCCGGGGTCGGCGCGCGCCCGGCACACCGGGCGCGGACTTGAGGTAAGGCCAATCTGAGAGCGCTCTCAGAAACATGAGTGCCACGGACCGCGTTCGCCTCACAACCCCCTTTGGG
Source organism: Streptomyces rimosus subsp. rimosus (assembly GCF_000720725.1). Lineage (GTDB taxonomy): Bacteria > Actinomycetota > Actinomycetes > Streptomycetales > Streptomycetaceae > Streptomyces > Streptomyces rimosus_A. The sequence goes on from NZ_JOCQ01000005.1 coordinate 32,422, forward strand.
GGCAACTGTCCTGAAATCGCGGGCATATTCGGCCAGTCTGGCCCGGAATCGCGGACCGGATGGCCGAATTCCGTGGGAGCGGCGCGACGGCGCGGCACGCTGCCTTGACTGCCGCTCAGGCGGGCCGCGGTTCCGGTTCGCACACGGCCTGCAACGCCGTACGCGCCTGGGCGCGCAGCCGGATGTGGGTGAGGCCGCCGCCGTAGCTGCCGGTCATGGGCGGCCGTCTCGTGTGAGATGTCCGTGGCGCGGTTTCCGCAGGCGCGATGACGCTACGCCTTCGCCACCGAACCCCGCAGGAACTCGATTGCCTGGTCCAGGGCAGCCTCCAAGTGCTCCAGGCTGCCCGTCGTGATGTGGATCAGCACTCCTCCCTGAATGCCGGCCAACAGGGCCTGAGCGCTGCGTTCGGCGTCCAGGCCCGTAGCGATCTCGCCCTGGCTCTGCATGCTGCGGATGCCCGCGGCCAATTCCCCCTGCCATTGGGCGAGGAGTTCCGCCGCCACGGCCCGGGCGCCTTCCGTGGTCGGTTTGAGTTGCCCCATAACCGCGTTGAGCGGGCAGTTGGGCCCCTGTTTCCGATAGCGGTCGACCACTTTGTCACGCCAGCTCTGCCAGGCGGGCCAGGAATTCAGCGCTCCCAGTTCCGGCTGCTGGTCACTGATCACCCCGGCGGCCTCGTGCCGCGCCACGGCGAGCAGCAGCTCGTCCTTTCCGTCGGGGAAGTAGTGGAACAGCTGGCTCTTGCTCGTCGCGGTACGTTGCATGACGGCGTCGAGCGTGACGGAGAAGATCCCCTGCCGGCGGATCTCGGCTGCCGCACCCTCGACGATGCGTTGCCTGGTGGCATTTCCCTTGCGTGTCAACGGCATCCGGTGCTCACTCACCTCTCTCGGATCGGTGACCTGATCAGGGCACGAGCAGGAGTTTGCCGGTGGTCCTGCGGGATTCGAGATCGGTGTGGGCCTGTGCGGCGTCCGACAGGGCGTAGCGCCCACCGATGTGCGGGGTCACCTGCCCCTTGCGGATCATGTCGAAGACCTCACCGCTGCGTTCGACCAGGGCTTCGCGTGTGGGCACGTGGTGGTGGACCACGGGATACGTCAGAAGGATGCTGTTGGGCAGGTCGGTCGGGGTGAGGGACGGGACACCCATGAACGGGCCGTAGTAGGCGTGCACGCCGTGCGGGCGCAGCGCCAGTTGCGAGGAACGGAAGGTCGCGGCGCCGCCCCCGTCGTACACCACATGGGCACCCTCGCCGCCGGTCAGTTCCCTGACCTTCTCCTCGAATCCGCCTCCGCTGGAAACGAGAACGTGATCCGCTCCGGCCTCCCGGGCCGACGCGGCCTTCTCCTCCCGGGACACGAGTCCGATCACACGGCCGCCACGGGCTTTGATCATCTGCGTCAGCAGCAGGCCGACACCGCCGGCGGCGGCATGCACGACAGCGGTGGCGCCCGGCCTGACGGCATACGTCTCGGTGGTGAAGTGATTGGCCGTCAGGCCCTGCATCAGCACCGCGGCCGCGGTCTCGTCGGACACCTCGTCCGGAACCTTGACCAGCGACGACGCGGGAATGGCGAGCAATTCGGCGTAACTGCCGATGTGGTAGAACCAGGCCACGCGATCGCCCACGGCGAAGTCCTGGACGTCATCACCGAGGGCGGTCACATATCCCATTCCCTCGACCCCGAGAATCGTGGGAGCGGTCCAGCCGGGGCCGCCGACCGTCCGGGCTCCCACGTCCATGAAGTTCACGCCCGCGACGGCGAGTCGTACCAGTACTTCGCCCTTTCCGGGTGTCGGGTCGGGTAATTCGGTCCACCGCATGACCTCGGGTCCGCCGTGCCGGCCGATGAATATTGCGCGCATGAAGCGTTCCTTTCCGAAGGGTTGGCCGGGCGCTGCGAGCCTCGGCTGCAAGCAGCGTATGGAGGCAAAAATGGACCCGCAAGTCCAGTTTTGTCGATGCGCACTCGACGTGCATTCGACGTGCATTCGATGTGCGTTCGACGTGGGTCCGGGGCGTGGGTCCGGGGCGTGGGCCCGGCCTGATCCGATCTCCCCAGGCGCCTGTCGCGGCGGGAACGAGCCGCCCCGATGCCCGTCCCCGCGCCCGTTCCCCATGTCTGTCCCCGTCACGGCCGGAACGCCCCGTACGCAGACCGGATGCCACGGACGACCCCCGCCATGGTGTTACCCTGGCGAACGAACATGATCTCGGATCGAGGAGACACAGCCGTGGTGGGTGACGACGACATCTCCGGGTGATACCCGGACCTGATGGCCGCCGGCCGGTGCGCAGGAGCACCGCCGTGGTGGCCGCCTCGTCGTGCCCTCAACCCGTTCCCGGGCACCGGTGTCCGCCGGGCCGCCCGCTGTGCTTTCCCGAGGTCTTCTCATGTCCGACGCTTCCGTCGTCTGCTCGAACCTGTCCTTTTCCTGGCCCGACGACACCCCCGTCTTCCAGGACCTCTCCTTCACCGTGGGCACCGGCCGCACGGGCCTGGTGGCGCCCAACGGATCCGGCAAGAGCACCCTGCTCAAGCTGATCGCCGGTGAACTGCGCCCCACCGCCGGGTCCGTGTCCGTCTGCGGCGTCCTCGGCTACCTCCCGCAGAGCCTCCCGCTCGCCGCCGGCCTCACCGTGGCCGAGGTACTGGGCGTCGCCGAGGTGATCCGAGCCCTGGACGCCGTGGAGTCCGGCGATGTGAGCGAGGAGCACTTCGCGACCATCGGCGACGACTGGGACATCGAGGAGCGGACCCGCGCCCAGCTCGACCGGCTCGGCCTGACGGGGCTGGCCCTCGACCGCGGCCTGAGCACGCTCAGCGGCGGTCAGATCGTCTCGCTCGGCCTGGCGGCGCAGCTCCTCAAGCGCCCCGACGTCCTGCTGCTCGACGAGCCGACCAACAACCTCGACCTCGACGCGCGGCACAAGCTCTACGACGTGCTCGGGGACTGGAACGGCTGCCTGCTCCTGGTCAGCCACGACCGCGCGCTGCTGGACCGCATGGACCGTATCGCCGAACTCGACCGCGGCGCGCTGCGCGTGTACGGCGGCAACTTCACCGCGTACGAGGAAGCCGTACAGGCCGAGCAGGAGGTGGCCGAGAAGAACGTCCGCAACGCCGAGCAGGAACTCAAGCGCGAGAAGCGGGAGTTGCAGCAGGCCCGCGAGCGTGCTGAACGCCGCGCGAGCAACGCCTCCCGCAACCTCAAGAACGCGGGCCTGCCCCGCATCTTCGCCGGGAACATGAAGCGCGGCGCCCAGGAGTCGGCCGGCCGGGCCGGCCAGATGCACGCCTCGCGGGTCAGCGAGGCCAAGGCCCGCCTGGACGAGGCGGGGCGCGCCGTACGCGACGAGCAGCGCATCACGCTGGACCTGCCCGCAACCCAAGTGCCCGCGGGACGCAACCTGTTCCTGGGTGAGGGCCTGCTCGTCAGTCACGGTGAGCGGCCCCTGTTCGCGGGCGACGGCGTCGACCTGACGGTCCGGGGCCCCGAACGTATCGCGCTGACCGGCCCCAACGGCGCAGGCAAGACCACGCTGCTGCGCCTGCTCAACGGCGACCTGGAACCCGACGCGGGGCAGGTCAAGCGGGCCGACAGCCGGATCGCCTACCTCTCGCAGCGCCTCGACCTGCTCGACCTGTCCCGGACCGTGGCCGAAAACTTCACCGCGTTCGCCCCGCACCGCACGGAGGCGGAGCGGATGAACCTGCTCGCCCGCTTCCTCTTCCGGGGGCCCCGGGCCCACCTGCCGGTGCACGTGCTGTCCGGCGGCGAGCGGCTGCGCGCCACCCTGGCGTGTGTGCTGTGCGCCGAACCGGCCCCGCAACTGCTGCTGCTGGACGAGCCGACGAACAATCTCGACCTGGTCAGCGCCGGGCAGCTGGAGAGCGCGCTCGCCTCCTACCAGGGGGCGTTCGTCGTGGTCAGTCACGACGAACGGTTCCTCGGCCGGATCGGGATCGACCGCTGGCTGCGGCTGGCCGACGGCGAGCTGCGGGAGACGGCGGCCCCCGAGGTGTGAGGCGCCGGTCACGGCCTGGCCCGCGTCCGAGGTGTCCCACCCGGCGGGCCGCGTACCTCCCTCACACCAGGTGGACCACCATGCCCCGACCAGCTCTGCTCGCCCACGACCTCGTCCGCACGCTGGGGACCCGACGGGTCCTGGACGGCGTCTCCCTCACCGCCGCACCCGGCCACCGCGTGGGGCTGATCGGCGAGAACGGTGTCGGCAAATCGACACTGCTGCGCCTGCTCGCGGGCGTCGACGAACCCGACGCCGGCCATGTCACCCGCCCGTACGACCTGGGCTTCCTGCACCAGGAGATGCCGTTCGCCGGTGACGTGACGATCGCGCGGGTCCTGGACGACGCCCTCCGGGAAGCCCGTGCCGACCTGGCCGAACTCGACCGGCTCACCCGGCTGCTCGCCGACACCCCCGAGGACCGCCCCGCCCACGCCGAGCTGCTGGAGACGTACGGGCAGCGGCTCGAACAGGCCCAGGAACGCGAGGTCTGGGACGCCGACCGCCGGGCCGGAATCGTCCTCGACGGGCTCGGCCTCGGTGGTGTCGCACATGACCGGCCGCTCGGCTCGCTGTCCGGCGGGCAGCGCGGCCGCCTCGCCCTGGCCGCGCTCCTCGTACGCCGCCCCGCGGCCCTCCTCCTGGACGAGCCGACCAACCACCTCGACGACGAAGCGGCCGCCTTCGTGGAGGGCCGGCTCCGCGAGCTGCCCGGCGTCGTCGTGGTGGCGAGCCACGACCGGGCGTTCCTCGACGCCGTCTGTACGGAACTGATCGATCTCGACCCGGCCGTGGACGGTCCCGTGCGCTTCGGCGGCAACTACAGCGCCTACCAGGCCCACAAGCATGCCGAACGCGAACGCTGGGAGCACAGGTACGCCGAGGAACAGGAGGAGTTGGAGGAACTGCGCCGCTCGGCCGGGGTGACCGCGCACCGCGTCGCCCCGGACCGCGGGCGGCGGGACAACGAGAAGATGGGTTACGGCCACCGGGCGGGCCGGGTGCAGCAGCAGATCTCCCGGCGGGTACGCAACGCCACCCGCCGGCTGGAAGAACTGGAGCGCACACAGGTGGGGGAGCCGCCGCAGCCGTTGCGGCTGCATGTCGCGGCGGTCGCGGCGGTCGCCGTCGAACCGGTGGAGACGGGGGAGGCGGAGGGGCCGGGGATAGCGGGTTCGGATCAAGCGCCGAATTCCGAGCCGGTGGACGCGCTTCTCGTAGCGCTGCGGGACGTACGCGTGCCAAGCCGGCTGCATCTCGCGCATCTGGACATCCGGTCTGGAGACCGGCTCCTGGTGACGGGCGACAACGGCGCCGGAAAATCGACACTGCTGTCGCTGCTGGCCGGGCGGCTCCGCGCCGAGGGCGAAGTACGCAGGTGGCCGGGCCTGTCCGTAGGACTGCTCGCGCAGGACACCTCGTTCGAACGCCCGGACCGTACGGTGCGTGACACCTACACGTACGCATTGGGCGCCGAGCGGGCGGAAGCGGTGCCGCTGGGCTCACTGGGGCTGCTGCACGCCGCGGACCTCGACAAACAGGTGGGCCGGCTATCGGTCGGCCAGCGCCGCAGGCTCGCACTGGCCCTCCTGATGGCGCACCCGCCGCACCTCCTGCTGCTCGACGAGCCGACGAACCACCTGTCCCCGCGCCTGTGTGACGAGCTGGAGGACGCCCTCGGCGCCGGACCGGGCACGATCGTCGTGGCCAGCCATGACAGGTGGCTGCGCGGGCGCTGGAACGGGCGGCGGCTGCACCTGCGCTCCGGCCGGGCGCATGCGGACGAGATCGGCGAAGCGTCACCCAGGGGGCGCCCGCTGCGTTGCTGACGGGCTTTGCCGCGCCCGCAGTCACCCGTCAGAATGGTGACCGTGAATCTCGATCACGTCTTCGTATGCGGACATCCGGCGCTCGACTTCGCCGCGACGCTCCGGGCCCGGCGCACCCTGCGCTTCGAGATGTTCGCGGCGCCGGACCGGCTGGACGCGTGGTACGTGGAGTCCGGAATCGTGGACTCCGTGGCGCCCAGCCGGCCGTCCGACGTCGAGCGCGCGAGGGCCGTACGGGAAGCGGTCTACGAGCTGATCACCGCGCGTCGCCTGGGCGAGGCCTTCGGCGACCGGGCCCTGGAGGCGCTCAACGGGGCCGCCCGCAAACCCGCCGCGGCCCCGCAGCTCACCAGGGCCGGGCGCCGGACCGACGCCACCTCGCAGGAAGCGCTGTCCGCCGTGGCCCGGCAGGCGGTGGAGCTGCTGAGCGGCCCGGACGTGCCGCTGCTCAAGGAGTGCGGCAACCCCGAGTGCACCCGCGTCTACATCGACCGCTCACGGGGCATGCGGCGGCACTGGTGCGGAATGGAGTCGTGCGGCAACAAGATCAAGGCCGCTGCGTACCGGGCGCGGAAGAAGAGCGCGCTCGCCACGATCGACGGCTGACGGCTGACGGCTGACGGCTGACGGCTGTCGGTTGTCGGCGTCGGTTCGGGTCTCGGTGCCGCTGTCGGCTAGTTCGCGCGTACGCGGTAGCTCACGCCGGGGTAGGGGAGGTCGCCGAAGTTCAGCGAGCCCACCACGGTGAACACGTCGCCGTTCGTGCCGGGGGCACCCGGACGGCAGCCGGCGTTGAAGTAGACCTCCACACTCCGGTCGGCGATCGCCCGGAAGGACCGGACGGGAGCGGTGAATTCCTGACACACGCCGACCTTGCCGAGATCGGCCTTGATGGCGCTGCCGGTGGCGTTGGCACCGGTGTAGAAGGTGACTCCGGGAAGCTCGGCCGCGCCGGCGGGCGAGCCAGCGGCGCCGACCATCAGCAGGCCGCTCGCGAGGACTCCGCCGGCAACAGCCGCATATTTGGTGAACTTTGTGGTCATGTCTCCGCCTTTGGATCGTGGTGTTGGGTTGGGGTGGTTGGGAGGAGCGGTTCGGGGCGTGGACGAGGTGGCTCCGCCGGGCCGGGCCGGAGCGGGGTTCGGGGCCCGCCGTGCCGGGGCTCGGATCCAGGTCCTGGTCAGGTGTCCAGAATGCTTTCGGCCGCCTCGCGCAGTGTGCGGGCGACGTCGTGCGGATCGTCGAGGTATCCGGCCGCCATCGCTCCGTCGCGCAGCACCATGAGCGCCCGTGCCGCCCGGTCGGGGTCGGGGTGCCCGGCGTCCTGCGCGACATCGCGCAGGACGCCGCGGAACCAGTCGCGGTGCTCGGCCACGCAGAGGCGTACGTGATGCCGCGGATCGGGATACTCGGCGGCGGCGTTGAGGAATCCGCAGCCGCGGAACTCCGGCCGCAGAAGGCTGTCGGCGATCATGGCGACGATCTCCAGCAGGGCGTCGCGCCCCCGGTGGGCGCGGAGAATGGCCTCCACCGTCCGCTTCACCCGGGCGTCCCGCTCCTGCAGATAGGCGATCACCAGGCCCTCCTTGCCGCCGAAATGGCGGTAGAAGGTGGCCCGGGTGACACCCGCTTCCCGTACGAGTTGCTCGACGCCCACGGTGTGGATTCCGTTCGCATAGAACAGTTTTCCCGCGATGTTCAGCAGCCGCTCACGCGGATGGATCGTCCCACTGGCGCTCGAAGTCATGACCACCAGCGTACGGACGGCCCATCGACGCCGGTCGGCCCGTCACCTCTGGGGGAGGCCGGTACGGCGCTGCCGTCTCGTCGATACGCCGCCAATACTCGGCCAATACGTCGCCAATACGGCGTCAGTAGTCGGTCAGTACTTCGTCACCAGCGGCTTGGTCTCGTCGATGACGTAGGTGGAGAGCATCATCGTCGTCACGGTGCCGACGTTGCGGGCGTTGTGGATCACGCCCGACGGGATAAAGAACGGGTCGCCCGTGCGCAGCCGTTGGGCGGGGCCGTCGTCGAACTCCATCAGCACGTCGCCGCGCACGATGTACCCGACTTCGACTCCCGGGTGGCTGTGGCGGCCGGACTCCTTGTGCCGGGGGATCTCCACGACGGTCTGCACGGTCAGCCAGCCCTTGGCCGGCGACGGGTGCCGCTGGAGTTCGGACCGGGTGACGCCGCTTGTCGGGTCGTCGGGAGGTGTGGGGTTGGCCGGTGGGGGTTCGGGGGTGGTCGCTGTGCCGCTGCTGGGGTGCAGCGGGGGGTGGCGGTCGAGCATGAGGTGCCTTTCCGTTTCCAGCAGAAAGAACGTTCGTTCTGCCTGATCGATACGGTACGCAGCTCATCGCCGTCCCGTACAGGTGGAACTTCGGTCAGGTGGGGTGGCGTCGCGACCTGGTGTTTGTGGCCTGGTGGGTTGATGTGTGGCCGGCTTGTGCTGCGGTGCGCAGGCCCGGGGTCGGGGGAGTGGTGGGGGCATGAGTGCACGTCAGGTGCGGTGTGGGCCGTCGGTTTGTGGGGGAGGCGCAGGCGTTGTTCCTGGCGTGCGGGCCGGGGGCGTGTGAGTGGCTGGAACCGATCATCAGCGGCGAATCCGCGCGTGCGGGAGCGAAGTTGGCGGACCCCGCACGCGCCTGCCGGTGGCAGGACCTGAACCCGAGCACGCCGCGCGTAACCGGACCGTCTCCTCATCCGTCACCACCTTGACCGGTGACGCAATGCCTGCAAGAGTCATGGCGCACCCGGCACGCGGTGACATGGGCGAGCCCGTCATCCGTAACCCCGCCACCACTCCACTTCGGCCCGTCTGCGACTCACGCGACGCAGACGGAACAGCACACGGAGGCCTCGATGTTCAACAGGCGCACCTTCGGCAAGGCCATGGCGCTGGGCGCCGGCGCGGCCGCCGTCACGCTGGGCGGCCCGCAGGTCTCCCCGGTTGCCGCCGCCCCTCGCCCGGGCCCGAAGGCTTCCGGCCCGAAGGCTTCCGGCTCGGGGGCTTCCGGTCCGAGTGCTTCCGGCCGTACGGGTGCGTCCGCCCTCCCCGAAGTCGCCCCCGGTACGCACACGGCCTTCGACCGGATGCGGCACGTCACCGCGGGACTGCTCGACGTCGGTTACGCGGAGGCGGGCCCCGCGCACGGGCCGGTGGTCATCTGCCTGCACGGCTGGCCGTACGACATCCACAGCTTCGTGGACGTCGCCCCCTTGCTGGCGTCGCGGGGCTACCGCGTGATCGTCCCGTACCTGCGCGGTCACGGCTCGACCCGCTTCCGCTCCGCCGCCACGTTCCGCAACGCCCAGCAGTCCGCGGTCGCCCTGGATGTCATCGCCCTGATGGACGCCCTCGGCATCCACCGGGCCGTACTGGCCGGCTTCGACTGGGGCACCCGGACGGCCGACATCGTCGCGGCCCTGTGGCCCGAACGCGTCAAGGCGCTGGTGTCGGTGAGCGGATACCTGATCACCAACGTCGAGGCGCAGCAGGAGCCGCTGTCCGCGCAGGCCGAGCACACCTGGTGGTACCAGTACTACTTCGCCACCGAGCGCGGCCGGCGCGCCATGGAGAACGCGGACAAGCGCCGCGACCTGTGCCGCCTGGTCTGGGAAACCGTGTCACCGACGTGGGACTTCGACGACGCCACGTTCGCGCGTACCGCCAGAGCCTTCGAGAATCCCGACTACGCCGACATCGTGATCCACAACTATCGCTGGCGCCTTGGCCTGGCCGAGGGCGAACGCCGTTACGACCGCTACGAGAAGCGGCTCGCCGACCGGCCGGTCATCACCGTGCCGACCATCACCCTGGACCCCGAACGCGACCCGTTCACCGCGCCCGGCAACGGCTCCTCGTACCGCGACCGCTTCACCGGCGCGTACGAACACCGCACCCTGACCGGCATCGGCCACAACCTGCCGCAGGAAGCTCCCACCGCTTTTGCCCAGGCAGTCGTGGACGTGGATCACTTCTGACCGCCCGCGACTGTTTCTGTTTCTGAACACCCTGACCGAAAGACCGGAGGTCGACATGCAGTACACCAACAACACGCCGGACGGCACGGCAGCGGCCCGGCACGCGAAGTTCGGCAAGCTGCCCGAGCGCATTCCGTACGAGGACATGGTCACGGAGAAGGCCGTATCGGAGGACCGCGCGCAGAACACGTACAACCCCGAAGGGTCGTGGAACCACTTCTCCTGCTTGGCGCTGGACCTCGGCCTGTAGGGGGCCTGGGGGCCTGTAAGGAGTCTGTACCTGTAAGGAGTCTCCAGGTGGCCTGTAGGGGCACCGGGGCACCTGAATAACCAGTATCTCCGGTGCTGTCCACCCCGCTAGCGTCTCCGCCATGACTCCAGCGGATCTCGCCGCCGGCATCTCCGACGGCATACGCATGGCCATCCGGTCCGGACGCATCTCCGCAGAGGTGCCCGTGCCCGCGCCCGAGGAGATCCGCGTGGAGCGCCCCCGCCACCGTGGCCACGGCGACTACTCGACCAATGTCGCCATGCGGCTCGCTCCCGCCGCGGGCCTGCCCGCCCGTGCCGTGGCCGAGATGCTGGCCCCGCTGGTGAGCGCGGCCGACGGCATCGCGAAGGCCGAGGCCGCGGGCCCCGGGTTCCTGAACATCACGCTGGAGAGGTCGGCGCTCGGTGCCGTGGCGCGCGACATCGTCCTGGCCGGTGACGCTTACGGCCGTACCGACCGGCTCGGTGGTGTACGGCTCAATCTGGAGTTCGTCTCGGCGAACCCCACGGGGCCGGTGCACATCGGCGGGGCACGGTGGGCGGTCGTGGGCGACGTGCTCGCCCGGCTGCTGGAGGCCGCGGGCGCGGACGTGGCACGGGAGTATTACTTCAACGACGCGGGCGTGCAGATCGACCGGTTCGCGCGCTCGCTGCTCGCCGCGGCGCAGGGCTCGCCGGTGCCGGAGGACGGCTACGGCGGCGCATACATCGAGGAGATCGCCGCCGCGGTGGTGCGGCGGCGGCCCGGTGCGTCGGACCTGCCGGATCCCGCGGCGGCCCTCGCCGTCTTCAGGGCGGAGGGCACGGCGCTGATGTTCGATGAGATCAAGTCGTCGCTCGCCGCGTTCGGTACCCGTTTCGACGTGTTCTTCAACGAGAAAGCCCTGCACGACCGGGGCGACCTGGACGCCGCTGTCGCGCGGCTGTGGGAGGGCGGCCACGTCTTCGAGGAGGCGGGCGCGCTCTGGCTGCGCACCACGGATTTCGGTGACGACAAGGACCGGGTGCTGGTGAAGAGCGACGGTTCCCGGACGTACTTCACCGCGGACTGTGCGTACTACCTCGACAAGCGCTCCCGGGGCTTCGAGCGGGTGGTCGTCATGCTCGGCGCCGACCACGCGGGCTATGTGGGCCGGATGCGTGCCATGGCGGCCTGCTTCGGTGACGACCCGGACACGCACCTGGAAATCCTCATCGGGCAGCTGGTCAACCTCGTCAGGGACGGGGAGCCGGTCCGGATGAGCAAGCGCGCGGGTACGGTCGTCACCCTGGACGACCTGGTCGAAGCGGTCGGTGTGGACGCCGCGCGGTACGCGCTCGCGCGGGCCAGTGTGGACGCGGTGATCGACCTCGACATCAACCTGCTCACCCGGCAGTCGAACGACAACCCCGTCCACTACGTCCAGTACGCGCACACCCGGCTGTGCGCCGTACAGCGCAGGGCCCTGGAGGCCGGGATCGACAAGGGCACCCCGGGGAACTTCGATCCTTCCCTGCTCACTCACGAGCGGGAGGCGGTTCTGCTCGGCATGCTGGCCGATTTCCCGCAGGTGGTGGCGGCTGCCGGGACGCTACGCGAGCCGCACCGGGTGGCGCACTACCTGGAGGCGCTGGCCGGCACGTACCACCGCTTCTACGACACCTGCCGAGTCCTGCCGCGGACCGGCGAGGCCCCGGACGGCCGCACCCGGGCCCGGCTGTGGCTGACGGAGGCCAGCAGGGTGGTGCTGCACAACGGCCTGCAGTTGCTCGGGGTTTCGGCGCCGGAACGGATGTGAGGGCGGGGGCAGGGGGTGGCGGGCTCGGTCGTCGTCCGGGTCACCATCCGAAGCCTGTTGATCGAGCGTTTCCGAGAGTGCGCGGCCCGGGAGCCGGCGGAGGAGAGCGATCCCGTAGGGCATGGGCGTAGCGCACCGGCAGATTGGCGCGAGCAAAGCCTCTCAGCCGGCCCGGCCCAAGGTCACGGTGCGGGAGCCGGGTGCGAAGTCGCCGAAGGACTGCTGCCAGGATTCACCGGGCCAGTAGTACGTCACACGGCCCTCGACGGGCCGGTAGCGGGCTGTGTAGAGCGTTCCCCACCCCTGCTCGTCGACGGACCGATACAGCGGTGGCTTCAGCATCGCCGCCACGTCCGCACCCGCGGCGCGAATGGCGCGCAGCCGCTCCTGCGTCCGCAAGGTCCGCTCCTGCTTGTCGGTCACCGGCAGGTGCTGGTGATTGGCGGCGCAGGCATCCGGCGCCACCATCGGCGACATGTCCGGCCCCACGAACACCGTCACCGCCTTCGCGGGATCGACAAGGGTGAGGTTCTGCGGGACGGCGACCGGCAGGGACCGCAGCCTGTCGACCGCCTCATCGACGGTGTCGCACGTCTCCAGCAGGTAGCGCACCACGATGAGAATGGCGAAGCCACGTCCGTGGACGCAACGTCCGCCGTAGGTGAGCGAGACCGCGAGACCGGCGTCGTTCATCCCGTCCAGCAAGCCCCACAGCAGGTCCTGCATTCCGATCACGGGGCGCAGGAAGCAGGAGGAGACGATGGTGCCCTCGCACTGATCGGGCGGGAAGTCGTAGTTGCGCAGCAGGGTGCCGTTCCGGCCGATCTGGGTGCAGGCCGGGGAGAACGGCCGCAGTGCCGCGTGGGTGAGGAAGACTTCCGCCTCGGGCCGGTCGAGTTGGCCGGCCAGGCGGTCCAGAACCGGGTCCAGTTCCGGCATGTGCGCACGGAACAGCGCCCGAACACGGTCCGCGCCCGCCGGAGTCCGGCCCTCCGTGGTCAGCAGGCCCTCCATGTCCTGCCACAGGGCGCGGGCGTGGGCGGCCCACCGCCCGTCGCTGCCGTCGCCGACGTCGATCGCCTGGAAGGTCTTGTGCTGTTGCCGCATGGCTGCCACTGCCCCTGTGGGAATCGGACGAGGCGAGGGCAACCTAGTTAATTGTGCGGGGGATTCACCAGGTGGCCGCCATAGGCGACGGCCAGGTGACGGAATTGATGAAGCCGCTGAACGCGAGCGTGGTCACGGGTGGCCTCGAACGCACACGTGAGGGCTGGGAGCTGCAATTCGCGAGGAACCATCTTGGTCACTTCGCCCTCGCCGCTGGCCTTTATGACGGCTTGGTTCTGAAAGCGGCCGACCGCGACGGAGCACGGATCGTCTCGGTCGGTTCGACGATGCACATGCGTGCTGAACCCCGGCGGTGTCACGACGGAGCTGCAGCGGAACTTCACAACGCAACAGAAGGAGTCGCTCAACGCTGCCGAAGCCGCCGGAGTGTTCACGTACAAAACCGTCGAGCAGGGGGCTGCCACCAGCATCGTTGCGGCCGTTGCCCCGGGATTCGCGCACTCCGGAGGCCACTACCTCGATGATGCGCAAGAGGCCTACACCGTGCTGGACGACGCCGACCTCGCGCAGCACTCGCACGGGGCCTGCGAGTTCACTTATCGGCCCTTCGTGACCCGTTCCGCGCGGGCGGCTCACCGGGCGTAAGCGCGGCCCCCACTGGTGTACTGCGTACGGTTTGCTCAAGTCGGCCGCTGATATGGCGAATCAGGTATTCCAGATCTGCGCAGTACACCGAGGGGTGGTCGAAACCCGACCCGTGCACATAGCGGTCGGTGTACCTGCCGCCGCCACAGACGCCGACGACGGGACAGTGCCGACAGCTTTCGCACAGTGTGGGCAGTCCTCGCATCTGCGCGGCCACGGTATGCGGGTGGTGCAGGGCGTCTTCGAAGTCGTGCCGGAAAACGTCCATTCCCAGGTCGGGTGCGCCCGCGTACGCGGTCTTGAGGGAATCGAGGCGCTGAAGGGAACCGTCCGTGTCGATCACCACCACGGCCAGCGGGGACAGGCCCACCGTCTCGCTCCTGCTCGCCGCGCCGAGCAGCAGCGCCACGATCTCACCGAACAGCCGCACCTGTACGGGTGGGCGGCTCGGCGGCGCATCCCACCACAGGTCGAAGACGTGGGCCAGCCACCGACCGTAGGGGGCGGGGCGCGCAGCCCGGCATGCGGGCTCGGCGAACGGGCCGATTCCGGGTGGTGGCTCGCTCCAGTTCCCGTACGGCAGCAGGAAGTCCAGGCTGGGCGGGCCGAGTGCGACCAAGGACCGGTAGATCTCTCCGGGATCGGTGTCCACGTCGATGGTGCACAGGATGCCCCCGTACGAGGCCGGAGCATCGGCCAGCAGAGCGGCCGCCCGCCGTACCGAGGGCCACGAGGACCGTCCGGCGTGGTCGACGCGCCGGCGGTTGAGCCGGGCGCTGCCGCCGTCGAGGCTCAGGCCGATGACGATGCCGGCCGCGCTGAGCTGCTTCAGGATGTCCGCGGTGAGCAGCGTGCCGTTGGTCTGCACCGAAATGGCCACGGAGGAGTGGGGAGGCAGGGCGTCGCGGACGGTTTGCGTGTAGGCGATCAGCGGGGCGGGTCCGGCGAGCAGGGGCTCCCCGCCGTGCAGGTCGACTCGTATCGAACGCAGCCCGTGGGTGGCGACGTGCGCGGCGATCCGCTCCGCGGTGCGGCGCATGGTGGCCCCGGCCACCCGGACGGGGCGCTCGCGCCAGCTCTGGTCGGGGCCCTCGTAGACGTAGCAGTAGGTACAAGCGAGGTTGCACCTGCTGTGCACCTTGAGCACGAACTGCTGGAAGGGTACGGGCCGGGCGGCCTCACTCACGCAACAGGAGGCGCGTCATCGTAGAACGCGACAGCGCCGTCGGGATTCTCCAGGCGCTCGCACACGCCGGGGAGCAGCGTGCTCAGCACCGGGTGGTCCGTACGGGACGTCAGCTCGCCGAGCGGCAGAGCAGTGAGATCGGGAAGCCGCTCCTCGCTGGGCTGCACGGGCAGGTACGTGTGGGACATGGCGGCACCTTCTTCCCTCGGTCCTCGCTCGTCGCTCGTCGGGTCTTGTCAGGTTGGCATGCTTCCATGGGGGAGGCAGCGTGCAGTTCGGGCCAATGCGGGGGGGGGCTGTCGCCCCGGCGAGGCACCTCGGTGCGGAGGGCTTGATCGGTGACGGAGTCGCGGTGCCGGAAGCCGGATTTCGAAGCGGTTCCGTGGCGTTTCGATATCATGTGCCGGGGCCGTCACTTCACATCTTCTCGGCCCCTGTAAGGAGCGACACTTGACCCCGCATTCCCTCGCGTTCTACATGGACGTGGTCGCCTCAGGGACGGTGCTCGGTGCCAAGCCGACGGACAGCCCTGACCGAGTTACCGAGATTCTGGGTTCCGACTTCGCCGAGAACTCCTTCGATGACCACAGCATGTCTCGTGACTACGGAATGGTCGAGTTCTTCTGGCTACGGGAATCGCCGGACCATCCTTGGGAGGGGCACCACTTCACGCTTCAGGTGCGCCAGCTGGCGCATCACGGCGGCAGCGTCGTCAACGAGGCCATCCGCGACCGGTACGGCCGCTTCGACCGCCATCTGCGGTTCGACAAGCTGGAGCGGTTGCTGGGAAAGCGCGGCGTGTTCCTGGAAGACGTTCCGGACGTCAATGCTCCAGCTGTGACACAACACTGGCAGCCTGCTTCCCAGGTGTCCGTCCTGGTGTTCCGGGCCCGCGAGGAATGGCAGACATGCCGGCGCAGCGCCGACCGGGTCGGAGACGTGCATGCGATCTGTTCATCGGTGAGCGCGGAGAGTGTGGCCGGGAACAGGAAGCGCTATGGCTCGGACAGTGCTCGGTCTTGACGGAGTGGTGCCCGGGCTTCCATCGATGTGGCCCGCGCCGGGTCGGCCGGGGAGCGGATTCGTCTTTCTTGTACGGCGTCCGGAAGCCGACTAAGGGCAGGGCCCGGCGGCAATCAGTCGGATTTCCTCGGCTATCAGACCCGGATCGGTGAGCGGTACGTAATGCCCGGACCGGGGAGCGATGACGTGTTTGCCCTGTGCTGCCTTCGCCGCGCAGCGGGCGTGGGAGTTGTTTGCCGCGCGGCGGATGGCCTTGTTCATGCCGTTGCCGGTGAGTGCGCCGGAGATGAGGGTGACGGGCAGGTCGCCCAATTCGGGCGGGGCGCTGCGGAATGCGGAGAGTTCGTCGAGGAAAGTGCGGGCCTGGGCGCGCTGGGTTCTGATCAGGCCGACGGTGAATCCGTCGCGTTTCATGTCGCGGCGCGCGTCCTCGGGCAGCGGTGCGGCCGTCCACCGGTAGACGAGGCCGAGCAGCCGCAGGCGGGCCAGCAGGAGGCTGATCGCGATGGACGTGCGCTCGGCCCGCCGGAACATCGGGCTGAACAGCACGTCCGCGCCCTCGTCGGTCGGGTCGACCAGGACCAGGCCGCGGATCCGGTCCAGGCGCCCGGTCGCGGCGAGGCGTACCAGCGGGCCGCCCGCGCTGTGCCCGACGAGTACGTACGGGCCGGGGCCGAAGTGGTCGAGCAGGTCCTCCAGGTCGTCCGCCATGCGGCGCATCGTGCGGGAGGCGGGGTCGGCGGGGCTGCGGCCGAGTCCGGCGCGGTCGTAGACGATGGCGCGTGTCCAGGTGCCCACCGTGGGCTGCACCAGGGCCCAGGACGAACGGGTGGCGGCGGCGCCCGCCTCGAAGACGACGGTCGGGGTGCCGGGGTCAGGATCGGCATCGGCTCCGCCGTGCGGGCCCGGCAGCACCATGGCGTGCAGCTTGCGTCCGTCGCGTGTGGGCACCCATTCCGTACGTCCCTGAACGTGCGTCACTGCGTGGGTGATTGAGGGCATGCGCTGTCCGTCTCCCCGTCGTGTGGCCAGCTTGCCGACCGGCGACTCCTGGAGTGGTTAGGTTAGCCTAAGTTGACGCAAGCGGGGTTCGCTTCTCGTGGGCAAGGGGCAAGGGGCAAGGGGCAAGGGGCAAGGCGCGCGGAGCGAGATGGCCGATCGCCGCGAGTCCCCCTCCGCCTCACGCCACCTCGATCCCCACCAAACACGTGTCGTCATCCGTATCCGACTTGCTGTGCGTCAGCAACTGGTCGAGCCGGTGCTCCAGCGTCGGCGCGGGAGACTGCGCGGTGGCGAGCAGCTGGGCCAGGGAGTCGTGGATGGCGGTGTCGCGGCGTTCGACCAGGCCGTCCGTGTACATCAGGAGGGTGTCGTCCGCCTCCAGTTGCAGCTCGGCCTCCTCGTAGGTCGCTTGCGCGACGGCTCCCAGGAGCATGCCGCCGACCAGGGGGAGCCTGGTCGCCTCCCGGCCGCGGACCAGGACCGGTGGCAGATGGCCGGCTCTGGCCCAGCGCAGGATGCGGGTCCCGGGGTCGTACAGGCCGCAGACGGCCGTGGCAGTGACCTGGTCGGTCAGGTGGTGCGCCACGATGTTCAGCCAGGACAGCAGCTGGGCCGGGCCCGCTCCGGTGATGGCGAGGCCGCGCAGCGCGTTGCGCAGGACCACCATGCCGGTGGCCGCCTCGATGCCGTGGCCCGCGATGTCGCCGACGCAGAGCAGGACGCGCCGGGACGGCAGGACGACCGCGTCGTACCAGTCGCCGCCCACCAGGGACTCGGTCTCCGCGGGCCGGTAGCGTACGGCGATCTGCAGGCCGGGCGCGGCGACCGGGCCCCGGGTGGGCGGCATGATGGCCTGCTGGAGCTGCAGCGCGAGACGGTTGCGCTCGGCCGATTCCTGCTCGGTGTGGGCGAGCTGGTCGCGGGTGGCGGCGAGCGCCACCTCGGTCCAGTGCTGGGCGGAGATGTCCTGGTAGGCGCCCCGTACGGTCAGGAGGCGGCCGTCCGCGTCGTGTACGGGCTCCGCGATCACCCGGATGTGCCGGGTGACGCCGTCGGGGCGCCGGAGGCGGAAGGCGGCCGAGGCGGAGCGCTGGTGGTGCAGCACGGCGCGCAGGAAGCGGCCGATGGCGATGCCGTCGTCCGGGTGGGCGTGGGCGGCCAGGTCGCGCAGCGATACGGGGGTGTCGGTGGGCGGCCGTCCGTACAGGGCGAAGAGCTGCCCGTTCCAGGTGATCTCGTCCGTCAGCAGGTTCTCCTCGAAGCCGCCGATACGGCCGAGGCGCTGGGCGTGCTGCAGCAGACTGGCGAGCCGTGCGGTCTCGTCCTCGATGCGCCAGATGAGCAGCACGCTGTCCCCGTGGCGGCTGACGCTGATGTCGGCGACGGCGGCGAGCGGGACCTGGTCCACCAGGGCGGTCAGGGTCATCCGCTGGGCGCGGAAGGGCTCTCCGGTGGCGTAGACGCGCTGGACCTTGTCGAACAGCTCGCTCTCGTCGGCGGCCATCGGGTACGCCTCCAGGAGGAGGGCGCCGTTGACGGAGCTGCGGGGGCGGCCCGCCGGGTCCATGAAGCGGCCGTTGACGTGGTGGATGCGGAAGTCGGTCAGCTCGCCGTCGGGCCCGAGATGGGGCGTGAGGACGAGGGCGGGATCGTAGAGGCCGTCCGCCAGGTCCACCAGTTCGGCCACGGCGGGCACGCGGTGGGCGGGGGTGGGGTTGTGCCCGTACGAGGTGGGAGTGGTTTCGAGGGTGTGGGCGCACAGTTCCGCCAGAGCCTCGATCTGGCGCATGATCACGGGCGGTTGCGGAGGTAGCGGCTGATTCCAGCAGATCTCCAGGACGCCGTGGATACGGCCGCCGGTGCCGGCGGGCAGGGCCACGCGGCCGCCGTGCGGGTGGTGCGTACGGCCGATCGTGGGGATGCCCGTCTCGGACAGGGAGGCGAAGCGTACGGTGTCACGTTCGGCCAGTGCCTGGCGGGCGACGGTGACCACGCCGGGGGGTATGTACCGCCAGCGCACCGCCTCGTCGGCGGGGAACCCCGCGTGACCGGCCAGGGTGAGCGAGGTGTCCGAGCCCGCGGTCCACACGGCGACGGCCGTGGCTCCCAGCGGCGTCAGCGCGTGTTGCAGGAGTGAATCGGCGACGGCTTGTGCGTCACCGGCGGCCAGGGCAGCGCTCTCGGCCGTACGCAGGCGCACTCCGACGGTGGTGTCCGCCTCGGCGTCCGGGCCCGCCCCGGCGCGCTCGGTACGGGTGCGCCGCAGGAAGTCACCGGCGATCTCCGCCACCCGGTCGCGGGCCGCCTGATTGATGATGTCCACGGCCAGCTCAAGCTGGGACACCGCGGCCTTCTCCGCGAGTTCGGCCAGCTGCCGCGTCGCCTGGGCCGGTCCGCACCGCAGGCGCTCGACCATGATGCCCTTGGCGAGTTCGATCAGGGCACGCCCGTCGGCCGCCGCGTGCGCCGCCTGCACCTCGCTGCGCAGCCGCTCGACCGTGGCGGCCAGCCGGCCGACGGTGGACGTCCGGTCCGGCCGGGCGCCCGTGGGGGCGGGGCGCCGCGCCGGCGCAGGCAGGCCGCCGCCCGGTACGGACGGGCCCCGGCCCGGCCCGTCCTCGGACGTCGGCGACCCGTCGTCCCCGGACGGGGTTCCGACGTGCTCGAAAGGGCTCATGATCGTGTCGATTCCTCAATGCGGTGGGTACGGCTCGTGAGCGGGGCCCGGACGTGCCCGGCCGGCCGGGCACGTCCCCTCACGAGGGCAGCCACCGGCGGACGCAGGCGATCAGGTCGTCGGTGTCCACCGGCTTGGTGACGTAGTCGCTGGCACCGGAGGCGAGGCTCTTCTCCCGGTCCCCGGGCATGGCCTTGGCCGTGACGGCGATGATGGGCAGCCCGGCGTGTTCCGGCATCCGCCGGATCTCCGCGGTCGCGGCGTAGCCGTCCATCTCGGGCATCATCACGTCCATCAGGATCAGGTCGATGTCCGGGTGTTCGATGAGCGCCTGGATCCCCTCCCGGCCGTTCTCCGCGTGCCGTACGTGGATGCCGTGCAGCTCCAGGATGCCGCTGAGCGCGTACAGATTGCGGGCGTCGTCGTCCACGACCAGAACGGTGCGGCCGCTGAAACCGTCGTCGACGGGCTGCGGAGCTTCGGGCTCCTCCGGACGTACCAGCGGCAGCACGTCACCGGGCTGCTCGGCGGACAGGTGCAGGGCGATGCGCTCGCGCAGTTCGTCCAGGCTGGAAAGGATCTCCAGCGGCTGGGTGCGGGCACGCGTCTGCAGGGTGCGTTCCTGCTCCGCCTCCAGGCGCCTGCTGTTGTGGGCGAGGACCGCGACGGTGCGTACGGCGGCGTCGCCGTCCATCGCCTCCAGGAACCGCAGGGCCTCACCGCCCGCCATGTCCAGGTCCAGCACCACGCAGTGGAAAGGCTCCGCGGCCAGCGCGCCGGCGGCCTCCTGGGCGCCGACCGCGGAGATGACCTCGATGGCTTCCGGGCGGTCGCCCAGGTCCTGGCCGCCGCCGGCCAGCTCGGCGACCGCGCTCTCGGCCACATGGGAGAGCAGCCCGCGGGGACGCTCTTCGATCACCAGCAGCCGGCGCGGCGGCGCGGGCGCGGCGACGGCGGGGTGCGGCCGGTTGCCGGGCCCCACGCCCCGCTCGCCCGCCGGTGCCTCGACGGCCGCCGGGCCACCGGCCTGCTCCTGGAAGTCGGCGCGGGCCACGGGCAGGTACAGGGTGAAGGCGCTGCCCTGCCCCGGCGTGCTCTCGGCCGTCACCGCGCCGCCCAGGAGGTGGGCGATCTCGCGGCTGATGGACAGGCCGAGGCCGGTCCCCCCGTACTTGCGGCTGGTGGTGCCGTCCGCCTGCTGGAACGCCCCGAAGATCACCGCGAGCTGCTGTTCGGCGATGCCGATACCGGTGTCCTTGACGCGGAAGGCGACCACGGGGCCGCCGCGGCGGACCGTATCGGGCAGTTCGCTGTCGGCGGCGGGCTCGATCCGCAGCTCGACGCTGCCCGCCTCGGTGAATTTGACCGCGTTGGACAGGAGGTTGCGCAGAATCTGACGCAGCCGCGCGTCGTCGGTCAGCAGATCGACCGGGACGCCGGGCGCCGCGTCGATCCTGAAGTCGAGGCTCTTCTGGGTGGTCATCGGCCGGAACGTCGCCTCGACGTAGTCCAGGAGCTGGCGCAGCGCCACCCGTTCCGGGTTGATGTCCATCTTGCCCGCCTCGACCTTCGACAGGTCCAGGATGTCGTTGATGAGCTGGAGGAGGTCCGAGCCGGCGGAGTGGATGATGCCCGCGTACTCAACCTGCTTGGGGGTCAGGTTGCGCGTCGGGTTCTGCGCGAGCAGCTGCGCCAGGATGAGCAGGCTGTTGAGCGGGGTGCGCAGTTCGTGGCTCATGTTGGCCAGGAACTCCGACTTGTACTTCGACGCCAGCGCCAGCTGCTGCGCCCGGTCCTCCAGCTCCTGCCGGGCCTGCTCGATCTCCAGGTTCTTGGTCTCGATGTCGCGGTTCTGGGAGGCGAGCAGTTCGGCCTTCTCCTCCAGCTCCTCGTTGGAGCGCTGGAGTTCCTCCTGCTGCCGCGTCAGCTCCCCGGAACGGGCCTGCAGCTCCCCGGCCAGGCGCTGCGACTCCTCCAGCAGTTCGTCGGTACGCGCGTTGGCGACGATGGTGTTGACGTTGACGCCCACCATCTCCATGAGCTGTTCGAGGAAGTCCCGGTGCACGGGGGTGAAGGAGGTGAAGGACGCCAGCTCGATGATGCCGAGGACCTGGTCCTCCACGATGATCGGCAGCACGATCAGGCTGCCCGGCGCCGTCCGGCCCAGGCCGCTGGAGATGCTGATGTAGTCGCCCGGCACACCGTCGGCGACGATCGTACGGCGGCTGCGCGCGGCCTGGCCGACCAGCGACTCGCCCAGCGCGAACCGGTCCGGCGCGGTGCTGCCGGGGGGACGGCCGTACGCGCCGACGAGCCGCAGCACGGTGCCGCGCTCGGCCTCCTCGGCCAGGTAGAAGGCGCCGTACTGGGCCGAGACGAGCGGCGTCAGCTCGTCCATGACCAGCTCGGCGACGACCGAGAGGTCCCGGTGCCCCTGCATAAGCCCGGAGATGCGGGCCAGGTTGCTCTTGAGCCAGTCCTGCTCCTGGTTGGCCCGGGTGGTCTCACGCAGGGACCGCACCATGGAGTTGATGTTGTCCTTGAGTTCCGCGACCTCGCCGGAGGCGTCCACCGTGATGGACCGGGTCAGGTCGCCCTCGGCGACCGCGCTGGTCACCCCGGCGATGGCCCGTACCTGCCGGGTGAGGTTGCCGGCCAGCTCGTTGACGTTCTCGGTCAGCCGCTTCCAGGTGCCGGAGACGCCCTCGACCTCGGCCTGCCCGCCGAGCCGCCCCTCGCTGCCGACCTCGCGGGCCACCCGGGTGACCTCGGAGGCGAACGAGGAGAGCTGGTCGACCATGGTGTTGATGGTGGTCTTGAGCTCCAGGATCTCGCCCCGGGCATCGACGTCGATCTTCTTCGACAGGTCACCGTTGGCGACGGCGGTGGTGACCTGGGCGATGTTGCGCACCTGACCGGTCAGGTTGTTGGCCATCGAGTTGACGTTGTCGGTCAGGTCCTTCCACGTACCGGCCACATTCGGTACGCGGGCCTGGCCGCCGAGCATGCCCTCGGTGCCGACCTCGCGCGCCACGCGCGTGACCTCGTCGGCGAAGGCGGAGAGCGTGTCGACCATCGTGTTGATCACCCCGGCGAGCGCGGCCACCTCGCCCTTCGCCTCGACCGTGATCTTCTGCGAGAGGTCGCCCCTGGCGACCGCGGCGGCCACCTGGGCGATGGAACGCACCTGGCCGGTCAGGTTGGAGGCCATCACGTTGACGTTGTCGGTGAGGTCCTTCCAGGTGCCCGACACGCCCCGTACGGTGGCCTGCTCGCCGAGGTTGCCTTCGGTGCCGACTTCGCGGGCGACGCGTGTGACCTCGTCGGCGAAGGCCGAGAGCTGGTCCACCATCGTGTTGATGGTGTTCTTCAGTTCCAGGATCTCCCCGCGGGCATCGACCGTGATCTTCTGCGACAGATCACCCTGTGCCACCGAGGTGGCGACCGCCGCGATGGAGCGCACCTGCGAAGTCAGGTTCCCCGCCATGAAGTTGACGGAGTCGGTCAGGTCGCGCCAGGTTCCGCCCACTCCGGGCACCTGCGCCTGACCGCCGAGCCGCCCCTCGGTGCCGACCTCCCGGGCGACGCGCGTGACTTCGTCGGCGAACGCGGAGAGCTGGTCCACCATCGTGTTCACCGTGGTCTTCAGCTCCAGGATCTCGCCCCGGGCATCCACGGTGATCTTCTGCGACAGGTCGCCCTTGGCGACCGCGGTGGTGACCTGCGCGATATTGCGTACCTGCGAGGTGAGGTTCCCCGCCATGAAGTTGACGGAGTCGGTCAGGTCGCGCCAGGTTCCGCCCACTCCGGGCACCTGCGCCTGACCGCCCAGCCGCCCCTCACTGCCGACCTCCCGGGCGACGCGCGTGACCTCGTCGGCGAACGCGGAGAGCTGATCGACCATCGTGTTGACGGTGTTCTTCAGCTCCAGGATCTCGCCCTGGGCATCGACATCGATCTTCTGCGAGAGATCGCCCTTCGCGACGGCGGTGGCCACCTGGGCGATGTCGCGTACCTGGGAGGTGAGGTTGCCGGCCATGGCGTTCACCGAATCGGTCAGATCCGCCCAGGTGCCGGAGACGCCCGGCACCTGGGCCTGGCCGCCGAGGCGGCCCTCACTGCCGACCTCGCGCGCCACCCGGGTCACCTCCGAGGTGAACAGGGACAACTGATCGACCATGCCGTTGAAGACGGTCGCGATCTCCCCGAGCAGCCCGTCCGCGTCGCCCGGCAGACGCGTTCCGAAATTCCCGTCCCGTACGGCCGTGAGCCCCGCGAGCAGTTGCCGCAGCTCCGGCTCACCGACCTTCACCTCGGTGCGCGGTGCCCTCGCCCGCGACACCGGACGCGCCTTCTCGCCCGCCGTTCCAGCAGCCATGACCAAACCTCGTTCCCCTGCCCAGACTGCCAGCGGGGGGCTCGGCGGCGCTACGGTTCCCGCCGCCGGAGGCGCGCACACCCGTGCCCCGCGCCGACACCTCATGACCTTGCCGTACGGCAAATTCGTGAAAGGTTACCCCGAGGCGTCATCGGAAGACATGATGATCCTCACTTGGGGTGGTCTGCCTGTTGTGTCGGGTGACTTGACGGCCTTCGGAGGGCGGGGCGGGCGCGGTGGGGGAGTACACCGCGCCCTCGTTGTCCCGGGCCTTCGCCCTAGCCGCCGAACGTACGGTGGTTCAGTACGTCCGGCCATGCGCGCGGGCTTCGGCGGCGGCCTTGAGGTCGCTCAGCCACTTTTCGAGGCCCCTGCGGAGGATTTCCGTGGCGAGGGGGACATTCGATTCGACCTGGGCGCCGTGGTGGGTCTCTTCGGTGCTCACGCGCACGCCGCCTTCGACCTTGGTGAAGTTCCACACGTGGACGCCCCTGTCGATGCGCAGTCCGTCACCGATCGCGGGGCCGGTCCAGCGGATGCAGGAGTTGTGTTTGAGCTGCTCGACGGTCGAGGTGATTTCCAGGGTGGTGGCGGGAGTCGTGGGAGTGGCGGGCGCCGGGGTCGTCCACCGGAAAACCGAACCCTTCCGCAGGGGGCCGTGATCGAGGCGTTCCGCGGTCTCGACAGGGGACTGCCAGGACGGCCAGCGCTCCACATCGGTCTGCAGCTTCCAGATGGTGCGCAGCGGCGCGTGGATCACGGTCTCGGTCCTGTGGCGGATGAGGGCGTCGGGATCGACGCCCTTGCCGCGGCAGGTAAGAGACTTGCCGGGGTGGTGGGAGGTGGCTCCGGCGGGTGCGGCCGTGGTGCCGAGGAGGCCTATGACGAGCGGGAGGGTGAACAGGGCGGCGCGGGTGCCGGTTCTGCGGATGCCGGACATGGCGTTCTCCTTGTGAGGTCGGTGCGCGGTTCGCATGCTGGGCCGTCAGCGGGTACCGGCGCGGCGGAGGGTGACGATGAGCGCGGCGGACGCGGCGATGATCAGTCCTGCGAACGCGGGGTGCATGTCCTTGGACAGGCTCTGCGCGCCGTCGGGCCGCACCAACCACACGACGAGCGGGGCGGCGTAGGCGACGGCGAGCAGGGCGGCCGCCCGGCGCACCACCCGGTCACGGACGTAACGGAACGCGCCGGCCGACGCGATGGCGACCGGGAGGGCCGCGATCAGGGCGAACCGACCGGCGATCAACACGGGGACCGCCCAGGAGGAGACGGCCACCGCCAGTGGGACGCGCCGGGCGGCGGAGGCGGGGCGTGAGGGGACGGTGGTGGTCATGAAGATCCTTCGCTCGAAGGTGGCGGAGGGTGTGCGCCCGGGCAGGGGCGTGCTGCGCACTCCGCGCGCGATAGGGGCTATTGCGCGAGTTAGAGGTTATAACCATTTGATGGAGAGGGCAAGAACCGGGGTTCAGGAGTGCCCCAGGGGGACCGGGACCGGGTCCGGTGGGATCGCCGTATAAGAGATCCATTGCGGGGTATTCGGATCGAGCCGGTCCGACGTCGAGGTGCGGGCCGTGGGATTCCTGGATGCGAGTGCCGGTCACGGCTGTGCGGAAGGTGGGACGTGACGTGAGTGTGGGAGTGGACACGAGACGAATCCCGGACGCCGAGGAGCTGCGGCGGTCGGTGGCGGACCGGTTCGCCACCTGGGTGGACACTGAGGCGCGGGACCTGCCGCTGCCGGGAGCGGGGCGTACGCGTGACCGCTTCGCCGCCCTGTACGCGCTGGGGCGCACCGACCTGTCGCTCGCCCGGCTTGCGGAAGGGCATGCCGACGCCACGGCCATTCTGCGGGAGCTGGGGGAGACCCCGCCCGGCCCGGGCGAGCGCTGGGGCGTCTGGGCCGCGCAGCCGCCCGGTACCGGTCTCCAGGCGCGCCAGGAGGGCGACGGGTGGCTCCTGGAGGGGTACAAGGCGTACTGCTCGGGGGCGCACTCCTGCACCCACGGCCTGGTCACGGCGGACACCGGGGAAGGACGCAGGCTGTTCGCCGTACGCGCCGATCACCCCGGTTACGCACCGCTCGAAGGGACCTGGCAGGCCATCGGCATGGCGGGCAGCGACACCCCGGACGTGCGCTTCACGGCGGTTCCGGCCCGGCCGGTCGGCGGGGTGGATGCCTACCTGGACCGGCCGGGCTTCCAGCACGGCGGCATCGGCGTCGCCGCCTGCTGGCTCGGCGGGGCGCGGGCGGTCGCCGGCACCCTTCAGGCCGGTGCCCGTACGGAGGATCCGCTGACCGCCGTACACCTGGGCGCGGTGGACGTGGCGCTGTACGCCGCGGAGACCGCGCTGTGGGAGGCGGCGCGGGCCATCGACGCCGACCCGCTGGACCGCTCGGGCGCCGCACGGCTGCGCAGCCTGCGGGTACGGGCGATCGCGGAGCGGGCCTGCAGCGACGTACTGGACCGGGTCGGGCGGGCGACCGGCGCCGGACCGCTGTGCCACGACCCGCGCCACGCCCGCAACGCCGTCGACCTGACGGTGTACATCCGGCAGCACCACGCCGAACGCAACCTCGCGGAGCTGGGCGCGCTGGTGGGACAGCAGACGGAGCAGGCGGCGGAACCCGAAGCGAGGCCGGAACGGTGATCGGTTCGTTCGACCGCGCGGCGGCCGCCGAGGCCATCGAAGCCCCCGGTACGCCGGAGGAGCAGTGGGCGGCCTGGCCGGAGCTGGCACGGCTGCCCGCCGTACGGCCGCCGGCCGGGCCCGTCGTGGTGGTCGCCGCCCACCCCGACGACGAGGTCCTGGGGTTCGGCGGCACGATGGCGCAGCTCGGCGGCGAGGTCGGGCTCGTGACCGTCACCGACGGCGAAGGGTCGCACCCGCACCTCCCGGCGGAGCGGATCGCCGCACTGCGTGCGGACGAGCTGGAGCGTGCGCTCGGCGAACTCGGGCTGCGCGGGCACCGTACCTACCGGCTGCGGATCCCCGACACCGGTGTCGGCGCCCACGAGGCACGGCTGGAGCGGGAACTCGCCGCGGTGCTGCGGGAGACCGGCGCCGCGCTGTGCGTCGCGCCGTGGACGGGCGATCTGCACGCCGACCACGAAGCGGCGGGGCGGGCCGCGGCCGTCGCCGCCCGGGAGACCGGCACACCCTGCTGGCACTACCCGGTGTGGATGTGGCACTGGGCGTCGCCCGGTGATCCGCGCGTCCCGTGGTCCGCCGCCCGGCGGCTGTCGCTGTCCCGGCCGGCGCGGACGCGAAAGCAGGCGGCGATCCGCCGCTTCGCCAGCCAGATCGCTCCCCTCGGCCCCGGCGACGACACGGTGATCCTGCCGCCCGCCGAACTCGCCCACCACACGCGCCCCTTCGAGGTGGTCTTCACATGACGACGACGAACCGAACGGAACGTTCCGCCACTACGGGTACGGACCGCTCCACCATTACGAATACGGCCCGCTCCACACCCACACCCCCGTCCACGCCGCCCTCCTACTTCAACACCATGTACGCCGGTGCCGCCGACCCCTGGGACCTGGCGGGCCGGTGGTACGAGCAGCGCAAGTACGCCCTGACCGTCGCCGCGCTGCCCCGCCGCCGCTACCGCCGGGCGTTCGAACCGGGCTGTTCCGTCGGCGTCCTGACCGGGCTGCTGGCCGAGCGGTGCGACGCGGTGCTGGCCGCCGACCGGGTGCCGGCCGCCGTCGAGGCGGCCGCCCGCCGCAACCGCGACCGGTCGCACGTCGAGGTGCGGACCATGGCGGTACCGGACGAATGGCCTGAAGAAACGTTTGACCTGATCGTGCTCTCCGAGCTGCTGTACTACTTCGACGACGCCACGCTGCGGGAGGTCCTGCAGCGGACCGTGGACAGCCTGGAGCCCGGCGGAACCCTGGTGACCGTGCACTGGGACCACCCGGTCGAGGACCACCTCCGTACCGGTACGCAACTTGCCCCGCTGCTCACCGGCCTGGACGGGCTCGCCCCCGTCGCGCGGCTGGACGACGCCGACTTCGTGCTGCACACGTTCACCCGGCGACTGCCGGACGGCAGCGCCGTCCCCGCGCCCGCGGCAGCCGAGGGGCTGGTGTGAACGGCCCGGTCACCGCACCGGCGGCCCTGGTGGTCGCCGTCCCCGCGCACAACGAGGAGGCGGCGCTGCCGGCCGCGCTCCGAGCCCTGCACACGGCCGCCCGGCAGCCGGAACTGCGGGCGCGGCGGGTGCGGGTGGTGACGGTCGTCGCGGCCGACGCCTGTTCCGACGGCACCGCGGCGCTCGCCCGCCGACAGGGCGCGCACGTCGTGGAGCTGACGCGGCGCAACGTCGGCGCGGCCCGGGCCGCCGCCGTCGCGCACGGCCTCGACCTGCTCGGACCCGCCGCCGACCGGGCCTGGATCGCCACCACCGACGCCGACACGCTCGTGCCCGCCACTTGGCTGGCCCACCAGATCGAGCAGGCCGCCGCCGGATGGGACTGCGTGCTCGGCACCATACGGGTCGCCCCGCACCCCACGCTGAGCGCGGCGGTCGCCCAGCGGCACCGCACGCTGTACTTCGCCGGGCGGCCCGGCCGCGACCGCGCCTGGGACCACCCGCACGTCCACGGCGCCAACCTGGGAGTCGCCGCCGACGCCTACCGGCGCGTACGGGGCTTTCCCGCGCTCCCGCACAGCGAGGACCACGCGCTGGCCGCCGCACTGGAACGCGCCGGCGCCCGCATCCTCAGAACGGACCGCTGCCCCGTCCTCACCTCCGGCCGCACGGACTCCCGCGCAGACCACGGTTTCGGAACGTACCTGCAGGACCTGACCCTGGCGTCCACCACCGGGAATCTCCGCTGAGCGGGTGCGAGTGCCCTTACGGAAACCCGCGCCAGAAGCCCAGGGCGTGTTCATGGGCGTAGTCGACCGGAGCGATCCCGTCCGGTGTCAGCGACTGGGTGTACGGACGCGGGTCCGCGTCCCGGTACGACGGACGCGGGTCCGCGGCCCGGTACGGACGCCAGGCAGGCAAGCGGAGCCCATTGGGCGTGCCGGTGCGGGCGAAGGCGGCCCACTGGTCCGTCATGGTGTCCGACAGCCACCGCTGCGCGGCCGTGAAGCGCTTGCTCACCTCCGGCTCCTCGAACAGGTAGGGCGTGTCGCCCGCGTGGTAGGCGCCGAAGGCGAAGCGGCCCGGCAGCGGGAGGTACATGGGCGCGTTCCGGTCGGCGAACTCGTAGGCGTACGTCGGAACGTACCGTGAGAGAGCCATGTGCTGCGCGTGGGTGCCCCGGGCCCACAGCCGGTCGGTGACGACGGCCGACCAGGCGATGGCCGGGGACGGGAACCGCGCCGGCGGGTACTGCGCGCGCACCGCGTCCGCGCGGCCGCCGAACGCCTTCGTGAGCGCCCGCCCGTAGTCGTCCCCGGTGAACGGCTTGCCGACGGCGTCGTACAGCATCCCCACGAACGTACGGTGCTCGTCGCGGGTCGCGCCCGAGAGCACCGGCACGCGGTGGAAGCGCCCTTCACGCAGAGACCTGGCCGGGAGCCGCGGCAGCGTCGCGTTGCCGTAGGCGAAGAACTGGAAGGCGTTCATGATGTGCGGCACCTTGAGAATCCGCTTGACCGGCAGGGCACGTAGACACCGCAGCGTCCGTGCGGGGTCGGGCACCGTACACCCCAGCGACGAGGTCATCTCCGCGCTGATCTCCTCGGCCTCCCGGGCCGTACGCCAGACGAACCACGGATATCCCGGCACGTCCGGGCCCATCGCCCCGGTCGGCAGGTCCATCATGCCCTCGCCGCTCGACAGGACGGCCCGGTGGAACAGGCCCCGCGCCCCGGGCGAGGTGAGGTGCCCCGTGATGGCCGCGGCGCCGAACGAGGAGCCCGCCACGGTCACGTTCCCCGCGTCACCGCCGAACGCCGCCGCGTTGCGCCGCACCCAGCGCAACGCGGCCTGCTGGTCCTGGAGTCCGAAGGTCCCCGATCCCTTCAGGTTCGGGTGGGCGAAGCCGCCGAAGATCCCCAGCCGGTAGTTGACGGTGACGACCACGACGCCGCGGTCGGCGAGCCGGCGCGCGTCGAAGAAGCTGCCCGCACCGACCGACCCGTCACCGTGGATCCACACCAGTACGGGGGCGGGGCGGTGCCGTACGGCGGCGGGCGCGGTGACGTTCAGGAACAGGCAGTCCTCTTCCTCGCTCGACACCTGGGCGTACGGGGACGGCACCTGCGGGCACAGCGCGCCCGGCGCGGCGGCGTCCCTGACCCCCTTCCACGGCCGCACCGGCCGCGGAGCCGCCCATCGGTACGCCCCCTCGGGCGGCCCGGCATACGGGATGCCCTGAAAGATCCGGTGCCGCGCCGACCGTACGCCGAGCACCAGGCCGGCATCAGTCCGTACGGTCACCCGTTCCGCCACCGCCCTCTCACCCGGCCGCACCCCGCCGGGCACCGCCGAGGCGGCGGCGCCCGCACTCAGGAATGCCACCGCCACCGCGGTACCGGCCAGCCTCCTCGGCCCTCTCCGCATCTTCATGGCCCGCTCTCCTCTCACCGACGTGACACCGCCGAACGGCAGACGGCCGACGGCATGTGATGTCACCGAACCGGCCCGTACAGCCGCAGCCCGGCCTGCCGACACGGCAACGGCGACGCCGACCACTCGGATACGTGCGCCCTCAGCCGTCCTCCACGCGGCCACCCTCCAGGGCGATGAGCCGTACACGCGTCCGGCCGAAATGCCGTTTCTCCTGAAGGCGCGTGATTGCTTCTGACATCCGCCAGTTCGCAGCACGCGCCCCAAAGGCAGAGCCGTCTCACGGGGAGGCGGCCAGGCCGGGGGAGGCTTCATGGCACCGACCGCACCCGACTTCGGACCTCGCATCGACCCGTACGCGCCGTACGACCCGCAGCGCGACTGCGACCCCGCGGCCAAGCCCGGCGTCACCGGCTTCCGCGACCTGATCCTCGCCGCCTACCCGGACACCCGGGACCTGGGCATCAGCCGCCCCTGCGGCAGCGGCGGCCAGAGCGAACACAAGGAAGGCCGGGCCTGGGACTGGGGCGTCGAGGCCAACGGCCAGGCCCACCTGGCGGACGACCTGATCAACTGGCTGCACGCCACCGACCGGCACGGCAACCCCCACGCGCTGCTCCGCCGCTTCGGCATCATGTACATGATCTGGAACCGTCGCATCTGGATGGCGAACCGCCCCGACGCCGGCTGGCAGCCGTACCGGGGCAGCAACCCGCACACCAACCACATCCACTTCAGCTTCTCCTGGCCCGGCGCCCGCAAGGAGACCACCTGGTGGACGGACGCGGCTCCCAGGACGAACCCCCGGGTGAGTGTGGGGGTGCCGTCGGTGGTGGACACCGGTTCCGGGATGGTGATCTTCGGGGTTGATGTGGGCGGGGGCCTTACGCATCGTTGGCAGAGTGCTCCGGGTGGGGCCTGGTCGGCGTGGACCGCGTTGGGGCGTCCTGCGGGGCGTGCGGTGGGGCGGCCGTGGGCCTTGGTGGGCCGGTACGGCAAGTTGGCGGTCTTCGTCCGTGGTGATGACGGTGCCGTGTGGCATACGTGGCAGTCGGAGGCGGGGGAGTGGGCGCCCGAGTGGGTGTCATTGGGCGGGCACTTGGCTGGTGATCCGGCGGTGGTGCTGAGTCCGAACGGTGCGTTGTCGGTGTTTGCCCGGGATGCGGGTGGTCGGGTGACGCATACGTGGCAGCGGGGGCCCGAGCAGGGATACGCCTGGAACGACACCTGGGCGGACATGGAGGGTTCCGTCCGGGGCCGTCCTGTCGTTGTCGTCGGTCGTGACGGCGGGATGGTGTTGTTCGCGCGCGGTGCGGACGACGGACTGCACCACCGTTGGCAGACCGGCACCGGCGGGCCCTGGTCCGCCTGGACGCCGCTGCACGGCCGTCTGGTCAGTGATCCGGCGGTGGTGTTGAGTCCGAACGGTGCGTTGTCGGTCTTCGCCCGCGATTCGGCAGGCCGCGTCACCCATACGTGGCAGCACGGGCCGGAACAGGGGTACGCCTGGAATGACACCTGGGCGGATATGGAGGGTTCGATTCGAGGCCGCCCCACTGTTGTTGTCGGACGCGATGGCGGGATGGTGCTGTTCGCACGCGGCACGGACGACGCTCTCCACCACCGCTGGCAGACCGGCACCGGCGGGCCCTGGTCCGGCTGGACACCTCTGCACGGCCGTTTCACCAACGACCCGGCGGTCGTCCTGAGTCCGAACGGTGCGTTGTCGGTCTTCGCCCGCGATCCGGCGGGCCGCGTCACCCATACCTGGCAGCGCGGCCCCGAGCAGGGCCACGCCTGGAACGACACCTGGGTGGACATGGAGGGCAACCTGACCGACGACCCGCCCGAGGCCGAGAACCCGCACACGTCCCGCTCTCAGCAGCCGACCACGGCACCCGCGTAGACAGGAGATCCGTCATGGCACCCTGCCCCGTTCCACCGGACCGTGACCTGGAAGTCACCAAGGCCGTCTACCTCGTCGGGCGTGACCTCGGTGTCTCCGGCAAAGTGATGCTCGCCGGCTTCGAAGCCGGCTGGGTCGAGTCACACATGAACAACCTTCCGTGCGGCGACCGCGACTCGCTCGGGGTCTTCCAGCAACGCCCCAGTCAAGGCTGGGGCACGCCGCAACAGATCATGCAAGTGCCCTACGCGGCCACCCAGTTCTTCATCCGGGCCGTCCGCATCGAGCAGCAGAACCCGCAACTGACCGCCGGACAGACGGCACAGCGCGTACAGCGCTCCGGGTTCCCCGACCGCTACGACCAGGCCGAGACGAAGGCTCGGGCGCTGCTCGAAGAGGCGCGGAAAGCGGTGGGTCACGTTCCGCAGGCTGCCACCCGGGTGAGTGTGGGGGTGCCGTCGGTGGTGGACACCGGTTCCGGGATGGTGATCTTCGGGGTCGATGCGGGTGGGGGGATCACGCATCGTTGGCAGAGCGCTCCGGGTGGGGCCTGGTCGGCGTGGACCGCGTTGGGGCGTCCTGCGGGGCGTGCGGTGGGGCGGCCGTGGGCTTTGGTGGGCCGGTACGGCAAGCTTGTCGTCTTCGTCCGTGGTGATGACGGTGCTGTGTGGCATACGTGGCAGTCGGAGGCGGGGGAGTGGGCGCCCAACTGGGTGTCATTGGGCGGGCGTCTGGCGAGTGATCCGGCGGTGGTGTTGAGCCCGAACGGTGCGTTGTCGGTGTTTGCCCGCGATCCGGACGGGCGAGTCACGCATACGTGGCAGCACGGACCGGAAGGGGGTTACGCGTGGAATGACACTTGGGCGGATATGGAGGGTTCAGTGCGCGGCCGTCCCACTGTTGTCGTCGGTCGCGATGGCGGGATGGTGTTGTTCGCGCGCGGTGCGGACGACGGTCTGCATCACCGCTGGCAGACGGGTACGGGTGGGCCGTGGTCGGCCTGGACGCCGTTGCACGGCCGCCTGGTCAGTGATCCGGCCGTAGTGCTGAGTCCGAACGGTGCGTTGTCGGTGTTCGGCCGGGATGCGGCGGGTCGGGTGACGCATACCTGGCAGCGGGGGCCGGAGCAGGGGTACGCCTGGAATGACACCTGGGTGGACATGGAGGGTTCGGTCCGCGGGCGCCCCACCGTTGTTGTCGGCCGTGACGGCGGGATGGTGTTGTTCGCGCGCGGTGCGGACGATGGTCTGCATCACCGTTGGCAGACCGGCACCGGCGGGCCCTGGTCCGCCTGGACGTCACTCCACGGGCGCCTCACCAACGACCCGGCCGTGGTTCTCAACCCGCACGGCACTCTTTCCGCCTTCGGCCGCGGGCCGGATGGCCGTGTCACTCATACGTGGCAGCGCGGGCCTGAGCAGGGGTACGCCTGGAACGACACCTGGGCCGATATGGAGGGCAACCTGACCGACGATCCGCCCGAGGTCGAAATGACCACACCGACACCCTCTCCGGCGCCGGCATAGAACGCCGGCACCGCCGGACGGCCGCCCCGCCTGTAACGGGGGTGCGGGGCGGCCGTTCGGAGCGCGCTCGCGGGGCGAGTGGCCGCCCGGCGTTCACAAGCGCCACCGCACCTCGCGATCCGGTGCGTAGCGGCACATCGCTCCGGTCGACACGGCCGCCTGTAGGTGGGAGGCGAGTTCGGGGTGGTGCTCTCTCAGGCGGCGCAGAGTGTCCCGGATACGGGCCGTGACGTTCTTGCGGGCGCGGTCGGTCTCGTCGCCCAGGCGGCGGGAGCGTCCGGCCAGCCCGGCGGCTTTGCGGAGTTCGGCGAGCAGCGCCTTCCGCTCGCGGTCGTACTCCGCGGCCGCGTGGTCGTCGCCGTGGACGGATGCCCTGTCGATCTCCTCGTCGAGCAGTTCCAGGCGCTGCCGGTAGCGAGTCTTCGCCTCCTCGTCCAGGACCATGTCACTTCCGAGGGCGCCTGCCGCCGCTGCCAGAGGCGCGCTGTCCGGGTACAGCAGGCGGACGGCAGGGACGTCCTGGCCGGGACGGCCGAGCAGCGTGTGCAGGTCGGCCAGTCCTTTGGCGTCGGGTACATGGACGGTGCGGCCCGCGTAACGAAGGCGCCACACGGCCCCGTTGCGGACGAACTCCCGCTCCGGATGGCCGTCTTGGAGGTGATGGTGCGGGGTGGGGGAGGGCAGGCGGGGCCGGATGCGTTCGACGATGTGCGCCATGCCCAGTTCGCGGGCCTCGGCTTCGGTGGCGCGCAGGAGCGCGGTGGCCCGGTCGTGGTCGTCGTGGTCGTCGTGGTCCGCGCGGGCGAGCAAGACGTGGGCCAGTTCCGTACGGGCGCGTACCGACCAGGGCCGGGCGTGCAGCCGGTCGGCGGACCGCGCGGCGGTGGTGAGGTCCCGTACCGCTGCTTCCCACCGCTCCTCAGCAGCGTGCAGCAGGCCCGACCACAGGGCTGCCGGGCCGCTGATGTCCCAGCCGAACAAGGAGACCAGCCACTGTCCCCGGTACGGCGCCAAGGCCGTGTGTGCCTGCTCGCAGCGCGCCGGGTCCCGGGACGCCGCCGCGCTCTGCGCCTGGAGCCGGACCCGCAGGGGGGCGATGCCGCGTTCCAGCACAGTGTCGTCCACCGTGTCGTCGGACGAGTGGTCCCCGGGCCATGGCACCGGGCCGTGCGAGGCGGCGCCCTGTTCCAGTGCCGTGATGCCCGCCAGCAGTTGCGTGTACAGGTGGTCCTGTCCCCGCATCGCGCGGTGGGCCTGCTCCGCTGCCGGGAAGCTGCCCTGGAGGAGGGACAGCGCCCAGCGGTGGTGGCCGACGAAGTACTGGTAGTAGTTGGCGTGGGTGCCGCTGAGGGCCAGTGTCTGCGCGAGCAGGTCGTCGGCCTCGGCGAAGCGGCCCATGAACGCGTACACGACGCTGCGGTCGATGACCGAGATCATGCTGGTACGGGGCAGCCCGCAGGCGTCCGCTCCGGCCACCATGCCGGAGAACTGCCGCAGAAAGCCCGGGTCGTCCAGTTCCAGCAGGGCGACCCAGCGCATCGACGCCGCCAGATGCTCCATCCACACATCGGCCCGGCGGCGGGACACCTCCATCAGCTCCCCGGCCACACGGACCCGCTGCACGGCCGTGCCGGGTGCCCATACCGCGTGCAGGCGTGCCCACAGCCCCAGGTGCAGGGTGTCGTCGTCGCCGGCGGTACGGGCGGCCGCCACGACGCGACGGGCCACCTCGTCCACCGGGCCCGCGTCAGGCACCTCGGACGCGTCGGACGTGCCGGACGTGTTGGACGCGTCGGCCGGGGGGCGAGGCCCGGGAATCAGCGCACGGTGCGCCTCGCGCAGCGCCCGGATCTTGAGCCCCGTCCCGTCACCCCGGCCGTCCGCGTGGTGCAGCGTGAGCGCCACCCGGCCCACGAGTCCGGCGTCGCCCGTACGGGACGCCAGCGCGGCGGCGTCCTCGTACACCAGCCATGAGCGTTCGTGTTCGCCGAGCAACTGGAGTTCGGCGCCGAGGTCAAGGGCGAGGAGCACGTGGCGGCGTGGGTCGCCGGTTCCGAGCCGTTCGAGCGCGCGCCGGTAGTGCGCCACGGCCTCCTCACTCGCCAGCCTGCTCACCGCGTGCCGGGCCGCGGCCACCAGGATGTCCACCGCCTCATCGGCATCGAGGTCCGGGCCGGCGAAGTACGCGTGCCGGGCCAGGTCGGTGGGCCGCGCCCGGTCACCGGCGCCGGTGGTGTCCCGCAGAGCCCGTACGGCGGCGGCGTGCAGCCGGCGGAGCCGGTCCTCCGCCAGCCCGTCGTACAGGGTCTCCCTTACCAGGTCGTGGGTGAAGACGTACGCCTCGGCCGCCGACGGCTCCAGCAGTCCGGCCGCGACCGCCTCCCCGAGCAGTCCGGTGGCGAGGGATTCCGGCGATCCGGCAGTACGGGCCAGCGTTCTCCGCTCGAACCGGCGGCCCAGCACGGCGGCGGCGCCGAGCAGCCGTACGGTGGGCTCGCCAAGGAGTGACAGCCGCCGGTGCACCACGGCGCGGACCCCGGGCGCGACGGCGGCCACCGGCTGGCCGGCGGACCACAGGCGGGCCGTCTCCTCCACGAAGTACGGATTGCCGCCGGTGCGTTCGCACATTCCCGCCGTCGTGGCCGCGTCGGGCCGGGCACCGACCGTACGCGCGACCAGCTCCGCAACCTGCGGCGGGGTCAGCCCGGTCAACGCGAGCGTGGTGGCCTTCGCAGCCAGTCGCGGCAGCAACGGCCGCAGGGGATGGTCGGGCCGCTGCACCTCCACATCGCGATACGTCCCGATCACCAGCAGCCGCTCGAACCAGGTGTGCTGCGCCGTGAACTCCAGCAGGCTCAGCGACGCGGCGTCCGCCCAGTGCAGGTCCTCCAGCACCACGGTCACCGGGCGGTGCTGCGACAGCACGGTCAGCAGGGTCGTCACCGCGTCGAACAGCTCGAAACGCAGCGCGTCCCCGGCCCCCGTGCCCTCACCCAGCAGGACGGAGAGCGCTCCTCCGGCGGCCGTCGCCGCCTCCTCCCACTCACCGGCGGCCGCGCCGCGCCGCAAGCTCCGTACGGCTTGCGTCCACGGCCAGAAACCGGGCGTGCTGTCGGAGTCCCAGCAGGTTCCGCGCACCACCAGCATGCCGCCGCGCTCCCGCGCTTCGTCCACCGCGCTCCGCACCAGGGACGTCTTGCCGATGCCGGCCTCGCCCGTGACCAGCACCAGCCCGCCATGACTGGCGCGCGCCCGCTCCAGGCTCGACCGCAGCACCCGTACGCTGTGTTCCCGCCCGATCAGCGCAATTTCCATTCGTCCTCCCGGGCTTGGGCTGCGCGGTACTTCCGCGCCCCGGCCACGCGCCGCGTCAGCGGTACGTCGGTCCGCGGCCGGGTGTGCCGTCGCCGCCTTGATAGCCCGGGGGCGGGGGGCCGCGTGGCGTTACGTACCGACGTCACCTTCCCGGGTGCGACGGTGCCTGGTCGCGCGCCCGATTCCTCAGCTGCACCTCCCGCTGCCGCTGTAGCAGGGCGTGTAACCGGGGTCGGGGGCGGGAGCGGGGCCCGGGTGGGCGCGGTCGTAGTCGTGCTGCGCGAGTACGAGCAGTGCGGCCACTGCTCCGGCTGCCAGGAGTTGCGAGACCACCGTCCACGGGGCGCGGGACAGCAGCGCGCACGCGGCGATCACGACCGTGACGATGAGGAAGTGCCGCATCCAGGCGAGCTCCGCGAGGTGGGCCGCATCGATGCGCGCCTGCTTCCCTTGCGCGGCCCACACCTCCATGCCGTACCCGAAACCGACCCACAGAAATACGGCGGCCTCCACGAGGAACAGCACGATGCCCAGGGCGATGTCCCAGCCCAACGGTGTCCTGCGCGACCAGGGCAGCCGCCCGGGACGGGGCGGACGGGGGAGAGGAGGGACGGGTGGTGCGTACGTCATGACCGCACCATGCCGGGCGGCCGTGGAGCGCGCATGAGTACGCGCACTCAGTTTGTGATCAAAAATGGGTCGCCGTCCACGATGGCCCCCCGAGGCCACGGTGACGTGCGGCAGGCCCGGCTCGCCGTCCGATGCCTGGCCGGTGGCCGGCTGCACGATGCCGGGCGCGTTGACGACCTGCTGGAACGCGGCCATGGCACCGACCGATACGGCCACGGCATCGGGCGATCCAGCGGCGGTGAACGGCACCACCGTCCGGCGAACTGGTTCGAGCCGTCGAGATTCCGGGCGATGCACACCAGATTCGCGTCGTCCGGACTCAGCGCCGGCCACACCGGCTGCCACGTGCCGCCCGTGCTGATCGAGTCGTTGCCCAGTCGTGCGGTGCTGCCGGACAGGGCGCGCTGGGCCTGTTGCTCCTGTTGCTCCTGGTGCCGTCGGAGCGCCGGACACGTCACTGACCCGAGGAGCGGGTCGGTTCACGGTTCATCGGCTGCCGGCTTCGCCAGGTAATTCCGGTTGTCCTCGATGAGGTGGTCGAGCGCGGACCTGGCAGCGGCGAGGCCGTCCATGGCCGAGGAGAGCCGGGCTCGCTCACGGTTCATGATCGCCAGTGCGTGCCGCGCTTTGTGCCTGCTGGGCTCCGCCATGCAAGGAACCATCTCGGCGATGGTGGCGCTGGACATGCCTGCGGCCAGGAACGCCTGGATGAGGTGCACCCTCCGGACGTGATCGTCATCGTAGTGACGCTGTCCGCTGGGAGAGCGTGAACTGACGAGCAGGCCCTGGTCCTCGTAGTAACGCAGCGACCGACGGCTGACTCCCGTCCGAGCGGACAGTTCACCGATCCGCATGTCGACTCCTCGTTATGCGCCGGGTCACAGCGCCTTGCCCCTGACATCGATGTGAGCGTTTAGGTTAACTCCTGCGGTCGCGCGGCCTGCCGCCCCGGACGTCCGAACGCCGACGCGGCTCTCCGAGAAAGAAAGAAGAAGCCAGTGCTCAAGTTCGCCTTCATGATCAACCGCATCGAGGGAATGTCTTTCGAGGCATTCGTCGAGTACCACAGGGATCGGCACGCCCCGTTGTTCGCCTCCATTCCCGAGGCGCGGCGCTACGTGAAGAAGTACGCCGTGTCCCACCCGGTGCACGCCGAGAACTACCCGAGCCCGGCCTATGACGGCCTGACGGAGATCTGGTTCGGCAGCTGGGAGGACCATGACGCCTTTTTCGCCTCCGAGAACTACCGGAAGCTGGTCAACCCGGATGAAGCAAAGTTCATCGACCTGAGTTCCGTGGCCGTCATGGTCAGCGAGGAGAAAGTGGTCATCTAGCTGCGGTGTTCAGCGTCCGGGCGCAATCCGCAAGGGCGGCCGGCGGCGTGCGCCTCCCGGTCGCGTACGTGAACCAGTATCGACACCGAGCCGCCCCCGCCACCGCCCTCGCCCCCCGGCACGCCCCCGCCACCCGCTACGCTGGTCAATTCGCCCACTCCGATGCCGGGAGTGCCGCATGAGCACGTTCTTGCGTCCGTCCGCCGACCGGGCCGTCATCCGCTGCGACCAGTGCCCGGGACGGCCCGTTCTGGCCACCCACCGGGAGGAGACCGACACCCGCCGCTGCGTACGCTGCCAGGGCGAGCACCGGTGGCTGGCCCAGCCCCACCCCGAGGATCACCTGTGCGCGGTGTGCCGCAGGGAATGTCCCGGCTGTCAGGCGCCCACCTCCAACGGCGAGCGCTGCCGTGCCTGTCGGGACCGCTGCCGTACCTGCGCCGGACCGTTGCCGCAGCGTCCCGCGTACGCCTCCGGCGTTACGCATGTCGAGCCCGGCAAGCGCAGGGACCGCCGCCGCAAGTGGGCGCGGACCTACTTCCCGCGCTCCTGGGACCGGGACCAGTGCGACGCGTGCCAGACTGCGGCGAGTGCGAGAGACCCGCTGCGGGCGGTGTTGGCCGCGCTGCCCGACAAGCTGGTGCTCGCCTGTGGGGGCGCCGTCCCGCCCGCTGTTGTCGACCTCGTCCACGACGAACTCCAGCGGCATCCCGCCGCCCGGATCGCGGCCCGCGTCGAGCGACGCTGGTGGCAGGGCTGGGCCGGCCGTCCGCTCAGGCGGGACGGTGACGGGCGCCGTGACGGGTACGGGCCCGACGATGTCGCGGTGTGGCTGCTGACGCCCACCGCCTGCAACGGCCGGTGCGAGGACGGCTGGTTGCCGGCTCCGCCGGAGCGGCCCGACCGTGACGACGTACCGTGCCCGGTCTGCCGGGGCGGATGGCTGCTGTCCTCCCGGCGCGACGAGCCCGCCGCGGACGACGAGGGGGCCGAGCCGAAGCCTGCCGCGGCACGCTCGCTCGCCGACGCCGTCAGCTACCGGCCCCCGATCCAGGAATGCGCCGGCCGCGGCGGCACCTGCGGACGGCCCGTCACCTCCCCGCACACCCAGTGCCCCGAATGCCTCGACTGGCCCTGGTGCGTCTGCGGGCGCCGCCGCCGCAACCCCGACCGGGCCGCGTGCCCTGCCTGTTCCACGAGTTGAGCGCTGCGGGCCATGCGTTTCCCGTCCGGCGTGACGCCTCTCACGTCCACCGACGGCACCGATCGAGCCGACCTCGGCGTGCCCGACGGGGCCGCGCCGGGCATGCGTTTCAGCCCTGACAGTTCGCCGTTCCGCGCGTCCTCCGCCGGGCCGACGGCTTTCCCGCCGCCGCGCGGGACGGCGCCGCACCGCCGGTAACCCCCGTACGGGACGAGGCGATCGCGGCGCCTCCCCGGCCACGGTTTCCGGCCGCCGGGCACCCCGTACGTCCCTCCCGTCACGCCGCTGCGAAGCGGCTCAAAACCGCTCAAAGCGTATGTTTGGCGGGCATTCGGCCGGGGAGTGATCCCCTCGTTCTCAAGATTGTTATCGCGGCGGCCCCCTCGCAACAGGACCACTTCGGCCGCACTTCCCGACCCGGAGGAGAGCTCTTCCATGCTGCCCGCCATGGCGCGCCACGACCGTGAACGCTTCCTCGCCGAACCGCGCGTCGGTGTCCTGGGCGTCGTCGACACCAGAAGCGGCGGCCGGGCGCCTCTGATCGTGCCGGTCTGGTACGGCTACGAGCCCGGCGGCGAGATCGTGGTCGAGACGGGCCGCCAGACCGTCAAGGCCCAACTGCTGCGCTCCGTAGGGCGGTTCAGCCTCTGCGCGCAGGACGAGGGGCGCCCGTACCGGTTCGTCAGCGTCGAAGGGCCCGTCACGGCGGAGGCCCCGGTGGACCCGGCCGTACGCGAAGCCCTGGCCCACCGGTACCTGGACGCCGAGGAGGCGCGCGCCTACCTGGCGGCGACCGCGGACCAGCTCAAGGACGACGTCGTCTTCCGCATGCGCCCACAGCGCTGGCGCAGCGCCGACTTCGCCGCCTTCGCGGCGGACTTCGCCGAGGGGGCCGCCGCCGAGGGCCCCGGCGAGAGCGGCGCCACGGGCTGAGCGCGCCCGCCTGCGCATCGCAGCACCGTACGCACCGTACGAAAGCCGTTGAAGCGAGAGGGACTTGATGACCGACGTCTACGCTCCGATACGCCCGCTGTTCCGGCCCGCGGCCCAGGCGGCCTCCGGCGCGCCCGCGTCCGGCTACCCCCGGAACAGCCGTATCCAGGAGCTGTTCGAGGCGCAGGCGGCGGCGCGGCCGCACGCCCCGGCGGCCCGGCACGGGGAACGCACCGTGACCTACGGGCAGCTCGACGCCCGCGCCGACGCCTTGGCGGCGCGCCTGACCGCCTGCGGGGCCCGGCCCGGTGACCTGATCGGCGTGTGCGGCAGCCGCTCGCTGGAGGCGCTGGTGGCGCTGGTGGGCATCCTCAAGGCCGGCTGCGCGTACGTACCGCTCGACGAGGACCTGCCACCGGCCCGGCTGCGGGCCATGGCCGAGGACGCGGGACTGCGGATCGCGGTCACCTTGCCGGGCAGCACCCGCCGGGTGCGCGGCTTACGCGCGTCGGTCGAGGCCGGCTCCCTCGACCGGCCCGCCGGCCCGGCGGCGCCCCGGACCGGCCCGCCCCACCCCGGCTCCGCCACCGACTGCGCCTACGTGGCGTTCACCTCCGGTACGACCGGCCGCCCCAAGCCCGTCGCGATCTCCCACCGCGGCGTGGTCCGCCTGGTCCTGTCCGACGCCGAGATACCCCCGCCCGCACCGGGGGACGGGGTACTGCACGCCTACGGCCTGTCCTCCGACGCCTCGACGATCGAGATCTGGGGCGCGCTGCTCACCGGCGCCTGCCTGGTGATCGCCGACCGGGAGGAACTGCTCTCGCCCGCCGCGCTGGAGCGGCTGATCCATGAGCACGGCGTCACCGTGGCGTATCTGACCACGAGCGTCTTCCACCTCGTGGCCCGGACCCGCCCCGAGGCGCTGGCCCGGCTGCGCTTCGTCTCCGCGGGCGGGGAGGCGATGGACCCGCGCCTGGCGAACGCCGTCCTCGCGGCCTGCCCCGGCACCACCGTCGTCAACTTCTACGGCCCGACCGAGAACGCCGTCGTCTCCACCGCCCATGTGCTCAGCCCCCTTCCCGACGACGCGGCACACGTCCCCCTGGGCCGCCCTTTCGGCGCCTCCACCTGCCACGTCGTACGCCCCGACGGCTCGGCCACGCGGCCGGGGGAGGAGGGGGAGCTGTACGTGGGCGGGGACGGGCTGGCCCTGGGATACCTCGGCGACCCGCAACTGACCGCCGAACGCTTCGTCTCGCTCTCTGCCGTGGAGCCGGGCGGCCCCCTGTACCGGACCGGCGACCGGGCCGTACGGCACGCCGACGGACAGCTGGAGTACCGCGGCCGGGCCGACCGCCAAGTCAAGCTGCGCGGCATACGCATCGAACTCGACGAGATAGAGGCCCGATTACGAGCCCACCCCGAGGTCGGTGAAGCAGCCGTCGAAGCCGACTCGGGCTCCCTGACCGCGTACCTCACGGCCACCGCCCCCGGCGGCCTGTTGCCGCTGTCCGCCTTGCGCGCGTACTGCGCCCAGTGGCTGCCCCCGCAGGCCGTCCCGGAGCTGGTGCCCCTGGACCGCTTCCCGGTGACCAGCGGCGGAAAGACCGACCGCGCCCGCCTGAAATCCGCCGCACCCCGTCCGGTCCCGGGCAGCGGCGCCGTAGCGGCGCAGGCCACGGACGAGCCGAAGGCCGAGGGCCTGCTCGGCGTCCTGGCCGAAGTGTGGCAGCGGGTGCTGCGCGTACGGCCCACGCCCCAGGACGACTTCTTCCTCCTGGGCGGCGACTCCCTGCTCGCCTCGGAGACCGTCACCCGCACCCTCGCCGTGCTCGGCCTCGACGCCGCCCTCGGCTCCTCGCTCATCAGGGCCCTGCTGGCCGCGCCCACCCTCGAAAGCTTCACCGCCGCCGTGGACGAGGCCCGGGGCGGCTCCGGCGGGAAAGCGGACGGGCAGCCGGCCGTCGACTTCGTCCGGGAAAGCGAACTCGGCTTCGCCCTCCCGCCCGCCCAAGGCCCGGCACCGCATCCGCACGACCCGAAGAACGTCCTGCTCACCGGCGCTTCGGGCTTCGTCGGCGGCTTCCTGCTGCACCGACTGCTGCGCGCGACGGCCGCCCGCGTCCACTGCCCCGTACGGGCGACGACCCCGGCCCACGCCCGGCAGCGGGTGCACACCGCGCTCTCCCGCTACGGGCTGCACCTCGACGAGGCCGACTGGCAGCGCGTGGAGTGCTTCCCCGGCGACCTGGCCCAGCCGCGGCTCGGGCTCGACGCCGACCACGCCGAAGCCCTGGCCCGCAGCCTGGACCTGGTCGTGCACAACGGCGCGCGGGTCAACTTCCTCTACCCCTACGAGCAGCTGCGCCCGGCCAACGTCGACGGCACCCGCGAGGTCATCCGCATCGCGGCGCCCCGCCGGGTGCCGGTGCACTTCGTCTCGACCGTCGCCGTCGTCGCCGGATTCGGCACCGCCGGGGTGGGCGAGGTGGACGAGGACCTGCCGCTCGCCCACGCCGACGGGCTGACGATGGGCTACGCGGAGAGCAAGTGGGTCGCCGAAGGGGTGCTGCGCCACGCGTCCGCGCAGGGGCTGCCGGTGGCCGTGCACCGGCCGTACGAGGTGACGGGCGACCGTACGCACGGCGCCTGCAACACCGAGACGGCCATCTGCTCGCTGATCAAGATGATCGCCGAGACCGGGCTGGCCCCCGACATCGAGCTGCCGATGGACTTCGTCCCCGTCGACCACCTCGCCGAGTCCGTGGTCCACATCGCCACCCGCCGCCGCGCCGACGGCCGGGTGTACCACCTGACCAACCCCCGCCCGGCCATGCTGTCCGACCTCCTCGACCGGATGCGCGCCGCGGGGTTCACCCTGCGCGTACTGCCGTACGACCAGTGGGTCGGCGAGCTGGTGCGGCACGTCGCGGAGAACCCGACGAGCGCCACGGCGCCGTTCGTGTCCCTGTGCGTGGACCGCAGCCGCAACGCCGACATGTCCGTCAAGGAGATGTACCTCGCGGGCACCTTCCCCGCCCTGGGGCGGCGCAACGCCGAGGAGGCGCTGGCCGGCAGCGGACTGCACTGCCCGCCGGTCGAC
The DNA here is from genome assembly GCF_000720725.1 of Streptomyces rimosus subsp. rimosus. GTDB lineage: Bacteria > Actinomycetota > Actinomycetes > Streptomycetales > Streptomycetaceae > Streptomyces > Streptomyces rimosus_A. Next base: position 76,793 of record NZ_JOCQ01000005.1, read on the forward strand.
GCCACACTGCTGGACCGGTACCTGGAGTACTTCTTCACCTCCGGCTACCTCACCCGGCCCGAACCCGCACCGGTCCACGGCAAGTCGTACGCCACGCCCCACACCTCCGCGCCGGGATCGGAGCACACCGTATGAACCATCACGAAGCCCTCATACCGGTCCCGGAGGCCGAGCCCGGTACCGCGGGACCGCCGTGCGCCTACGCCCGCCTGCGGGCCGAGGCACCCGTGGTCAGGGCGCAGCTGCCCAACGGCGAGACGGGCTGGCTGATCAGCCGCTACGAGGACGCGCGCGCCGCGTTCGCCGACCCCCGGCTCGTACGGCCGCTGCTGTCGGCCTGGCCGCCCCGGGAGGGGAGCGACGCCCCGCCGCCGTGCCTGCCCACCTTCCTGGAGATGACCGGCGCCCACCACGAACGCGTGCGCCGTGCCGTCCTGCCGCTGTTCGGCAGGCGACGGCTCGCCTTCATGGAACCCCGCGTCCGGGCGATGGCGGAGGAACTCCTCGACACGATGGTGGCCGGGGCCGACGGGGGAGTGGCGGACCTCGTCGCCTCCTACGCCGAGCCGCTGCCGCTGCGGGTGCTGTGCGCGACCGTCGGCCTGCCGTACGAGGACCGCGGGATCTACCTGCCGCACACCCTCGCGCTCCTCGGCGCCTCCGGTCTGACGATGGAGGAGGTACTCGCGGCCCTGTACGCGCTGCAGGACTATGCGGGCGACCTCATCGCCCGCAAGGAGAAGACGGACGGCGAGGACGAGGACTACATACGGCTGCTGCTGGCACAGGCCCGCCGGCCGGACAGCGGGATCACCCGCGACGACGTCGTCAGCTTCGTCGTCACCATGCTCATGGCCGGTTACAAGACCAACATCCAGCACACGGGCAATGCGCTGCTCGCGCTGCTCACCCGTCCCGAGCAGCTGAAGGCGCTGCGCGAGGCGCCCGAGCGGACCGGCACCGCGGTGGAGGAACTGCTGCGGTACGTCCCGCTCATGAACGCCATCAACATCCTCGTCGCCACCGAGGACTTCACCCTCCACGGACAGCACATCCGCGCCGGGGACGCGGTCGTGCCCGTACCGGCGTCCGCCAACCGCGACCCGGAAGCCTTCGCCGAACCCGACCGCCTCGACCTGACGCGGGCCCCCAACGCGCACCTCGCGTTCGGACACGGCCCCCACGCCTGCACCGGCGGACACCTGACCCGCATGCAGCTCGGAATCGCCGTCCAGGTGCTGCTGGAACGGCTGCCCGGCATCGAACTGGCCGTCCCGGCGGAGACCATCCCCTGGGACGAATCCACCCCGCTGCGCGCACCGGCCCGGCTCCCGGTGCGCTGGTGAGCCTGCCGTACGACCGGTACCGCCGGTCTTCCACCGGCAACGCCGGCCACGACGGTGATGCCGGCAGCTTCGGCAATTCCGGCCATTCCAGGAAAGAGATCCGCACCACGTGACCACTGAGAACCGAACCGCGCAGCCCCAAGCGTCCGCGCCCGACGGAACCCCGTACGACGAGCCCCTTCCGCACTACCCCTTCAGCACCCGGGGCGACCGGCTCGCTCCCGAGCTCGACGAGCTGCGCAGCCGCTGCCCCGTGGCCCGGGTCAGCACCAACTCCGGTGAGCAGGCGTGGCTGGTGACCGACTACGGGCTGGCCCAGCACGTACTGCGGGACCGTGCGTTCGCCCGCTCCGTCCTGGCCGAGGCGGACAGCCCCGCCCAGGACGCACCGATCCTCGCGCCCGAACTGCTCGACGCCATGAACCACCTCCAGCAGGCCGGACTGCGCGCCGAAGTGCTCCGCTCCCTCGGCCGCGACCAGCCCGATCTGCCCGCCGATTGGGTCGCGCGGGTCACCGCCGAAGGGCTGGACGCGATGGTCCGCGAGGGCGCCCCCGGCGACCTCCAACGCCATTTCGCGGAGTGGGTCGCCGCCCAGTGCATGTGCCGGCTCCTCGGCCTGCCCTTCGAGGACCGCGCCTGGCTCGCCGAACGGGCGGACCTGGACCTGACCATGGTCACCCCCACCCCCGGGGAGCTCGCCCGCAACTGGGAGGAGATCCGCGGCTACATGGCCGCGCACATGACCGCCCGCCGCCCCGGCGCACCACGCGGCCTCGTGGACCGCCTGGCCGACCTCAACGCCGCACACCAAGGGCTGACGGAGCGGCAGCTGTCGAACATCGTGACCGTTCTCTTCGTCAGCGGCTACGAGGACTTCGCGAGCTTCCTGGGCGTCGCGGCCTTCAACCTGCTCCAGCACCCCGATGCCGTCAGCGCGGTGCGCGCCGAACCGGAGAGCATGCCGCAGTGCGTGGAGGAGCTGTTGCGGTGCAGCGTCGTCCTGGGCAACGCGATTCCCCGCTTCGTCACCGCCGACGCGCGGATCGGCCCGTCCCAGGTCAAAAAGGGCGACATGGTCCTGCTCTCCCTGGACGCGGTCAACTACGACTCCACCGCGTTCCGCGAGCCGAAGACCTTCGACCCCACCCGCTCACCCAACCCCCACCTGCGCTTCGGTTACGGCCGTCACCACTGCCCCGGCGCCCACCTGGTCCGCCGTCAGTCCGACATCGCCTTCCGGGGCCTCCTCGACCGCCTACCGGACATCCACCTGGCGGTGCCGCCGGCCGAGGTCCCCTGGCTCCCGAACCGCATGGCGATCATGGCGGCCGAGATTCCGGTGGGGTGGTGAGGGGGGCCTCGAAGAGAGGGCTCCAGGAAGAGAGGTCTCTAGGCCCGGGTGCCGTGTGACGTGCCGTCACCCCGGGGTTCGGGGTGGTCGTCGGTCAGCGCGCTCGCGGTCAGGCCGAGGTGCTGGGCCAGGACCGCGGCCGCGGTGTCGGCGTCGCGGGCCAGCGCCGCCTCCTCCAGCCGGCGGTGCTCGTCGGCGCCGTCCCGGTCGGGGTTGCGGTGCGCCGACCAGCGGCGGGCCAGTTCGCTCGCGGTCCACATGCGGTCGAAGGTCTCCAGCAGGACGGGGTTGCCGCACCCCTCCAGCAGCGTGCGGTGGAAAACCCGGTGGGCCTCGGACCAGGCGCTGCTGTAGTGGCGGCCCTCCTCCGCCACGTACGCCGGGGTGCGGGCCAGGCGGTGGTGGGCGGCCCGTACGCGGGCCTCCCAGTCGAGGTCGCCGCGCTCGACGGACATGCGCAGCACGACCGGCTCGACGGTGCGCCGCGCTTCGGCGATCTCCTGCCAGCGGCGGTCGGAGAAGGCGGGGACGGCGAAGCCGCGGTTGTGCAGCCGGTCGGCGAGGCCGTCCCCGACCACCCGCACCAGCGCCTCGCGTACGACGGCCAGGCTCACCCCCTGTTCCCTGGCCAGTTCCTGCGGCTTGAGGGCCTCTCCGGGGGCGTGGTCCCCACGCATGATCGCGTCCCGCAGGCGTGTGTAGACCTGCTCGGAAAGCATCTGTTTTCCCGCGGAGGGGGTGGAGGCGGCGGTCTGTGTCATGACCATCAGCATAGACGGTCGATCCGATAATCGATTATTGGTGTTATCGTCGATGCGTCGAGGCGTTGCGGAGCATCCGCCACGCCCCATGGCCGCCGTCACCATGACCGGCCACGGTCACGGCTCCGGCCGCGGCCGCACGTCGAAAGGAACGACGCGATGAGCGCCAACGACCCGTTCGCCCGCCTCCCCGAGGCAGCCGCCTTCACCGTCACCAGCACCACGGTCACCGACGGCGCCGCCTGGTCCGCCGAGCAGTTCTCCGCCGGCGTCCCCGGCGGCCGGGACCGCTCCCCGCAGCTGTCGTGGAGCGGCGCCCCGGAAGGCACCAGGAGCTACGCCGTGACGGTGTACGACCCGGACGCCCCCACCGGCTCCGGCTTCTGGCACTGGGCGGTCGCCGACATCCCCGCCACCGTCACCGAACTGCCCGAGGGCGCGGGCGACGACACCGGTTCGGGCCTGCCCGGGGGCGCCTTCCAACTCCCCAACGACGCCCGCGCCGCCCGCTTCATCGGCGCCGCCCCGCCCGCCGGACACGGCCCGCACCGCTACTTCGTCGTGGTGCACGCCCTCGACGTCGAGTCCATCGGCGTCCCGGCCGACGCCACCCCGGCCGTCCTCGGCTTCACGATGGCCGGCCACATACTCGGCCGCGCGGTGCTGACGGCCACCGCCGAGATAGCCGCCTGACGGCCACCGCCGAGATACCTGCCCGAGGGCCACGGCCGGGGGCTCGCCGCGATGGCGGCGGGCCCCCGGGCCCCGACGGCGTTCCCACACCTCACCAGGAGAACAACCGCGATGCCTCCGACCACCCTCTCCGGCCATGCCCACCCGACCACCGGGCGCATGGACACGGCCGCCATACGCGAGGTCAGCCTCGCCGTCAACGCGGCCCACCTGTTCATCTACCTCGTCCCCGAAACCGCGGAGGAGGCCGCGAAGCTCGGCGTGACCGACCGCGAACCGGCGTACCTCGCGTTCCGGTCGGCCGCGATGGGCGCGGTCCCGTGGCAGGTCGTACTCGCGGCCTTCTACAACTTCAGCCCCAGATCGGTGCGGTCCATGACGGGCGTGTGGGACGCCGCGTCCCCCGAGCGGTGGCAGGCCGCCCGCTTCGTCGCCGCCGACCGCGCGCTGCGACGCGTCGGCACAGGACTCACGGCCGGACAGATCGCGCAAGCGCGGTCGCTGATCGACCCGGTGGTCGCCGGCGCCGACTACGCGGGCAAGCCGCTGGCCGCCGCGAACGCCTCGGTCGCGCTCCCGGCCGATCCGCTCGTCGCGCTGTGGCAGCAGATCACCGTACTGCGCGAATGGCGCGGCGACGCCCATCTGAGCGTGCTCGCCGGCCATCGCCTCGGGCCGTGCGACTGCCTCGTCATGCACGCCGCGACGGGCCGCGCCCCGGTCGGCATCCTGCGTACGACCCGCCGCTGGAACGACGAGGAGTGGGCCGCGGCGACGGCACGTCTCGTCGCGCGCGGCTGGCTCGACGCCGACGGCACCGCAACCGATGCCGGCGCCGCGGCACGCGAGCGGATCGAGGCCGAGACCGACGAGCACTGCGCCGCGCTGTGGGCGCCGGTCGGCGACGCGGGCGCCCGCCGGCTCGCCTCGCTCATCACGCCGATCGGCGAGGCGTTCACCGCGGCCGGGACCTACGCGGCGCTGCGCTGAACGCGGCGGGCCGTTCCGGCCGCTGCGCGTGATCCGGCGGGCGAGGAAATCCGTCGCGGCCGGTGAGGTACGTCGCTAGCCTCGGTCCACCATGCAGCGCGAGGCGACCGCGAAGGGGGCCGGCATGGAGCCGGAGGGCGTACGGACCGACCGTCTGGGCGTGCTGCTCGCCCAGTTCGACCAGGCCAGGGAGATGGCCCAGGTACGGCTGACGGGGCTGGGCGACGCGGAGTACCTGTGGGAGCCGGTGCCCGGGTGCTGGTCGATCCGGCGCCGGGGCGAGGCGTCGACGCCCAGGGCGTTCGGGCCGGGCGAATGGCTGCTCGACCTGGGCGCCCCGGACATCCCGGCGAGCGAGTACGCCGAGATCGCCCGGCAGGCCGCCGGCGGGATGTCCGTCACCAAGATCGCAGACGACTGGGGCGTGGGCGTCGAACGGGTCGGGCAGGTCCTCGCCCACACCGGGGTCCCGGAGCCCGACGACACACCGGTCACCACCATCGCGTGGCGGCTGGGGCACCTCCACTTCCACCTGGCGGGCCAATGGGAGTGGACCTTCGGCGAACGGCGTCAGGAGCCGAAACTGCTCGTCGACTTCAGCCCCCGCGCCGCCGTCGCGGTCGAACGGTTCTGGGAGCTGATCGACCGCTGGCGCGACAGCGTGGGCGCCGTCACCGACGAGCAGCTCGACACGGTCGGCTTCTCCCAGTACCCGTACAGCTCCGACCCCGACAACCCCTACATCGCCGTACTGTCGGGCACCTGCCTCGAATTCATCCACCACATGGCCGAGATCGCGCTGCTCCGCGACCTCTGGAGGGCTCGCCGCACGTCGTGAGCGAGCGGAGGGCCTGCCGCGCCTGGTGAGCGAGCGCGAGCACGCCCTCCCGGTCCTCGCGTCACGCCCTCCTGGTCCTCCTGCCTACTCGCCGACGGCAGCGAGGAATTCGCCCAGGGCTTCGGCGACCGCCTCGGGAGCCTCCAGAGGCAGCAGGTGCCCGGCCCCGGGGACGGTGGTCATGGTCGCGTGCGGAACGTATGGCAGCAGGCACTCGCGCAGTACGCTGGGCGGCTCGACCTTGTCGTGCTCCCCGGCCAGCACCGCCACAGGGGCGGCGATGCGGCGGGCTTCCCCGGTGACGTCCCGTGCGATTCCGCGCAGCGGCCACTCCGTACGGGCATCGGCCGCAGCGGCGAGGCTGTCCCGGACGACCGTGTCCCGTACCGTCCGTGACACGGCGACAGCGGTCAGGACGTGATCGAGGGCGTGCCCGACGGCCTCCGGCGAGTCGTAGGCGTGGGACAGGCCCCGCCGGTACTCCTCGGTCACGGCCGGAGCCGGCAGCGGGGGAGCAGGCGCGACCAGGAACAGCCCGGCCAGCCCCGCGGGACGCCGGGCCGCGGCCAGCTGGCCGACCTTGCCGCCCATCGAGTGGCCGACGAGGACGAAAGGCCCCGAGACGCATGCCTCGACGATCCTGAGCAGATCGTCGGCGAGCTGATCGAGGTGGTACGGCCCCGGCAGTCCCCGCGAGGCACCCCAGCCGCGCTGATCGAAACGGACCGTGGTCCGCTCCGGCGGCAGACACCGGACCACCTCGTCCCAGGTGCCCGCCGAGCCGCCCCAGTAATGCGTGAAAACCAGCGCGGGACCGCTGCTCCCACCCCCGATCCGTACGTCCAGGGATCCGCCCGCCACAGCCACGGCCCTGGTGGCAGCCGCAGCCACACCATTTGTAGAATTCGACATTCTCGCGCCTCTCCTCAATACCGCGGCAGGTGGCTGAACCCATGGGACACGCGCCGACAGCGCCGTCCGTCCTGCCCACGAATCGTGATGACGAAAACGACGCTATGCCGGTGCATCCACCAGCCCTACGGAAAAGCGACCGACCTCTTGTGAAAAACGGACACTCTGCGGTACGGCAGCTGCGATATCTCCCCGCCGTCGGTGCCTCCTACGGCGTGGAGGTCCTCAGCTTCGCCGCGCTGCGAAAGGCCGACACCGAAAGGCGGCGTACGCAGCTGCAGCGCCCCGACTTCCACGTCCTCGCTCTGATCACCTCGGGCAGCGGCGCCCATGAAGCGGACTTCCGACACCACCGGCTGCACGAAGGCGGCGTCGTGTGGATCAGGCCCGGTGCGGTGCACCGATGGAGCGACGTCGATCGTCTCGACGGCCCTCTGATCCTCTTCCGGCCGGGCTTCCTGCCCGACCCCGGCCTCGAAACCGCGAACGTCACCGCCCCCGCCTGCTGGCAACTGCCGGCCCCGGTCCTCCCGCTGGCCGTGCTGGCCGCCGAGCACCTCGACCGCGAGCACCGCGCGGCGGTGCGGTCACCGCATCTGGCGTCCTCGGCGCTGCTCGCCCACCTCCTGGCGGCACTGCTCCTGCGCGTACTCCCCAAGCCGGCCGCCCCGCCGCCCCCCGGCGCCGCCGGGGACCGGCCGCTCAAGATCTTCCACGCCTACCGCACCGCGGTCGAGGAACACTTCGCCCAATGGCACCAAGTGGCCGACTACGCAAAGGCGCTCGGTTACGACGTACGGACCCTCACCCGCGCGACCCGCGCCACCGCCGGAACCGGCGCCAAGGCATTCCTCGACCAGCGCATCCTGCTCGAAGCGAAACGGCTGCTCGCCCACACCGACCTACCGGTCGGCCGCTGCGCACACCACCTCGGATTCCGCGACACCGGGAACTTCACCACCTTCTTCCGGCGGCAGACCGGACTGGCTCCTACCTCTTGGGCCGATATGGCGCGGAGTTGACCCGCCGGGACCGCGTTCCCGGTCCTCCCGGCACGATGGCCGCATCTTGCCGCGCCCGCGGGAAGTCCGAGACGAGATGACGAGGAGCGTGCACATCGTGGACCAGGAGAACGTGAGCGCCACCCTGACCCTCGCCGCGCCCGCCGAGAAGGTGTTCGCGGTGCTGGCGGACCCGACGGCGCATGCGGCGATCGACGGCACCGGCTGGATCCGGGAACCCGTCGACCGGGCGCCGCTGACCGCGGTGGGGCAGATCTTCCGGATGGCCATGTATCACGCCGATCACCCGGACGGTGACTACCAGGTGGCCAACAAGATCCAGGTACTCGACCCGCCGAGCGCCATCGGCTGGCTGACGGGGCAGGAGAAGGACGACGGCCGCCTGGAGTTCGGCGGCTGGTTCTGGCGTTACGACCTCGTGCCGCTCGGCCCGTCCGGGACGGAGGTCACGCTCACCTACGACTGGTCGGCGGTGCCGCAGTCCATCCGGGAGTACCTGCGGTTCCCGCCGTTCGGTCCCGAACACCTCAGCAACTCGCTGCGGCATCTGGCCGGGCTTGTCTCCGGCGGGTGAGGGACACCCGCCCCGCGTGCCGGGGCGGGCCGCCGACTGCCGGGCCGCCAACTGGCCGAGTCCATCGAGCGGTCCGCCCCCGCCCCGGCCGGTTCGCGGGCGCGTCTGCTCGCGGCGTTCGACAACGGCACCCGCTGCCCCGAATACCGGCCCCACCATGCCGCGCCCTCCCAGCTGCCCTCGATGCCCCGGCATTGTCCGCATGCCCAAAAGGTGACCCGCAAGTTCGTTCCCTCGGACCAACAACCCGGGGGTCTGCCCTGCGTACGCTGCGGCGCAGTTCAGTCTGAATTTCGCGTCCGACCTCGCCTGAGTCCTTCCCGCGCGGCGCTGTGTCCCTTACTCGGGCGGGGGCCGGGTCACATCTGCTCACCTCCACTGCTCACTTCCACACGAAAGGCTCCGTCGTGTCCGTGGACCTGCATCACCGCGCCGTCGTGGCCGATGCCCACAACGACCTCCTCATGGCCGTTGCCGCCCGCCCCCCGGCGAGCTGGGGCAGTTTCTTCCGGGAGCGGTGGCTGCCGCAGCTGCGCGAGGGCGGTATCGGCATCCAGGTCCTGCCGGTGTTCATCGACGATCAGTACCGACCCGAGGGGGCGCTCCGGCAAACCCTCCGCATGATCGAATGTGCCCATGTCCTCGCCGAGGCCAACGCCGATCAGGTCGCCCTGTGCCGCAACGGTGCCGGCATCGACGCGGCCCTCGCCGAGAACAAGATCGCCCTGGTACTCGCCCTGGAGAGCGCGCCGGGCATCGACGCCTCCGTCGAGCTGTTCTCCACCCTGTTCCGGCTCGGCGTGCGGATCGCCTCGATCGCCCATTGGGGACGTACTCCGCTCGCGGACGGCAGCCGGGAGGACGCCACCGGCAGTCGGCTGACCGCCTCCGGGGTCCGGGCGCTGGAGGAGATGGAACGCCTGGGCATCCTCTTCGACATCTCCCACCTGGGGGCGAGCGGCGTCTCCCACGTCCTGGAGCTCGCCACCCGCCCGCTGATCGCCACCCACTCCTGTGCCCGCGCCCTGCGGGATCACCACCGCAACCTCACCGACGACCAGATCCGGGGTGTGGCCGCCACCGGCGGCCTGGTGTGCGTGAACTTCGTGCCGGACTTCCTCACCGACGACCAGGCGGAAGTGAGCGTCGACCGGGTCGTCGACCACATCGAACACGTCGTCTCCGTGGCCGGGATCGACCACGTCGGCCTCGGGTCGGACTTCATCCGCGAGGTCATGGCGGACGTCACCCCGCCCTGCTGCGAGAACGCCGACGACGAGGACCCCCTGTTCGACTTCCCGGGCCTGGAAGGCCCGGCCGGTATGCCGCTGGTCACCGAGGCGTTGATCCGCCGGGGCCTGCCCGAGGAGGACGTCCTGAAGGTGCTCGGCGGGAACCTGCGACGGCTCATGAGCACGTGCATGGGCCCATGAGCAGCACACATGGGCTTGTAAGCACGTACCCGGGCTGAGGTCCGTCCAGCTTTCCAACTCGCTACCGATATGGCTCTGGCCTGCCTGTTCGGCGTTATGAAGCGACCCGATCCGTCGTCCTGCCCCCCGTCAACGCCCCACCGCCCCGCCAAGACGCTCAAGATGCTCAACACCCCACCTCCGGAGACCCACCCCGTGCCACACCACCCCGCACGTCTCTTCCCGCAAGCGGACCCCGCACCGGCCGCGGACAGCACCCCGTCCACCCCGACCACCCCGTCCACCCCGCCCGCTCCGTCCGCCCCTTCCCTGGACACCATGCTCGCCGACCTCGAAGAACTCGTCTCCTGCGAGTCCTTCTCGGACGACCACGCAGCCGTGGCCCGCAGCGGCCAGGTGGTCGCGGCGCAGGGACGCCGGCTGCTCGGCGCCGCGCCCCGGACGCTGGACATCGAGGGCATCACCCACGTGCAGTGGACCTTCGGAACCCCGCGCATTCTGCTGCTGGGCCATCACGACACCGTCTGGCCGATCGGCTCCCTGAAGACCCACCCCTGGTCGGTGGAGCAGGGCATCGCCCGCGGCCCCGGGGTCTTCGACATGAAGGCCGGTCTGGTCCAGATGTTCCACGCCCTGGCCTCACTGCCCTCCCTCGACGGCCTGTGCGTGCTCGTCACCGGCGACGAGGAGACCGGCTCGGCCACCTCCCGTTCGCTGATCGAGGACCTCGCGCGGCAGTGCTCGGCCACGCTCGTCCTGGAGCCCTCGGCACCCGGCGGGGCCTTGAAGACCAGCCGTAAAGGCGTGTCCCTCTACGACATCACCGTCCGCGGGCGCGCCGCCCACTCCGGGCTGGAACCGGAGAAGGGGGTCAACGCGGCCACCGAACTCGCCCACCAGCTGCTCGCCCTGGGAAGCGTGGCCGACACCGTCACCGCCTCGACCGGGCCCGGTACGAGTGTGACTCCCACCCTGATGAGGGCCGGCACGTCGAACAACACCGTGCCCGCGCGGGCCGGGCTGAGCGTGGACGTCCGGGTGCCGAACGCCGCGGCGCAGGAAGCGGTCGACCAGCTCATCAGGGGCCTTGAGCCGCGGATTCCCGGCGCCCGCGTGCAGGTCGACGGTGGTCCCAACCGTCCGCCCCTGGGGCCCGAGGCTTCCCGGGAGCTGTTCGCCCTGGCCACCGAACAGGCCGTACGGCTCGGCCTCGGCCCGCTGCGGCAGGCGGCCGTCGGCGGCGCCTCCGACGGCAACTACACCGCCGGGGCCGGCTGCCCCACGCTCGACGGCCTCGGCGCGGTGGGCGACGGCGCGCACGCCGACCACGAGCACGTCGTCACCGCCGCCATGCCGGCCCGCGCCCGGCTCCTGGCCCAGCTCGTCGGAGCACTGCGATGAAGGGGCCGACCGTCCGGGAACTCCACCTCATGGAGGACTTCGAGGCCGTCAGCCTTCTCTACGCCGACATCTGGGGGAGCGAGCCCGGCAGTTCGCCGATCTCCGGCGAGGTCATGCGGGCCCTCTCCCACGCGGGCAACTATGTGGCCGGAGCGTACGAGGACGGCCGCCTGGTGGGGGCATCCGTCGCCTTCCTCGGCGAACCCATAGGCACCAGCCTGCACTCGCACATCACCGGCGCCGTCATGGGACGCGGCGTGGGCCTTGCCCTCAAGACGCACCAGCGGCAGTGGGCACTGGCCCGCCGCCTGACGCGCATCACCTGGACCTACGACCCGCTCATCCGCCGCAACGCCTACTTCAACCTGGTCAAACTCGGCGCCCGCCCGGAGGAGTACCTGACCTCCTTCTACGGCGCGATGGACGACGCCATCAACGGCGGCGACGCGTCCGACCGGGTCCTGGCCGCCTGGGACCTCACCGCGCCTGCCCCCTCCGGGACCGCACCCATCCCGCCGGGGACGGCATCCGCCCCGCCCGGCACCGCGCCCGCACCGCTTGAGGTGACCGGCCTCCCCGCCGGCGCCGCGCACAGCGTCCGTGATCACGAAGGCCGCCCGGAGATCTCCAGGACCGACGCCGGGACCGTGCTCATCGACCTGCCCGACGACATCGAAGCGCTGCGCCGCACGGATCCCGGCGCCGCCCGGGCCTGGCGGCTGGCCGTACGGGAAACCCTGGGCGGCCTGCTCACCGAAGGCGCCCGCGTCGTCGGCCTCCACGAACGCCGCCGCTACGTGGTCGAGCGCCCCGCCACCCACGCCTGACCGCCCGCCTCATCCCAGCGCCATGCCGCACCGCCCGCAAGAGGAGTCACCACCCGTGAAAGCGAAGATCACCGGAGTCGAGCTGCGCCGGATCGCGATGCCGCTCGTCGCCCCGTTCCGCACCTCCTTCGGCGTGGAGACCAGCCGCGATGTGCTGCTGGTCCGCGTCGTCACCACAGAAGGGGAAGGGTGGGCCGAGTGCGCGGCCATGTCCGAGCCCCGCTACTGCTCCGAGCACGTCGACGGCGCCCAGGACGTCCTGCGCAGGTTCCTCATACCCGCCTTGCCGAAGGACGGGGTGGACGTGCACGTGGTCGGACGCGTCCTCGCGCCCTTCACCGGCCACCGCATGGCGAAGTCCGCGCTGGAGACAGCGGTGCTGGACGCCCAGCTCCGCGGCGCCGACGAGTCCTTCGGCTCCTACCTGGGCGCCGCGCGGGACCGGGTTCCCTGCGGCGTCTCGGTCGGAATCATGGACTCGGTACCCGAACTCCTCGACGCCGTGGACGCCTACCTGGCCGAGGGCTACGTCCGGATCAAGCTGAAGATCGAGCCCGGCTGGGACGTCGAGCCGGTACGCGCCGTCCGCGAGCGCCACGGTGACGAACTGCTCCTCCAGGTCGACGCCAACGCCGCCTACACCCTGGCGGACGCCCGGCAGCTCACCAAACTCGACGACTTCGGCCTCCTGCTGATCGAACAGCCCCTGGCCAACGACGACATGGTCCAGCACGCCGCACTGGCCGGGATGCTGCGCACCCCGGTCTGCCTGGACGAATCCATCGAGTCCGCCGCCGACGCCGCCGCGGCCATCTCCCTCGGCGCCTGCTCCGTCATCAACATCAAGCCGCCCCGGGTCGGCGGCTACCTCGAAGCACGCCGCATCCACGACCTCGCCCGCGCCCACGGCATTCCCGTCTGGTGCGGCGGCATGCTGGAGACCGGCATCGGCCGCGCCGCCAACGTCGCCCTGGCCGCCCTGCCCGGATTCACCCTCCCCGGCGACACCTCCGGCTCCAGCCGCTATTTCGCCACCGACATCACGGACCCGTTCGTCCTGGCCGACGGCCACCTTCAGGTACCCGCCGGCCCCGGCCTCGGTGTCGAGCCGCTGCCCGACGTCCTCGAAGAGGTCACCACCTCCAGCGAATGGATCGCGCTTTAGCACGCTGCCGGGCGGGCCGGAATCGCGCGGCCACCCGCGCGGCACCGGCTCCCGGAATCAACCTCGTCACAGGAGAAAACATTGCGATGCAGGACGGGTATTCTCGCGGCCTTGGCCTTCACGGCCTCTTTGGCGATGGTGTCCACCACAGCGCCCGCCGCCTCGGCCGGGACACCACGGTGTGACTCCAGGCCCCTGCGCACAGCGCTCAAGGCGCTGGAGGACGTCGGTGCCTCAGGAATCAGCGTGACGGTGAAAAGCCCACGCTGCGGCGTCTGGAACGGCGGTGTCGGTATCGCCGACCTCAAGACGGGCCGCAAGGTCGCCGGCAACGAGCACAGCCGTATCGCCAGCGACACCAAAACCTGGACGGCCACGGTCGTGCTGCAACTCGTCGGCGAAGGCCGAATCAAGCTCGACGACACCGTGGACCACTATCTCCCCGGTCTCATCCGCACCGAGCTCTACGACGGGCGCAGGATGACGGTCCGGCAGCTGCTGCAGCACACCAGCGGGCTGCCCGATTACCTGGACGCGCCGTACTGGAGCGACCTGGACGCGCGCCGCTGGGATCACATGGACCCCCTGCAGACCGTCGAGCAGGCGCTGACGCTGCCCCCGCCCGACGACCGGACTCCGTCCGGATTCGCCTACTCCAACACCAACTACAACCTGGCCGGCCTGATCGTCACCGAGGTCACCGGCCGCGACATCGGCACCGAGATCGAAGAGCGGCTCATCAAGCCCCTCGGGCTGCGCGAGACGTACTGGCCCGGCGACCGGACCACGCTTCCCGCACCGGACCTGCGAGGCTATGCGGAGCGGGACGGGGCGTTGCGGGACAGGACGGAATGGAACGTCTCCGGAGCCGATGCGTCGGGGGCGCTGGTTTCCACCGGCGCCGACGCGACCACTTTCTGGACCGCGCTGATGAGCGGGAAACTGCTGGCCCCGGCCCAGCTCGCCGAAATGAAGAAGACCGTCCCGGACGGGTCGTCGGCCGATCGGTACGGCCTGGGGGTCGAGCGTTACGAGCGCGTCCCGGGCTTCGTCACCTGGGGACACAGCGGCCATATGGAAAGCGGCCACAAATTCAGGAATGCCGTCACCGATGACGGGCGGCGGGCCGTGACCCTGCTGATCGGCTCGGAAACGTTCGACTCGGACCGGGTGGACGCCATCATCGGCGACCTCGTCCGCGACCTCCGCTGAAGGCGCCGCGCGAAAGGGGTACGGCGGAATTCCGCCGTACCCCGACCACAACCCCGATCTCGGCAAGGGGGCGTTACCGACGGCACACCTCAAGGATTGTGAGGAGCGCCCGCGCCCCCATACCCGTCGCCCCCACCAGCGCCCGCCAACACCCTCAACTGCAACCAGAGCACCAGCCGTTCATCGGCATCCTCCCAATCGATCCCGAGCTGCCGCCCGGCCTGCTTCAGCCGGTAGCGGCAGGTGTTGGGGTGGACGGAGAGCAGTTTCGCCGCGCCCGCCACGTCGCAGCCCGCGTCGAACCAGGACACCAGGGTGCGGGCGTAGTCGGTGCCCTGCTCGGCGTCCGCCGCCAGCACCCGCTGCCAGGCGCCCGCCCGCAGTTCCCGCCGTCCCCGCATCACCTCGGCGAGCCGCAGCAGTGTCGCCCGGGGACGTACCTCGTCGATCGTGGCCACCGGCAGCGCGTCGTGCAGCAGCCGCAGGACCACATCCGCGTCCGCACGCGAGTCCGCCACCCCGCCGAGGTCCGGCGCCACCTCGCCGAGCGCGGCCCGTACCGGCACCCGCAGCGACCGCCCGGCCTGGCGCACGATGTCCTCCGCCAGCTGCCGGTGCCGCTGATGGGCCGCCTTCCGCTCCTGCGGCGCGCGCGCCGCCCCGCTGTTCTCCCCGGCTGCGGGCAGCAACGCGTACACCACCCCGTCCAGGAGTACGCACGCCTGCCGCCCGTAGCGCGCCTCGCATTGCAGGCGTACGACGTCCAGCAGTCTGAGGCAGGCCCGCTCGGCGTCCGGCGCGCTTGCCGCGAAGTCCAGCACGAACGCGGCCACGCGAACCGTGCCCAGCCCCAGGCGGTGCGCTGCCGTCGAAGGATCCGCCGAACCGTCCAGCAGCCGGCGCACGAGGTCGGTGTTCTGGTGGCGGGCCAGTTCCTTGGCCGCGCGGGCGCGCAGCAGGAGCAGCGCCGCCGTGGACGCGCCCTGGGCCAGGGTCGCTTCGGCGTCCGGAGCGAGCGTGCCGCCGTCGACCACCCAGACCGAGCCGAGGGTTTCGCCGCCGGCCCGTACCGCGATGGCGAGCCGCGGCAGCTCGCCCGCCGTGAGCGGCGGCAGCCGTACCGGACCGTCCGCGGCGACGACCAGCCGGACCTGTTCCGCGTTCTTCACGCTGCCGGGGACCTGGAGGCCGAGGATGCCTTGGCGGCGGTCCTCGTCGACCGGCTGACCCGGCACGGTGGAGTAGGCCAGGATCCGCTGGTGCGGGTCCTCCACGGCCGTCGCACCGCCGGTCGCCGCCGCGATCGCGTCGGCCAGCGCGAACAGGTCCGCGAGCCCGCCGCCCTGAGCCGGCCGCGCGCCGATCGCCGAGGCCAGCATCAGGTGTACGTGGTGCCAGGCCGCGTCCTCGTCCACGGCGAGCAGCGCCATGCCGTACGCCTCGGCCTCGCCGACCGGCGGTCCGTCCGCACCCCGCACCACGACCCCGGTCATCCCGGCCTCCGCCGCGGCCCGCACCAGCGGCCCGGCCGCGGCCGCCCGCACGCCGACCGCGAGGAGCAGGGCGCCGGGCGCATGGGGGAGCGGTGCGTGCGCGTCGTACAGCAGCGCCTCGGTGACGGGGGCGGCGGATCCGGCGGGAGCGCTCAGCAGCCGCAAAGGCGGGCTGCCGACGACGTCGATCAGGTCGCCGAGCGTACAGGCGTCCACAGGTGCTCCTCACCGCAAAGAACCGGACCGGCCGGACTGCTGTCCGGGCAGCCCAGATTGCTCCGTGGAAGCATCCGGTTGTTCGGCCGATCCCAACAGGAACGTACGTGCCTGTTGTCCACTTCCACAACACGCGCATCGAACGCGACGGGTTCGGAAGCCTGGGGACCGTGGCACGGCGGCTGGTGCCTCACGGGCGGTACACCGTGCCGGGTTCGGGGCGGGCCGGCGCCATCAGCTGGGGGACCGTCACGAAGGTGTAGCCGCGGTGGCGGAGTTCGGTGATGATGCCGGGCACGGCGGGGATGGTTCCCTGGTAGCGCTCGTGGAGCAGGATGATCCCGTCGCGCTCGGTCCGGTCGAGGACGCGCTGCTTGATCAGGGCGGTGTCGGTGGTCCGGTAGTCCTTGGCGGTGACGCTCCACAGGATCTGTGACAGGCCCAGTTTCTTCAGGACGCCGGATATGTGGTCGTCGGTGGCGCCGCCCGGCGGCCGCATCAGGGTGGGGGCGTGGCCGGTGATTTTCTTGACGTCCTCCTGGACCGGGGCGATCTCGTCGCGTATCCCGTCGGGCGTGAGCTCGGTGAGATTCTCGTGCGACCAGGTGTGGTTGGCGATTTCATGGCCCTCGTCCGCCATCCGGCGCACGGTGTCCGGGTAGGTGTCGGTGTGGCCTTTTCCCTGGAGGAAAAAGGTCGCCCGCACCTTCTCCCGCTTGAGGATGTCCAGCAGCTTCGGGGTCGGTTCGCTGGGGCCGCCGTCGAAGGTGAGAGCCACGCACTTGGCGGTGCGGCAGTCGACCGGCTGAATGCGTCGGCCGTCCTGCTTCGCCGCTTCCCTGACATCGGCGGGGGAAACGACTCCGGTCAGGGTGCTGCAGCCCGCAAGGGCCGTGATGGTGACGGCGGCAAGGAGGGGCGCGCCTGCTTTTCCGGCAATGCGGGCGGCGGCGGAATGCTTGTGACGGATCATGTGAGGAACGCTAAGGAACCGTGTTCCGCCGCGGCATCGTCGGAAAGTCGGCGAAAGCGGTGACGAAAGAATGCATGAAGGCGGCGGGCGGTACTTCGGTAGGGGAGTGGGGGAAATCCCGCTGTCGGTGGGCTGGTCCGTGGGATCGGTCACGGCTCGCGCGTGACAGCCGTACGCAAACGACCGCGCAAGGGTCAGGAGCCCGCTGCCGGCGGCGTCCGCGTCCGGCTGCCGGGCCTCAGTGGGGTACGGCGCAGGCGGCGCAGCGCCCCGCGGGCGAGCAGCGTGCCGGTGGCCCGGTGCAGCGCGGCCGTCCCCAGCAGCACATTCTCCCGGCGCGGCCCGGGCGTACCCGGCGAAGGCGCGGTGCGGCGGGCGCGCAAGGTGGTCAGCAGCGCGTCGTAGCGGCGGGCGGCATCCGTGGGGTCGAAGGACCGGGTGACGCGTTCGCGGGCGGCCGCCCCCATCCGGGTACGCAGTTGCCGGTCGTCCATGAGCCGCAGCAGGGCGGCGCTGTAGGCGCGGACGTCGTCGCGGGGCACCAGGAGGCCGTCGATGCCGTCGCGGAGGATCTCGCGCGGGCCGTGCGGGCAGTCCGTGCTGACCACGGGCAGGCCGCAGCGCATCGCCTCCACGATGGTCATGCCGAACGACTCCTGCGCCGAGGTGACCGCCGCTATCGACCCCTTGCCCCACTCCGCGTCCAGCGGGGTCACGGCCCCCATGAGCCGCACCCGGCCGCCCAGACCGCGGCGTTCCACGTCCGCGGCGAGGCGGTCCTTCTCCGGGCCCTCGCCGTAGATGCGCAGCGTCCAGTCGGGACGCCGCGCGCTGACCCGGGCGAAGGCGTCGATGAGCATGTCGTAGCGCTTGACCCGGGTCAGGCGCCCGGCCGCCACCACGACCTTCGCCGCGCCGTCGGCCGGGCCCGCCGCGGTGGCGGGCACGCTGTTGGGTATGGCCTCGACCATGCCGTACGGGAGGCGCAGACCGGCGCGGTGGGCCTGTGCGTCGGCCCGCGTCATCGTCACCAGGGCGTCCAGCTGCGGGTACCACCGCCGCAGCTCGCGGCGCAGGCGGTGCGGATGGCTGTCGTGCGTGAGGTGCTCCTGGCCGATGCGCAGGGCCCCGGGCGGCCCGAAGCGGGCGAGGAGCACGTTGAGCCCGGTGCGGGCGCTGATCACGGCGTCCGCGTCGGTCGCGGCCAGCCAGTCGACGATCCGCTGCTCGGCGAGGCGGTGGTACTGGCCGGCGCGGCTCTCACCCGCGGGGAACAGGACACCGGGCTGTGCGGCGCGCGGATCCGCCATGTCCGCCGCGGACCCGCGGCGGTCCACCAGGGCGGTCAGGGGCACGCCGGACGGTGCTGCGAGCGAAGGCGCCGCCTGATGCCGGAAAACGGATACCAGGCGTACGTCGTGCTGGCCGGCGAGGGACGCGGCCAGGTTGAACGTCGTCCGGGTCGTTCCGCCGATGGCGTAGGCGTTGTGCAACAAGAACGCGATGCGCATGAAGGGGCGATCTCCTGATTTCTCCCTGGGACGCGTTCGGGCGAGGGGAAAGCGAACGCATTCGGAGGGCGGACTGGAACAACAGAGCGGCGACAGGAGTCCTGGAACAGCTCACGGCGGAACGCTAAAGGCGGGCGTCTGCCGCGGCTTCGGTGAAAAGTCGGCACCATGCGGTGACGAAAGTATGAGTCCCGGCGGCGGAAATGTACTTAGGTAGGGAAATGGCCTGCGAGCGGATTCACCGCCGCCTTGAGGTGGTTGCCGGGCCGCGCGCTGCGTATGCTTCGCTGCTGTGATCTGGAAGGAAATAGCTCCGGCCCGTCGTCGCCGGATCATCGACGTGGCAGCCGTCATCGGGGCAGCGGCCCTTTCGGTGGCCGCGAGCTATGCCAATTCTTCGGCCACGGGCCACGCGAAGGGCGTATGGCTGCACCCGGGACTCACCTCGCCCATTCCGCTCGCGGTGGACCAGCTGCTTCCCGCGCCGCTCAAAGGCCATGCGAATCTGCTGGTCCCGCCGGCGGGCAGTGCGCTGCTGTGGTGGCGGCGCCGGTGGCCGGCCTCCGTCGCCGTACTGCTGATGTTCTTGTCGATCAGCTGGCCGCTGCTTCCCGCGGGCCTGATCGCCCTGTTCACCGTCGCCGCCACCCGCCCCTGGCGGACCGCTCTGACCGTCACGGCGATCTCTCTGCTGCCCTTCGTCCTGTACTTCGCGCTGCACCCCTTCCTCACCGACGTGAAGCTGTCGATGACGGCGCGGACCGGGGGTGTGCTGGTGGGGGTGCTGGTGTGCGCCGCCGTCGGCTGGGGGTCGTTTCTGCGGGTGCTGCACGAGAGCACCGAGCACGCCAGAACGGAGGCGGCCCTGCGCGCCGACCACGTCCGGCAGCGTGAACGCGAATCGCTGGCCCGCGAGATGCACGACGTCCTCGCGCACCGCCTGTCCCTGCTCAGCGTGCACGCCGGGGCGCTGGAGGTGAACCCCGGAGCGCCCGCGGACCAGGTCGAACAGGCCGCTGCGGTCATCCGCTCCAGCGCCCACCAGGCACTGGAGGACCTGCAGGAGGTGCTCGGCGTACTGCGCGCCCCGGTGGGGGACGGCACGCGCTCCGAACCGCCTCAGCCGGAGCTGGCCGACCTGCACCATCTGGTGCGGGAGTCCCGTACGGCCGGAATGCGGATCGACCTGGAGGAGTCCGTCACCGACGGGGGAGCGGTGCCCCGGGCCACGGGGCGGACCGCCTACCGGATCGTGCAGGAAGCCCTGACCAACGCCCGCAAGCACGCGCCCGGACAGCCGGTGACGGTCACGGTGCGCGGGGCGGCGGGCTCCGGACTGACCGTGGAGGTGACCAACGTGGTACCCGAAGGCGCCAAGCCGGGACTGCCCGGAAGCGAGCTGGGCCTGATCGGTCTGCAGGAACGCGCGGCTCTCGTCGGCGGCACCCTCACCTACGGCCGCCACGGGAAGACCCACCGGATCCGGGCAGAGCTGCCGTGGCCCGCATGATCCGCGTCCTGCTCGTCGACGACGACGCCCTCGTACGCGCCGGACTGCGCATGATGCTCGCCGCCGCCGACGACATCGAGGTCGTCGCCGAGGCGGCCGACGGCAGCGAGGTCGAGACGCTGGTGGACCGGCACGCTCCCGACCTCGTCCTCATGGACATCCGGATGCCCGCCGTCGACGGCCTGGAGGCCACCCGCCGCCTGCGGGCCCGTACCGGCGCCCCGGAGATCGTGGTGCTGACCACCTTCACCACCGACGGCTACGTCCTGCGTGCGCTACAGGCCGGGGCCGCCGGCTTCCTCCTCAAGCACACCCACCCCGACCGGATCATCGACGCCGTACGCCGGGCCGCGTCCGGCGAGCCGGTCATGTCGCCCGAAGCCCTGCGCCAGCTGATCGGCACGGTCACGACCGGTCCGCCCGACACCCCCGCTCCCGCACCCGACTCCGAGGCCCGGCGTCTGCTCGGCCTCCTGGGGGAACGCGAGCTGGAGGTCGCGGTCGCCATCGGCCAGGGCCGGACCAACGCCCAGATCTCGTCCGAGCTCTACATGAGCATTCCCACCGTCAAGTCCCATGTCTCGCACATCCTGGCCAAACTCGATCTGAACAACCGCGTGCAGATCGCCTTGCTGGTCTACCGTTCCGGCAGAGCCTGAGCGGCCTCGACCCCTCAGGCGGGCGGCCAGTTGCGCAGGGCCGCGTCGGCGACCTGCTGGAGTTCCTCGCGGGTGGTGCCGCTTGCGGCTTGGACAGCCAGGCCGTTCGCCACGGTCATGATGTAGCGGGCGAGCACTCCGGGGTCGGAGTCCGGGGGCAGGTCGCCTTCGTCCACGGCCCGCCGGAACCGGTCGCGGAGCTGGGCGGTGCCCTCGTTGCGCCAGGCGGCGAGGGCGTCCCGGGCGGTGCGTGCGGTGTCGCCGGCGGCGAGGGAGGCCTGGACGCCGAAGCACCCGGCGGGGCAGCCGGGGCGGGTGGTGGTGCGGACGGAGCCGCCGAGGAACGCGGTGGCCACCTGCTGGGCGGTCGGTTCCCGCAGGGCCCGGGCTCCGTACGAGGCGGGGCCTTCGGCGTAACGCTCCAGCGCCTTGCGGAACAGGTCGTCCTTGTTGCCGAAGGCCGCGTACATGCTGGTGCGGGTGATGCCCATGGCGCTGGTCAGGTCGGTGAGACTGGCGCCTTCGTAGCCCCGTTCCCAGAAGACCCGCATGGCCCGTTCCAGGGCCTCGTCGGCGTCGAATCCTCTCGGCCGGCCGATCGGCGCCCTCCGCTGCGTCTCCATGTCCTCGATCCTACCTCTTCTGTACTGACCGGTGCGGAAGTGCTACGTTCTCGTTCAGTACCGATCGGTACTTAAATAGAGGGAGGTCATTCACATGGGACAGCTGGAAGGCAGGACCGCCGTCGTCACCGGCGGCAGCACCGGGATCGGCCTGGCCGCCGCCGTGCGGCTGGCGGACGAGGGTGCGCATGTGTTCATCACCGGCCGGCGCAAGACCGAGCTGGACGCGGCAGTGGAGACCATCGGCGCGGCGAGGGTCACCGCGGTGGCGGGCGACATCGCGGACCCGGCCGACCTGGACCGGCTCTACGACGCCGTTCGCGCTCGGGGCCAGGGGCTGGACGTGCTGTTCGCGAACGCGGCGACCGCCTCGCTGGCGACCCTGGGGCAGATCACCGAGGAGGATTTCGACCACATCTTCGGGATCAACGTGCGCGGCACGCTGTTCACCGTGCAGAAGGCGCTGCCGCTGCTCAACGACGGCGCCTCGGTCATCCTGAACGCCTCCACCGCCGCCGACAACGGCCAGGAGACGTTCACCCTGTACGCGGCGTCCAAGGCCGCCGTCCGTTCCTTCGCGCGGACCTGGGCCAACACCCTCAAGGGCCGCGGCATCCGGGTCAACGCGATCTCGCCCGGCCCGATCGACACCCCCGGCATCACGAACCTCTTCGGCGAGGAGGACGCGGCGGGCGTCAGGGCGCAGCTCGCCCGAACCGCGGCGCTCGGCCGGTTGGGGCGCCCGGAGGAGGTCGCCGGGCTCGTGGCGTTCCTCGCCTCCGACGAGAGCAGCTTCATCCTCGGCGCCAACCTGTACGTCGACGGAGGCGAGAACCAGATCTGACCCACGGATGACATCCGCCGCGGGGCACCCGCGGCTCCCGCCCGGCCCGGCCCGCCCGCAAGCGGCCGGGCCTTGCGCTCGGCCAGGCGGTGGTCGGGCCTCTCATCAGCGTCTCCGACGGCGCCTCCCGGGCCCGGCGGCACCACCCCCCCCAGATCATGCCTTCGACAGGGGAACCAGCCATGCCGGGCCCGGAGACCGGCGGTCCCATTGCGGAACCGCGAAGAAGATAGCGGGGAAGGCGACGGTCATCGCGTACGACGGCCGGCCGGGGAATCCGGCAACGCCGAGGATTCCAGCCGGGCCAAGGCGTTCGAGGTCGCCTCGTCCGCCGGATGGTAGGCCCAGATCCGGTGGCCGTCGCCTCCCGGCAGATCCAGGACGTGCTGGTTGAGCGCGAGAGGGCCGACGCGCGGGTGACGGAGCCGTTTGCGGTCCATCGCCTTCTCGTAGACGCGGTGCTCGTTCCACGAGGTACGGAAGACCTCGCTGCCGGCGGCCAGCTCGTCCACCAGCCCGGTCGGGCGGGCCGCCGCCACCTCGTGGCCGGTCTGTGCACGGAGGGCCGCCACCGTGCAGCGGGCGAGTTCGGACCACTCGGCGAAGAACGACTGCGCCCCGGGGGCGAGGAAGACCATGCGGGCATAGTTGTCCCGGGGTTCCAGCCCTTCGTGGAGGAGAGTGCCGAGCGTATTGCTGCCCACGATGTCGAGCCACCGGTTCACCAGCAGGGCAGGCACCGACAGGGAACCGAGCAGCCGGTGCACCTCCGCCAGCCGTTCCGTGCCCATGCCGGGGCCCGCTCCGTCCGTGGACGTCTCACCGGCCGAGGCGGTGAGCCCACGCAGATACCGCGCCGCCGCGGTGTCCAGCAGCAACGCAGTGCACAGCCCGTCCACCACCGCGCGGGACGGCCGCCGTTCCCTGCCCTGTTCGAGGCGTATGTAGTAGTCGGTGCTGATCCCTGTCAGGAACGCCACCTCGTCCCGGCGCAGCCCCGGCACCTGGCGCTTCGCCCCCGGAACCAGCCCGTGCTGTTCAGGGTGCACCTGCTTCCGCCTGGCGCGCAGGAAGCCCGCCAGTGTCCCGCCGTCATCGCCGCGGCTGCTCGAAACGCCCATGCCACCAGCTTAGGGACGCGTTTTCCGCTGCCGTGCGCGGGCGTCCGCGCGCACCCGGGGGTGGGTGTGCCGCTCCTACCCGCCCGGCCGAGCGGATGACTACCGTCCCGAGGCGTGAGAGAAAGAGAGCAGTCGATGTTCGTTGTCACCGGGGCCGGCGGCCGTACCGGACGGGCAGCCGCTGAGCGGCTGCTGGCGCAGGGGCACCCCGTGCGGGCCGTCGGCCGGTCGGCCCGGCGGCTCGCCGGCCTTGCCGAGCGGGGCGCCGAGGTGTGGGAGGCCGACCAGACCGACACCGCCGCGCTGACCGACGCCTTCCGCGGCGCGGACGGCGTCTACGCGGTGATCCAGCCCAACTACATACCCGACCATCCCGACTTCGGCGCCTTCCAGGACCAGGTGGCGGCCGCCCTGACCCGGGCGGTCGCCGCGTCCGGGGTGACCCGCGTCGTCGGGCTCAGCAGCTGGGGAGCCCAGCATGCCGAGGGCACCGGACCGGTCGCCGGGCTCCACCGCTTCGAGCGGCGCCTGTCGGCCGTCCCCGGAGTGGACACGCTGTGGTTGCGGGCCGGTTACTTCATGGAGAACCTGCTGGACCACATCGATGCCGTCCGGACCCTGCGCCGCATCAGTGCCCCCTTCGACCCCGGTTTGCCGCTGCCTTTCGTCGCCACCCGCGACATCGGGGCCAGAGCCGCGGATGAACTGGCCGACGGCACATGGCGGGGCACGGAGATCCTGGAACTCCAGGGCGAACGCGATGTGAGCATGCGGGAAGCCACGGACGTGATCGCGAAGGCCGTAGGTGCCGACGGCCTCGCCTACGAGCAGATCAGCCTCGCCGCCTTCCACGCGGAACTGCGCGGGAACGGGGTGTCCGCCGGCGTCGCGGACATGATGGCCGAGGTGGGGAATGCCCTCAATCTCCGGCATACGCGCATGCAGCAGCCGCGTAGCTCCCGCACCTCGACCCCCACCTCCATCGAGCGGTTCGCCGAAGAGGAATTCGCTGCCCGTTACCACGCGACCGCACAAAGGTGAGCCTGCTCGGCGGTGGTGGTCCCCGGCTCAGCCGTTCACGTTGTAGAAGTGGATCGGTGAGTTCGGCTTGAAGCCGATGCGCGGATATACGGGGGCTCCGGCGGCGGTCGCGTGCAGCGTGGCGCGGGTCAGGCCGGTGGCCCGGCCGCCCTCGTACAGCGCCTTGCGCGTGACCGCCTCGCCGTAGCCCCTGCGCTGCCACTGCGGGTCGGTGGCGACGAAAGCCACGAAAAGGCGGCCGTCCGCTGCGAGCGTGGCGGCGCAGGCGACCGGCGTACCGCCGCGCAGTGCCAGATAGGCGTACACCTCGCGTTTCCAGAGCGCGGAGCCGACGAGCCCTTCGCGTGCGTCTTCCAGAGGGAATCCGTAGGCACGCGAATTGAGGTCCGCATACGCTTGCAGGTGCTCATCCGTGGTCACGCGGACGAACGTGAGGTCGGGGTGGGCCGGGTCGGGGACCGGGAGCAGGTCGCCGGCCATGCCCGTACCGGGGAAGGCGTACCGGAGACCTGCCTGCTCGGCCGCCGCCTCGAACTCGGAGCGGGCCTCGTCGCCGAGGAGGTCTTCGAAGAGCCACAAAAACCCCGGGTGCCTTTTCGCGCGCATGATGTCCGCCGCCTGGTTCAGGCGTTGCCGGACGAGATCCGCTCCCGCTCCGACATCCGTCAAGGCGATGCAGTTCCAGAAGGAGAAACGGCTGTCGGCCCAGCGGACGGCGATGCCCGGCAGGTCGCGCACATCCGCACCCGCGTCGCGGTCGAGCACCATGGTCCGCCAGGCGGTGGCGAGTTGTTCCACCGATTCGACGGACTCCGTGAGATCGGTCACCGTACCTCCATGCATGATCGGGCTGGTGATGTCCGGTGAGCCGGTCGCCGGTGGCCTCGGCTCATCGGGGCCGGCGCGGCTTTCCTCGCGCCGAGTGTTCGGGACGTCATCAGACGATGCCTTCGAGTTCTTCGTCCTGGGTCTGGGCCGTGCTGGAGCGGCGCTCGACGTAGGAGCGGCGTCCGACGCGCCACCACAGGGCGGCCAGGGCGAGGGCGGCCAATGTGGCGACGGGCGTGTAGTTGAAGGTGGCGGCGGTGACCGGGCTGGTCTGCGGCAGCATGAACAGCGCCGTCACCGCGCCCGCCCACAGCACCGCCGTCCAGCCGATCGGCCGGCTCCAGCGGCCCAGGTGCCAGGGCCCCGGCGCCCACTTGTCACGGTGCCGCAGCCGCAGCAGCACCGGAATCGCGTACGCCGGGGTGAAGCCCACGACCGAGATGGCGGTGACCGCGGAGAACGCGCTGGCGGAGTACAGGGACGGCAGGGCCAGTACGAAGGCGACGGCGATCGCGAGCCAGACGGCGTTGGCCGGGATGGCGGTGCGGCGGCTGACCTTCTGCCAGCGGGCCCAGCCCGGCAGGGCGCCGTCCCGGGAGAACGCGTAGATCATGCGGCTGGCGGAAGCGGTCACCGTGTACCCGCACAGGAACTGCGCCACGATGATCACCAGCAGCAGGGCCTTGGCCGTGGCCACGCCCAGCGCGTCCAGGAGGATCTGCGCCACCGGTACACCGGTCGGGCTGGCCAGGGTCGCGGCGTAGTCCTGGACGGCGAAGATCAGGGCTGCCAGCAGGATGCCGCCGGCGATCCAGGACACGGCCACCGAGCGGACGATGCCGCGGGCCGCGGCGACGGAGGCCCGGCTGGTCTCCTCGCTCAGGTGGGCGGAGGTGTCGTAACCGGCCAGGGCGAAGCACGGCAGCAGCATGCCCAGCAGGATCACGTACACCGGTGCGCCCCAGCCGGTGTTGTTGGTGAACTCGGAGAACACGAAGCCGGCGGGCTGGTGGTGGGAGGGGATGAACGCCAGGGCGCTGATGATGACGACCGCCCCGGCCAGGTGCCACCAGGCGCTCACCGACGTCAGGACGTTCATCAGCCGGGCACCGAAGAGGTTCAGGACCGCGTGCAGTACGAGAATGACCGCGTACAGCGCCAGCAGGCCCCCCGGGGACGGCACGATGCCCCATTGCAGGTTCGCCCACGCGGCGGTGAAGGTCGCGATGCCGTAGTCCTGGGCCGCGATCCCCGCGAGCAGGCCCAGAAGGTTGAGCCAGCCGGTGTACCAGCTCCACCGCTCACCGCCGAGCTGGCGGGCCATGAAGTACAGACCGCCGCTGGTGGGATAGCGGGAGGTGATCTCGGCCAGCGCCGCCGCCAGGCACAGCACCAGCGGCCCGACGGCGAGCCACCCCCACATCACCACGGCGGGGCCTCCGCTGTTCAGGCCGTAGCCGAACAGCAGCAGCGTCCCGGACATGATGGAGATGACCGACAGGGAAGCGGCGAAATTGCCGAACGCGCCCATGCGCCGGTGCAGTTGCTGCGTATAGCCGAGTTCCTTGAGCAGGCGCTCGTCCTCGTCGAGCGGGCCGGGCTGTTGCCGTCGTGCATGTGCCGAAGTACGCATCGTGGATCTCCGCACAGGGAAGCAGAAAAGGGGAAGGGCGAGGCGGGCTGCTGAACCCCCGGGGAAAGCGGCGGTGCCCGCCCGGAAAAGCGGCAGGAATTCACGGGCGGCGTTCCTCCGGGTGCGGGGGGAGGGACTTCAGGCAGGCGTCGCGGTCCGTCTCGAAGGTTTCCCGCCATTGGTGGGGATGCTGGGCGTGGCACTGCCACGGGTCCCGCGTGGCGAAGACGCCGATGGCCTCGAACACCTTCGCCGCCCAGTGCGGAAAGCCGCCCCGCACGAGCGCGTACGCCAGATGGTTCAGATCCAGCGGAGAGCTGGTGGCCGGGTCGCAGTTCGCGAACCAGCCCGTGAAAGCTCTCGTGACGGCCCGGGTGATGTCCTCCCGGCTCCAGAGCAGATTGCCCACGCCCTCACCGCTGTCCCGCCGCTCCCGGTACTCCTGTACGCGGGCGTAGACCGGCAGCAGAAGCAGCGGTGAGTCGGCCGGCGCGAGGGAGGCCGTCCAGCGCGCGAAATCCGTCGCGACCGCGCGCCGGCCCGCGGGCCCCGGGCGGGACTGGAGCGCCTGGGACATCCGGTGCCACGCCTCGCGGTTGAACGGGTCCCGCCGGTGCGCCTCCCGCAGCAGTCCCCACGGCCCGGGCGGCAGCAGGTACTCCGGCTGCGGCGGAGGTACCCGGTGCTGCGGGTGGCGTCCGATCGCGTCCGTTTCGGTCAGGGCGATGTAGCAGTTCCAGGGCACCGGATCCCTGGGGTTCAGGGCAGCGGCCCTGCCGCTCGCCTGCCAGGCCCCGTCGGCCAGCTTCTCCAGGCGCCGCGCCTGCTCCGGGCTCGTCGCCGTCTGCTTCCGGTGGGCCCGCAGCACGCGCTCGGTGGCGACCCGCGCGTACATCACCTGCGCGGCGAGGCTGTCCGGCTCCTCTTCGAGCCACAGCTCCACGGTGTTGGTCTCGGCCGCCGCCACGCCCAGGACCTGGGTACGGGACGTCCACTGCGCCCAGTACCCGGTCCGGGCCAGCACCTGCCGCATCTGCATCCAGTAACCCGCTCGGATGTCCTGCACCGCCCGGTAGAGGTCCGGGTCGCGGCCGGCCGCCGGGTGCGAGGCGGTCATCGGCGCCCCTCCCGGGCGGCGACCGGCCGGTTCGGGCCTGCGGCCGCCCGGCCGCCGCCGTACGCACCGCGGCGCGGCGGTTGGTGGGGACATGACATCGGGCGGTGGGCGGACGCGGGCATGGACAGGGAATTCCTCTGGGCAGGGTGCGGATGCGCGGCCTCACGGGACGGCGGGGCCGGGCCGGCGAGCAGGCGTACCGGCCATCCCGTCACGATGTCCGAGGCGGACCGGCGGATGCCTGACAGCTACCTAAGCGCCTGGGGAAGCGCCATGGCCAGAGGAAAGCGAGGTTGGCCGGTTATCGGGATACGGATTCGGCCACGGGGCAGCGGGAGTTGCCCTCCGGGGCCGGGGCCGGGGCCGGGGCCGGGGCTGCGGCGACCGGACGGTGCGTCGCCACGGTGCCGGACGCTCAGGGCTACGCGTGTGCGGGCCCACCGGATCGGCCCACCGGCTCGTGCCCGGGAGAGGGCGACGGCGCGCCGGCCCATCGGCGCAGGGCGGCTTCGAGAGCGCCGGCGGCGGTGCTGCCGGCCGTGTCGGAGGCCCAGGCGACCACCCCGTCCGGGCGTACCAGCACCCCGGCCGGCGTCGCGGGGCCGTCGGTCACCCCGCTCACCCGCCCGGCCCAGGGCTCGGCGAGGCGGGCGAACGCGCCGTCCGCAGTGCGGTCGAGCAGCAGGAACCCGCCGCCGTGCCCGTGGTCGGCCAGACGGGAGCCGTCCCGCAGCCACAGGTCGGGCGCGTACCGCCCGACCAGCGGGTGGTCCCCGGGCAGGTCGATCCGCTGCGTGACGCCGGAGATCTTCTTGACGGCGTACGTCGTACCGTCCCGCGTGCTCAGCAGATCGGCGACGACCTCCCGGAGCGCGGCCGACTTGGCGTCCCCGCGCAACACGCCGACCTGGGCCCGCGTCCAGTCCAGCACCCAGGCGCCGAGGGGACGCCGCTCGGTGTCGTAGCTGTCGAGCAGCCCCTCGGGCGCCCACCCGGCGACCACGGCACCGAGCTTCCAGCCGAGGTTCATCGCGTCGCCGACCCCGAGATTGAGCCCCTGACCGCCGAACGGCGAGTGCACGTGCGCGGCGTCACCGGCCAGCAGCACCCGCCCCGCCCGGTATGCCGCGGCCTGCCGGGCGTTGTCGGACCAGCGGGTCGCGGCGCCGCGCAGCGCGGTCAGCGTGACATCGGTGCCCGAGACCCGCCGCAGACTGGCCTGCACCTTCTCCAGGGTGACCGGCGGCAGGGGGGCGCCCCCGCGCGGGAGCCGGGTGTGCGGAAGGCCGGCGCGAGCGCCGTCGAACTCCACGGTGACCACCCGCCCGGGCTGCGGCCCGTAGCGGTACGCCCCTCGGGCCGACCATGTCCAGCCGTTCGCCAGTTTCTCCGGGTCGGCGATGTCGGCGACCGCCAGATGTCCGGTCAGCTCGGGGTCGGTGCCCGGGAATGCGATGCCCGCGAGGCGGCGTACGGTGCTGCGCCCGCCGTCGCACCCGACCAGCCATCCGGTGCGCACCGTGCCGGCGGTGGTGCCGACGAGCACGCCGTCGCCGGTGTCTTCGAGCGAGGTGACCTCCACCCCGCGGCGCACCGGCACACCGAGTCGCGCGACATGGCCGGCCAGCAGCGCCTCCAGCTCACACTGCGGCACCATCCGCGCGCCGTCGACCGCGGTGTGCGCGGCGAGGTCGGGATCGGACCAGTCCACGAGGCCGGCGTCGAGGATCATCCCCGCGAAATGCCCGGTGAACCGCGGCGTGCGCGCCCCCCGGCCCTCACCGGACCGCTCGTCGTCAGCCGTGCGGGCGAACGATCCCACCCGCTCAAGCATCTCCCGCTGTACCTGTTCGGCGGCGGGCAGCAGGCCCCGGCGGTCCAGCGCCTCGGCCGTGGGCACATTGATCGCCCCCGCCTTCATTCCTTCGTCGGGCTCGGCCCGTCGCTCGATCACCTGCACCGTCGCCCCGGAGAGCGCCAGCTCCGCGGCGAGCACGAGGCCCACCGGCCCGGCTCCGACCACGGTCACGTCCATGTCCTGCTGCACATTCATCGTCACGAACACTGTTCTACGTACGAACGCTGTTCGCGTCAAGTTATGATGACGGGGTGAACCCGAGAGAGCGACGCGCCGCACGCCACCAGCCGCCGAACCCCGAGGCCGAAGCCGCCCCCAGACCGCGGCGCCGCAAGGCCCCGATCACCGTGGAACAGGTCGTCGAGACCGCGCTGGGTGTCATCACCGCGGAGGGTTACGAGGCGCTGACCATGCGCCGACTGGCCGGCGCGCTCGACACCGGCCCCGCCTCGCTCTACGCCCACGTGGTCAACAAGGCCGACCTCGACGAGCTGCTCATCGGCCGGCTGTGCGCCGAACTCGTACTGCCCGAACCCGACCCCGCGGCCTGGGGCGAGCAGATCCGCGGCGTGTGCGCCCAGCTGCGCGACCAGTACCTGAAGTACCCCGGAATCTCCCGCGCCGCCCTCGCCATGGCCCCCACCGACCTTCAGACCCTGCGCATCAGCGAAGGGCTGCTGGCGGTCCTGCTGGCCGGCGGCGTCGCCCCGCAGGCTGCCGCCTGGACCGTCGACGCACTCTTGCTGTACGTGGCTGCCTACTGCCTGGAGGTGTCGATCGCGCGGCAGCGAGCGGCACACGATGACGATGCCTGGGTCCTGGACCGCGACGAACTGCAACGCCGCCTCACGGCCCTACCTGCCGCGACCTTTCCCCACACCACCCGCTATGCCGCTGAGCTCACTGCGGGGGAGGGGCATGACCGGTTCGATTTCACGCTGGGGTTGATGATCGAGGGGCTCGGGCGCAGCTAACCGGGGCGTGAACTCCCGCTCGATATGCGAGCACCAGGCAATCGGCACTCGATCGCGGCGCACGGCGTACGCCATTGCGCACACTGTACGGACCCCCGTACAGTGTGCGGACGCCGCGGTGCCGACACGGGCGAGCGGCAGAAGGAGGGGGTCATGTCGAATCACCTGAGCCGGGGACGGCAGGGCGCGCCGGGCAGGGGGCTGTCCGATGCGGGGCTGCGCAGGATGCGCGACGTGCTGGCCGGGCACGTCGAGTCCGGGGCCGTTCCCGGGCTGGTTGCCCTGATCGCACGGGGCGGTGACACGCACGTTGAGGCGATGGGGACGCTGCACGAGGGCGGCGGCGCGCCGATGGAGCGGAACACGATTTTTCGGCTCGCGTCGGTGACCAAGCCCGTAACGGCTGTGGCGACCATGATCCTCGTGGAGGAATGCCGGCTGCGGCTGGACGACCCGGTTGATGACTGGCTGCCCGAACTCGCCGGCCGACAGGTCCTCAGGCGCTTCGACGGACCGCTCGACGAGACGGTGCCGGCGCGGCGTTCGATCACCGTACGGGACCTGCTGACGTTCACGTTCGGCTTCGGCCTGCCGGTGGCCCCGGGCGTTTCGGCGGTGCCGCCCATCGTGGAGGCGATGAGCACACTGGGCAGCGGCACCGGGGGACCGGTACCGGCACCCGATCCCGACACCTGGATGCGTCGGCTGGGCGAACTGCCGTTGATGTACCAGCCGGGGGAACGCTGGCTGTACCACACCGGTTCCGACGTGCTCGGCGTGCTGGTGGCGCGCGTCGCGGGGCGGCCGTTCGAAACCTTTCTGCGCGAGCGCATATTCGAGCCGCTCGGTATGAACGACACCGGCTTCCATGTCCCCGAGCGCACTGTCCACCGACTGCCGACGAGCTACGCGCACGACCCGCGGACCGGAAAGCTGACGGTGTACGACAAGGCCGTCGACGGCAGTTGGAGCAGGCCGCCGGTCTTTCCGTCCGGCGGCGACGGGCTGGTCTCGACGGCTGACGACTACACCGCGTTCCAGCGCATGCTGCTGAACAAGGGCACGTACGGCAAGGAGCGTGTCCTGTCCGAAGCCGCGGTGAATCTGATGACGACGGACCACCTCACGCCGCAGCAGCGAGCCGGAAAGGACGCGTTCTTCAGCAGTGAAGGCGCCGGAGGGCTCGGAACGCAGGGCGGATTCGGCTTCGGGATGGCGGTACGCACCCACAACCGCGATTTCCCGTCCGTGGGCCAGTTCGGCTGGGACGGCGGCCTGGGCACCTCGGCGTACACGGACCCGGCCCAGGGGCTCACCGGAATCCTGCTGACCCAGACGGCGCTGGACGCCCGCGCGTCCTTGCATCTGGTGCAGGACTTCTGGACCACGGCCTATCAGGCGATCGGGGACTGAGGCGATGGGCGGATCGGCGGAGGGCGCTGCCTGACTCAGTCGAAAAGCCGACGCCTCATGCCCCTCACCGCGAGCAGCCAGGCGATCGCGGTGAAAGCGACGAGTACGAGGGCGTGCAGCCAGTCGCCCGTGTCCAGTGTTCCGAAAGCGGCGTGGCGTACCAGTTGCATGCAGTGGTAGATGGGGTTGACGCCGGCGGCTGTCCGGATCCAGTCGGGGAGACCGTCCAGCGGGAAGAAGACGCCGGCGGCCATGACGAGTGGTGTCAGCACACCCGAGACGACCAGGCGCAGCCAGTCGATCGCCGGTACGAGGGTGGACACCCACATGCCGCACAGGGCGAAGGCCAGCCCCGAGACCAGGGTGACGACCGGTACCAGGAGCAGTGCGGGGCTCGGGGGGAGACCGATGGCGAGGGTGACCAGCAGGGGTACGGAGCTGTAGACGGAGGACTTGACCGCGATCCAGGACGCCTCGGCGGTGACGAGTTCCCAGACTTCCACCGGGCGGCTGAGTACCGCGTCGTACAGGTGCTGGTAGCAGCGCCGGTTGTAGGTCTCGAACATGCCAGCGAAGGCGGAGGCGAACAGGACGGAGGTCACGACCATGCCCACACCCACGAACTGGGGGTACGGCCGGCCTTCGGCCGAGTCCACCAGGGCGCTGAAGCCGAGGCCGAAACCGGCCATGTACACCAGGGGTTCGATGAGCGAGCCGAAGGTGATGGCGGGCCAGTAGCGCCGGAAGAGCAGCAGTTCCCTGAGCCACACCGCCCGCACGGTCGGCAGCAGTGTGGGCGGTGCCGCCGCTCCTCCGTCCTGGAAGGCGCTCTTCGGTGTCTCCTCGCGGCGTGCCGGTGCGGCCCTCGTCATGGAGGCGGGTCCCTTCTGGTGTGGGGTACGGCGGGGCGCCGCGGGGTCAGACGAAGAGCTCGCCGGTCAGGGCGACGAACACGTCCTCAAGTGTGGTGGGACGCAGGACGTCGGGAGGGCCCAGCACCTCGCGCAGCCCATCCGGCATGGTCTCGGCCCGCAGGACCGACACCGACAGTCCGGTACGGCGGCTCGTCAGCCCCGCCCGGGCGGCGTGCTCCTCGACGGCGGCGCGGCGGGGCGCGTCCCCCCGGTACTCGGCGGCCTGTTCCCCGGCGTGGGCCCGCAGCAACTCCCGCGGGGTGCCCCGGGCGATCTGCCGGCCGGCGGACACCACGACGACCTCGTCGGCGAGCCGCTCGGCCTCCTCGATGTAGTGCGTCGACATCAAAACCGTCGTGCCGGAGGCCCGCAGGGTCTCCATGACGTCCCACAGGTCCTGGCGGATCTGCGGGTCGAGGCCGACCGTGGGCTCGTCGAGCAGCAGCAGGCGGGGGGCGGTGAGAATGCCCCGGGCGAGCAGGAGCCTGCGCCGCATACCGCCGGACAGTGTCTCCACCCGGCTGTCGCCCCGGTCGGCGAGGCGCACCGCGGCCAGCGCCCGGTCCACCGCCTCCGCGTAGTGGCGGGCGGACATGGCACTGAAGCGCGCGAATACTTCGAGGTTCTGGCGTACGGTCAATTCGGCGTCGAGATTGCTTTCCTGCGGCACCACACCCAGCAGGGAGCGCACCCGCCGGGAGTCCTTCGGCATGCTGTGGCCGAGGACTTCCACCGTCCCGCTGGTCGCCCGGCTCTGCCCGGTGATGAGGCGCATGGTGGTCGACTTGCCCGCGCCGTTGGGGCCCAGCAGCCCGAAGAACTTCCCCCGGGGAACGTCGAGGTCCAGCCCGTCGACGGCGTTCGTCGAGCCATAGGTCTTCACGACATCCCGGAAACGGACGACGGGGATGCTCACCCCTGATTCCCCCCAACGTGAAAGTGCTGTGCGGTCCGGGGCGCGATGGCGTCAACCCGGCCGCATCGGCCAATGGAAGCGCACGTTCAGGGTTTTGTGAAGTCCTTGTTTCGCTCTGTGACCCGCTGCTAGGTTGCCGCACGATCAAGTCCCCCATGAGGGCGCTTCGTCGAAACGGGGGATGCATGAGGTCGCGCCTGTCCGCGCTTTCCGGTGTTCTGCTGCTGTGCGGCATCGCGTTCGGCTGTGCAATTCCGGTGCGTGTTCCCCCGGAGCCGGAACCGGCGAATAGCGCGTCCTCCGGCTTTTCCGCGGCGCGGGCCACTGAGCACATCGCGCACATCGCGCGTTCCCCGCATCCGTCCGGTACTTCCCGGGCCGAGGACGTACGGCCTTATGTGACACGGCAGTTGAGCCGTCTCGGACTCTCGCCGGAACAGCGCGAGTCGACCGAGGTGCTGCCCGGAAAGAGCGGCGCGCACCTCGTGGGCCGGGTCCACAACATTACCGCCACGATCCCCGGGCGGTCCTCGACCGGCCGGGTCCTGCTCGTCGCGCACACCGACTCGGTGGCCACCGGGCCCGGCGCCTCCGACGACGGCCTGGGCGTGGGCTCCCTGCTGGAGATCGCACGTGCCCTCGGCGACGGGCCCGCTCCGCGCAACGACGTGGTCCTGCTCTTCACCGACATCGAGGAGACGGCCCAGCTCGGCGCCCGTGCGGCGGCCCGGGACCTCGCCGGGACCCGGCGCGGCCCCGATGTCGTCGTCAACCTCGAAGCGCGCGGCACCGGCGGCCGGGCGGTCATGTTCGAGACCGGCCCGCACAGTGCGGCGCTGGTGGCCGCCCTGGGCGGTGCGCCGCCCGTCGCCACGTCCCTCTCCGACGAGATCTACCGGCTGCTGCCCAACGACACCGACTTCACCCGGCTGCGCGCGTCCGGCGCGACCGGGCTGAACTTCGCGGTGATCGGCGGCAGTGCCCGCTACCACGGCCCCGAGGACGATCTGGACCACGTCGACCCCGGCAGCCTCCAGGACCTGGGGAACACCGCCATCTCGGCCGTCCGCGCCCTGTCGGCCACCGACCTCGCACGTGTCGGGAAGGCCTCCGAGGCCACGTGGTTCAACCTGGGGCCCGTGCTGGTCCGCTACCCGGCGGGCGCCGTCCTGCCCCTCGCGCTGATCGCCGTACTCGCGCTGGTCGCGGCCGCCTGGTACGCCCGCCGCCGCGGAGCCCTGAACCTGCGCGCGGCCGCACGCGCTGCCCTGAGCCTTCCCCTGCCGCTCCTGGCCGCCGCCGCGCTCGGCTGGGCGGCCTGGCAGGCCCTGCTCATCGTCCGGCCCGACTACGCCCTCTTCCAGATGGGCGACCCGTACCGCTCGGGCCCGGCCGTCGCGGGAATGCTGCTGCTCACCGCCGCCGTCGTATGGCTGTGGACCGTATGGGTCGGCAGGCGGGC
The DNA here is from genome assembly GCF_000720725.1 of Streptomyces rimosus subsp. rimosus. GTDB lineage: Bacteria > Actinomycetota > Actinomycetes > Streptomycetales > Streptomycetaceae > Streptomyces > Streptomyces rimosus_A. The sequence continues at coordinate 112,427 of NZ_JOCQ01000005.1, forward strand.
CGGCGCGGTGGAGACGGCCGCCGGAACGGCAGCGTGGGCGACGCTGCTGGCCGTGGTGGCCGCCGTACTCCTGCCCGGCGCCGCGTACGTGTTCACCTGGACCGCCCTGGGCGGAGCGGCCGGTGTCGCGCTGGCCGCCCGTACGGCCGAGCGTTCCCCCTGGCGGACCGCCGCGCTGACGGCCTCTGCGCTGCCGGGCGTCGCGGTCATGGCGCCGTTGGTCGCCCTGCTCTTCCCGACGGTCGGACTCGCGTCGGCCGCCGCTCCGCTGGCCCTGGCCGCGCTGGCCGCCGCGGTGGTGCTGCTGCCCCTCACCGGCCGGGTCGCCGCCGTCCACCTCCGTCGAGCCGTGGCGGCCGGCACCGCCCTGGCGCTGGTCGGCGGCGCCCTGGTGGGCGTCAATGCCGCCATCGACACCCCCGATGCCGAACACCCGCGCCCCGTGAGCCTGATGTACGCCCTCGACGCCGACCACGGGAAGGCCGTCTGGGCGTCCGAGGACGCCGACCCGCACCCGTGGGTCACCCACTACACGGGCAACCGCCGGACGGACTCCCTGGAGGAATGGTCCCCCGCGCTGGCCGCGCCGCCCGGAGGGCTGCTCGCCGGGCCCGCCCCCGTCGCCCAGGTCTCCCGCCCCGTCGTGACCCCCGTGTCCGACACGCGCGAGGGCGGCCGCCGCACCCTGCGCCTGTCGGTGCGGCCCGAGGCGGGGAAGCCCACGCTGATGGCCCTGTACGTGGATACGACGGCCACGGAGGTCGTGGGCGCCCGGGTGACCGGCGCGCCCGTCGGCACCGGCACCCTCGGCGGGGGCACCAACCGCCCGGCCGCCAGGTGGAAGTGGGGGATCCTCCTCGTCGCCCCGCCCTCGGAGGGCACCGAAGTGACCCTCACCGTCCGCGACACGGGCCGTCCGGTCCGTCTGCTGGCCATGACCCAGGACGCGGGCCTGCCCGCCGCGGCCGTGGACCGGCCACGCCCCGACGACCTCACCTGGGACCCGCACGCGGCCGGCGTCTCCTTCGCGAGCCGTCTCTACAAGCTCTGACCAAGCTCCGCCCCCTTGATGCAACCGACAGAAGAGAGCGCCCCCATGTCGCCGAACCCGAACAGCGCAGAGGACAGCACGGCACCGCAGGACCTCCGGCTGCGCCGGGCGGAAGCGGCGGACGCCGCCGAGATCACGAACGTCTTCCTCGCCTCGCGGGCCGCGGCCATGCCGTACCTGCCCAGGCTGTACAGCGACGAGCAGACCCGGTCCTGGATCGAGGCCGTCGTCCTGCCCGGCAGCACGGTGTGGGTGGCCGAGACCGGGGAGCAGCCCGGGATCGTCGGCTTCGCCGCGCTCGACGGGACCGTGCTCGACCACCTCTACCTGCGGCCGGACGTACGACGGCAGGGCATCGGCTCGGCCCTCCTCGCCGCCGTCAAGGAGGCCTCTCCGCACGAGCTCTCGCTGCACGTCTTCCAGCGCAACCAGGCGGCCCGCGCCTTCTACGAGCGCCACGGCTTCACCGCCGGGGAGCTGAACGACGGCAGCCGCAACGAGGAGAACGAGCCCGACGTGACCTACCACTGGACCGCTCGCTGAGGTGAAGGCCGGCCGGGCCCCGTAACGCCCGGCCGCACGCACCGCACATCCATCGACGACCGACGGGGACCGCACGGAACCCGGCGCCTTCACACACCGGCAACGAGCGGCCCCCACCCGGGCGGCCGCGACGCGGGGGAGGAACGAAGAAGTGGTTGGCGAAAGCAGGGTGCCGGGGGAGATCCCGCTCTCCTACGCACAGCTCGCGCTGTGGTTCAACGACCGTGTCCAGGACGGCGACGCCTCCTACAACATGCCGGTGGCGCTGCGCCTGAAGGGGCCCCTCGACACCGGGGCCCTGCGCCACGCCCTGGCCGACGTCATGGCGCGCCACGACGCGCTGCGCACCGTGTTCCCCGACCGCGACGGCACGCCCTACCAGCGGATCCTCGCCCCCGGTGACTTCACGGTCCCCTTCACCGTGACCGACGCGGCCGAGGACGACCTGCCCGGACTCATCGGCGCGGCCTGCCGCGAATGCTTCGACCTCGCCTGCGAACCGCCGCTGCGGCTGCGGGTGTTCGCCCTCGGCCCCGACGACCACCTGGTGCTGATGGTCCAGCACCACATCGCCGGCGACGGCTGGTCGATGGCCCCCCTGGGCCGTGACCTCAGTACGGCGTACGTGGCGCGGTCCGAGGGCCGGGCACCCGAGTGGACGCCGCTCCCCGCCGACTTCGCCTCGTACGCCCTCGACCAGCACGAGAGCCTCGGCAGTCTCGACGACCCCGACAGCGGCATCAGCCGCCAGCTCGGCTACTGGAAGGAGGCGTTGGCGGGCCTGCCGGACTGCCTCGACCTGCCCACCGACCGGCCTCGCCCCGCCGTCATGTCCCACGAGGGCGACTACTTCCCCTGGGAATTCCCCGCCGCCCTGCACCGCGAGCTGCTGGCTCTCGCCCGCGCCTGCCGCGTCAGCCTCTTCATGGTGGTGCAGGCGGCGCTGGCGACCGTACTGTCCCGGTCCGGCGCCGGAACCGACATCCCCCTCGCCAGCCCCACCGCGGGACGCGGGGACGCCCGCTACGACGACGTGGTCGGCTACTTCGTCAATCCGCTGGTCCTGCGCGTGGACACCTCGGGCGACCCGACGTTCCGGGAGCTGCTCAAGCGGGTACGCCGGACCGACCTGCGGGGATTCTCGCACCAGGACATGCCGATCGAGCGGCTGATCGCGGCGCTCAACCCGCCGCGCTCCCTCGCCTGGCACCCCCTGTTCCAGGTCATGCTCGCCTTCCAGAACCTCCCCGAGGCGAGCCTGTCGCTGCCCGGCATCACCTGCGAGGTCGTGGAGGCGGACCCGGGCGGCGCCAAGTTCGACCTGTCGTTCAACATCATGGAGCGCAAGGACACCGACGGCGGGCCCGCCGGACTGACCTGCTTCGTCGAGTACAGCCACGACCTGTTCGAACGGGCCGGCGCCGAGGCGCTGATGCGGCGGCTCACCCTCCTGCTGGAAAGCGTCGTACGCGACCCCGACCAGCACATCGGCGACATCGGCCTGCTCACCGGCGACGACCTGGACGCCCTGCGCACCCTGTGGCACGGCCCCGGACTCGCCGTTCCCGACCGGACCTACCACCAGGCCTTCGAGGAGCGGGCAGCGGCCGACCCGGACGCGCCGGCCCTGGTCGCCGGCAGCACCCGGCTCACCTTCGGGGAACTCAACGCCCGCGCCAACAGCCTCGCCCGCGAACTGGTCCGGCGCGGCGCGGCGCCCGAACGCCTCGTCCTCCTGCTGCTGGACCGCGAAGCCGACGTGGTCGTCTCCCTCCTCGCGGTGCTCAAGTCCGGCGCCGCCTTCGTGCCGCTCGCCCCCGACACCCCCGCCGAGCGGCTCGCCGCCATCACCGCGGCCACCCGGCCGGTGTGCGCGCTCACCACCGGGCGGGCCGCCGGCCGGCTGCCGGGCTCAACGCCGGTGCTCGCCCTCGACGACCCGCGGGAACGGGAACGCATCGCGGAGCACCCCCCGGCCGACCTCACGGACGCCGACCGGGCCGGCGCCACGCGCCGCTCCGACCCCGCCTACGTCATCTACACCTCCGGCTCGACCGGCACCCCCAAGGGCGTCGTCGTGGAACACGACGCCCTCGCCCACCTGGCGCACCACCACCGCGTGCGGATGGCCCGCCGGCACGCCCCGGAGGGCAGCCCGCGCCTCGACGTCGGACTGGTCGCCTCCCTCAGCTTCGACACGGCCTGGGAGCCCTTCTTCTGGCTGCTCGACGGGCACTGCCTGCACCTCCTCGCCGACGAGGTGCGCCTCGATCCCGAGGCCCTGGTCGCCCATGTGCGGCGCGAGGGCATCGCCTTCCTCGACCTCACCCCGACCTACGCACAGGCGCTGTTGGCCGCCGGCCTGCTCGACGAGGGCGACCACCACCGCCCCGGTGTCGTCATGCTGGGCGGCGAAGCCGTCGGACCCGAGCTGTGGGCCCGGCTCGCCGCGATTCCCGGCACCCGGGTCCACAACTACTACGGGCCCACCGAGTTCACCGTCGACGCGCTCGCCTGCGAACTCACCGACAGCCCCACCCCGGTCATCGGCCGCCCGCTCGACAACACCCGCGCCTACGTCCTCGACGAGCGGCTGCGCCCCGCCCCCGTGGGCGTGCCCGGCGAGCTCTACCTCGCCGGCCCCCAGCTGGCCCGCGGCTACCTGGGCGCCCCCGCCCTCACCGCCGAACGGTTCCTCGCCGACCCGTACGGCCCGCACGGGTCCCGGATGTACCGCACCGGCGACCTCGCCCGGCTGCGCCGCGACGGCCGGGTCGAATACCTCGGCCGGGCCGACGAGCAGGTCAAGATCCGCGGCTTCCGCATCGAACCCGGCGAGATCGAGGCCGTGCTGACCCGCCATCCCGGTGTCGCGCAGGCGGCCGTGGCGGTCCGCGGCGAGGACGCGGGCGAGCCGTTCCTCGCCGCCTACGTCGTGCCGGCCGCCGGACCGGCCGTGGACGCGGCCGCGCTCCGCGACCACCTGGCGGCGCACCTGCCCGAGTACATGCTGCCCGCGGCCTTCGCCCGCCTGGAGCGGCTGCCGCTCACCATCAGCGGCAAACTGGACCGGCGCGCCCTGCCCGAACCGGACCTGCGCGTCTCCGGCGCGAGCGGCCGGCCCCCGGCCGACGCCCGCGAGGCGGCCCTCTGCGAGATCTTCGCCGATGTGCTGCGGGTGCCGGAGGCCGGACCGGACGACGACTTCTTCCGGCTGGGCGGCCACTCCCTGCTCGCCATGCGCCTGGTCAGCCGCGTCCGGGCGGTGACCGGCGCCGAACTGCCGATCCGGGCGGTCTTCGAGGCGCGCACACCGGCCGGCCTCGCCCGGCTGTGCGGTGCCACCGGCCGCCGGCCCGCGCTGGCGCCGGCCGAACGCCCGGCGCGGCTCCCGCTCTCGTACGCCCAGCGCCGGCTGTGGTTCCTCCAGCGCCTGGAGACCGACAGCGCCGCCTACCACATCCCGCTGCCCCTGCGGCTCGACGGCCCGCTGGACATCGGTGCGCTGGGCGCGGCCCTGCACGATGTCGTCGTCCGGCACGAGGCGCTGCGGACCGTGTTCCCCGACCGGGAGGGCGTGCCCTACCAGCGGGTTCTGTCTCCCGAGGAGCTGCCGTCGCTGCTGGACATCGTCCCCTTGGCCGCGGCCCGCGCCGAGGGTGAGGCGCTGGAGGAGGAGCTGCGCGCCGCGGCCTCCGTCCCGTTCGACCTGGCGAGCCGGCCACCCCTGCGGGCCCGGCTGTACCTCCTCGGGCCGGGCCGCCACATCCTCCTGCTGACCGTCCACCACATCGCCTGCGACGGCTGGTCCCTCGGCCCGCTCGCCGCGGATCTGAGCGTGGCGTACCGGGCGCGCGCCGAAGGGTGCGAGCCCGGCTGGGCGCCGCTGCCGGTCCAGTACGGCGACTACACCCTGTGGCAGAACGAACTCCTGGGGGACGCCCGTACGCCGGGCAGCGTCGCGGCCGAGCAGTGGGACCACTGGAGCAAGACGCTCGACGGGCTCCCCGACGAGGTGCCGCTGCCGGTCGACCGGCGCCGCACCCCCGAGACCGGGCACGAGGGCCGCACGGTCCCCGTCCGCGTCGACGCCGCCGTCCACCGCGCGCTCGCCGGGCTCGCCCGCGAGAGCGGCGTCAGCCTCTTCATGATCGTCCAGGCCGCCCTGGCCGCCCTCCTCACCCGCCTGGGCGCCGGGACGGACATCCCCCTGGGGACGCCGGTGGCCGGCCGTACCGACGAGAACCTCGACCACCTGGTCGGCTTCTTCGTCAACACGCTGGTGCTGCGCACCGGCACGGAGGGCGATCCGACCTTCCGCGAGCTGGTGCGCCGGGTGCGGGACGCGGACATCGCCGCGTACGCCCACCAGGACCTGCCCTTCGAGCAGCTCGTCGATCTCGCCAACCCCGAGCGGCAGCCCGGGCGCCACCCGCTGTTCCAGGTGGCCCTGGTCGTGGACCACGGGCTCGACATCGCCCTGGACATACCGGGGATCACGGCCGAGCGGCTCACCGTCCAGCTCGCGCCCGCGAAGTTCGACCTCACGGTCACGCTGGCCGCCGAACGTGCCGCCGACGGCGCCGAAGGACCGCTCACCGGCACCATCGAGTACCGCACCGACCTGTTCGAAGAGCCCACCGTCGCAGCCGTCGCCGACCGGCTCACGCGGCTGCTCACCGCCGCCGCGGACGACCCGGACCGGCGTATCGGCCGGATCGGTCTCCTCTCCGGCCACGAGCGGCACCTCCTCGCCGAGTGGAACGACACCCGCCGGGACCTGGAGCCCGGCACCCTCGCCGGCTCCGTCGCCGGGCAGGCGGCACGGACGCCGGACGCCACCGCGGTCGTCGACCAGGACCGTACGGTGACGTTCGCCGAGCTGGACGGGCTGGTCGGGGCGCTGGCCGGGCGGCTCGCCGCGCGCGGCGTCGGCCCGGGATCGGTCGTCGCCGTCGCCGTGCCCCGCTCGCTCGACCTGGTCGTGTCCGTGTGCGCGGTGCACCGCGCGGGCGCCGCCTATGTGCCCCTCGACCCCGACTACCCCGCCGAGCGGCTGGCGTTCATGCTGGAGGACGCCCGCCCCACCGCCGTGATCGCCACCCCGGAGGAGGCCGCGAAGCTCCGCGTGCCCGAGGGCGTGAGCCTGCTCGCGCCGCACGACCCGGCGGACACCGGCCGCGGAGTGCCGGCGGGGCCCACCCCGGCCGACCCCGCCTACGTCATCTACACCTCCGGCTCCACCGGCCGCCCCAAGGGCGTGGTGGTCCCGCACAGCGCCGTGACCAACCGGCTGAGCTGGGGCCAGGAGCAGTACCGGCTGACGTCCGACGACCGGGTGCTGCACAAGACGCCGTCGAGCTTCGACGTGTCGGTGTGGGAGATCTTCTGGCCGCTGGGAACCGGCGCCACCCTGGTCGTGGGGCGGCCGGAGGGCCACCGCGACCCGGCCTACCTGTGCGAGCTGATCCGCCGGGAGCGGGTCACGGTCGCGCAGTTCGTGCCCTCCATGCTGGACGCCTTCCTCCAGCACCCCGACGCCGGGCGGTGCGACTCGCTGCGGCTGGTGATCGTCGGCGGCGAGGCCCTGACCACCGCCACCGCGCGCCGGTTCCACCAGGTACTGCCGGGCATCCGGCTGGTCGACCAGTACGGCCCGACCGAGGCGGCGATCGAGGTGACCGCCTGGACCTGCCGCCCCGAGGACGACGACGGCCGGCCCGTACCCATCGGGCGGCCGGTGTGGAACACCCGCGTGCACATCCTCGACGGCGCACTCCAGCAGGTACCGCCGGGGGTCGCGGGGGAGCTGTACCTGGACGGCGCGCAGCTGGCCCGCGGCTACCTCGGGCGCCCGGCGCTCACCGCCGAGCGGTTCGTGGCCAACCCGTACGGCGGGCCCGGATCCCGTATGTACCGCACGGGCGACCTGGCCCGGTGGCGCCCCGACGGCGCCGTCGAGTACCTGGGCCGCATCGACGGCCAGGTCAAGGTCCGCGGATTCCGTATCGAGCTGGGCGAGATCGAGGCCGCGCTGGGGGAGCACCCGGCCGTCGCGGCGGGGGTCGTCGTGGTCCGGCAGGACCGGCAGGGCGCTCCCCGGATCGTCGCGTACGTGGTGCCGGTCGCCGGCGCGCCCGCCCCCACCACCGGAGACCTCCGCGAGCATCTGCGCAGCCGGTTGCCGGAGCACATGGTGCCCACCGGTTACGTCACGCTCGACGGCCTGCCGGTGACGCCCAACGGCAAGCTGGACCGCGCCGCGCTGCCCGAGCCCGCCGCCCCGGCCGCCCCGGCCGCCCGGGACGAGCGGGTGCCGCGGGAGCCGGCCACGCCCCTGGAGGCGGCGCTCACCGCCCTGTTCGCCGAGGTGCTGGACCTCTCGGCGGTCGGCCCCGAGGACGACTTCTTCCTGCTGGGCGGGCACTCGCTCATGATGGTGCGGCTCGTCGAACGCATCCGCGCCGAACTCGAAGTGGAACTGCCGATCCACGCCCTCTTCGACAACCCGTCACCGAGCGCGCTCGCGCTGCGCATCGCACGGGAGCGCGGCACCGAGGCCCTGTCCGCCACCGGCGCGGCAGCCTGGGAGCCGGTGCTGCCGCTGCGGGCCCAGGGCACCCGCCCGCCGCTGTTCTGCGTCCACCCGGTCGTCGGCGACGGCTTCGGCTACGTGGGGCTGCTGCGTTCCCTGGACCCGGAACAGCCCGTGTACGCGCTCCAGGGCATCGGCCCGGCGGGCGGGCGACGGCGGCCCGCCACGATGGGCGGACTCGCCGCCGAGTACGTGACCCGCATCCTGGAGGTGCAGCCGAAGGGGCCCTACCGTCTCCTCGGCTGGTCGTTCGGCGGTGTGCTGGTCCACGAGATGGCGGTCCAGCTCCGGGAGCGCGGCGAGCGGGTCGAGCTGCTGGCGACGCTGGACAGCGTCCCGCCCGGCGAGCACGACCGGCGGGCGCACGCGGACGCGGTCGGCGAGGCCGACGTCATACGGGCCCTGCTCGACGCCGTGGGCGCGTCGCCGGAGGAGATCGCCGCCGTGGACGACGGCCGGGCGCCCGACCCGGAGGAACTGCTCGGACTGCTCGGCCCCGTCCTCGGCGCGTCGGCGCCCGCCGACCGGGCGGCACTGGACGCCATGGTCGACACCTGCCGCTACCACGGCGAGCTGATGGTCCGCTGGGTGCCGCGGGTGTACGACGGGGATCTGCTCGGCTTCACCGCGACGGCCGAAGCACGGCGGGCCGGCACGGTGGGGCGCGCGACGGCGGCCGAGCTGTGGGGCCCGTACGTGGCGGGACGCATCGTGGAGCATTCGGTGGCGGCCCGGCACCTCCAGATGGTGGAGCCCGGGCACATCGACACCATCGGCCGGGTCATCGCCGGTGAACTGGCCCGCCGGGACGAGCGATGACCTCCGCGGGGCCCCGTCCGCCCGCCGGCGCACACCGCGCCGGCGGCACCCGCCCGGACGCCTCGGCGCCCGGGCGGGCGGTGACCGCCTCAGCCCGCGGCCGGCGCCGCGTGCTCCCGTACCGCGGCGGCGACCTCGGCCATGACCTCGGCCGGCCGGGCGTGCAGGAAGAAGTGGTCACCGGGCAGGACCCGGTGACGGAAGCCGCCGGCGGTCATCGCCCGCCAGCCGGTGATCCACTCCGGCCCCGCCAGCCGGTCGTCGGCTCCGCCCAGCGCCACGACCGGGCAGGGCAGTACGGTCGGCCGGACGTCCGTCATGTAGCGGGCCAGCAGACCGAGATCGGCCCGCATCACCGGCAGCAGCATCTCCAGCAGTTCCCGGTGCTCCAGGACTTCGGCGGGCGTGCCGCCCAACTCGACGATCCCGCGCAGCAGTTCGTCGTCGCTCCGGTCGTGCAGCGGCAGCGCGACGGGGGCACCGGGCGGACGGCAGCCGGACGCCACCACGGCCCGCGGCAGCGGCCGGCCGGCCTGTGCCAGGCGCCGCGTCGTCTCGTACGCGATCTGGGCGCCCATGCTGTGCCCCAGAAGCAGGAACCTCTCCTGTTCCGGGCGCCCCGCCAGCACCGCCAGGAAGCCGTCGACGACGTCGGCCATCGAGTCGAGCAGGGGTTCGCCGATGCGGGTGCCCCGGCCGGGCAGCTCCACCGGTACAAAACTCAGCCCCGGCACCTCCTGGGAGCGGGCCCAGGCGAGGTAGGCGCCCGCCGCGCCGCCGGCGTGCGGGAGACAGTAGACACGGACGGTCTCCGCTCCGGCCTCCGGGCCGGCGGCGTCCCAAGGTGTCCAACGATTCCGTGCCACTGCATTCTGCCCTTCTGTGTTCCTGGATTTCCGTGCGGGCCGCGGCCCGCGGGGCGACCCTATTCGCGAATTCGCTCGGCGGCCAGCTCCGGCGTGCAGTCAATGCGGCTGCCCCGCACTCTCGTTGAAAACTTTTCATTGACCTCGATCTGTTGCGTGGGCTAGCGTCGGACCTGCATCTGTTGTTGTGCGGATGTGAAACGGGGGACTCCTCAACTTGTGCGGAATAGTAGGTGCTTTCTCCCTCGGTGGAGCGCATCGGATCGACGACCAGACCATTTGCCGGATGACCTCCGAACTAATTCACCGGGGCCCGGACGATCAGGGGTTCCACGCTGCCGACGGTATTGCGCTGGGATTTCGCAGACTCGCGCTGAACGACCTGGAGCGGGGTAATCAGCCGCATTTCTCGGAGGACCGCTCCCTGGTCTCCGTCTGCAACGGCGAGATCTACAACCACCGGCGGCTGCGTACCGCACTGGCCGAAAAGGGCCACCGGTTCCGCACCGGGTGCGACACCGAGGTGCTCGTCCACCTCTACCGCGAGTACGGCACCGGCCTCGTCGCCCACCTGGACGGCCAGTTCGCCTTCGCCGTGCACGACGCCCCCGCCGGGCGCCTGCTTCTCGCCCGTGACCACGCCGGGATCGTGCCCCTCTTCTACACGGTCGTGGACGGACTGCTCCTCTTCGCCTCGGAGATCAAGGCCCTGCTGCGCCACCCGGCGGTCCGCCCCCGCGTCGACCTCCGCGGCCTCGACCAGATCCTCAGCCTGCCGGGGCTCGTCAGCCCGCGCACCATGTTCGAAGGCATCAAGGCCCTGCGGCCGGGGGAGAGGCTGATCGCCGACGCGTCCGGGGTGACCGTACAGCGGTACTGGGACCTGGACTACCCGGCCGCCGACGCCCTGGAGCCCCTGGACGCCGGCGGCATGGACACCGAACTCGCCTGCGCGGCAGAGCATATGACGACACTCCTGGACGACGCGGTGCGCGACCGGCTCGTCGCCGATGTCCCCGTGGGCCTCTACCTCAGCGGCGGTCTCGACTCCAGCCTCATCGCCGCGCTCGCGGCAGGCTCCCGGCCGGATCACGCCTGGCCGAGCTACTCCGCGGTCTTCCCCGGCCACGACTTCGACGAGAGCCCCCACCAGCGGCTGGTCGCCGCCAAGCTGGGCACCCGCCACCACGAAGTGCCCGTCCGGCACGGCGATCTCGCCGCTCAGCTGACCGCCATGGTCCGGCACGCCGAGACGCCCGTCCGCGAGTCGTACAACGTCTGCTCGATGATGCTGTCCCGGGCGGTACGCGCCGACGGCACCGTCGCCGTGCTCACGGGGGAGGGCGCCGACGAACTCTTCGGCGGCTACCCCGGGTACCGCTACGACGCCGCCGGACTCGGCGCCGCCCGGCTCAGCGGCCTCGACGCCGAACTGGAGCGGGAGATCCGGCACCGGATGTGGGGCGCCGACTTCGGCTACGAGACCGACCACCTCGTCGCACAGGAATTCCGCCGCGACCTGTACTCCGACGATCTCGCCGACTGCTTCGACGAGTTCACCGTCACCTCCCAGCGCCTGGTCGACGCCGAGCGGCTGCGCGGCCGCCACCCCCTGCACCAGCGCTCCTACCTTGACTTCCACCTGCGGCTCGCCGACCACCTGCTCGGCGACCACGGCGACCGGATGGCCCTCGCCCACTCCGTCGAACTGCGCTTTCCGTTCCTGGCCCGCGGGGTCGTCGACCACGCCGCCGCACTGCACCCGGACCTGATGGTGGCCGGCGGGACGGAGAAGGCCGTACTGCGGCGGGTCGCCGAAGGCCGCGTGCCCGGCGAGGTGCTGGCCCGCCCCAAGTTCGGCTTCCGCGGCCAGACCAGCAGCCACCTGCTCGCCGGCGGCGCCGACTGGTTCGAGGAACTGCTCGCACCGTCGGTGGTGCGCAAGCAGGGCTACTTCAACCCCGACACCGTGGCGGCCCTCGTCCGCCACCAGCGCGAACAGGGTGGCCAGGTGCACGCCCACCTCGACACGGACTACCTGATGGTCATCGCGACATTCGCCCTCTTCGTCGAGGAGTTCGGCCTGCCGTGTATCGGATGACCCACCCCGCCGCCCCCGGCGGCCGGACCGCCCCCGGGACCAGGCCGTACGGCGTGCCCTCGGCGCTGCCGCTGGTCGGCATCGTCGGCGGCATGGGCCCCCTGGCCTCCACCGAACTACTGCGCACCGTCTACCACAGCGGCGACGGACGCCGCGAACAGGAGACGCCCCGGGTCCTGCTGTGGTCCGACCCCGCCGTGGTCGACCGCACCGAGGCCATCGGCACCGGCGACCTCGAACCGCTGTACCGGGCCGTGGAGAACGCCGTGCGCGGCCTGGTGACCGCCGGCGCGGAACGGGTCGTCGTCGCGTGCGTCACGGCGCACAGGGTGCTCGGCGACCTGCCGCCCGACCTCCTCACGCGCTGTGTGTCCCTGGTGGACGTCGTCCACCAGGAACTGATCCGCACCGCACGGCCGCACCTCCTGCTGTGCACCAAGGGCACCGCCCGGGCCGGCATCCTGACCTCCGGCCCGTACGCGGACCGGGCGGTGCCCCACCTCGTCCCGCTCCGGCCGGACGACCAGGAGGCACTGCACCGCGAGGTCTACCACGTCAAGCGCGGCGGGGACCCGCTGCGCACGGCCGGCTTCCTCCGCGACACCCTGCCCCGTTACGGGGTGCGGTCCTACGTCGCCGCCTGCACCGAACTCCACCTGGTCACCCGGGCCGTCGCCGCCACGGGCCGGCCGGACGGGTTCTCCGCCATAGACCCGCTGACGGTCGTGGCCCAACGGATCAAGAACGGAGAGCTGTGAGCCACCCCACGACCCTGGAGCGCTGGGCCGACCACGTCGAGCGGGACGGGCAGGCGCCCGCCGTGGCCACCCCCGAACGGGAATGGAGCCGCGGCGAACTCGCCCGGTACACCGCCGGACTGCGGGCCCGGCTCGCCGCGGACGCCGGATCGGGGCCGGCCCTCATCGCCTGCGCCGAACCCGTCCCGGTCATCGCGGCCATCCTGGCCTGCGCCGCCACCGGGCGGACGTTCGCCCCCGTCGACATCCGGCAGCCCGCGGCGCGCTGGGCCGCGCTGCTGGAGGACCTGCGCCCGGCCGTCATCGTCACCGACCGGGCCGGCGGCGACAGCCTCGGCCCCCACCACGGCCCCGCGGCCGGCCCGCCGGTCATCGACGCCGGCACCGTCGAGCCCGCGCGGTGGCGCGCGGCGGACTGGCAGGGCCTTGACGTACCCGACGCGGGATACGTCTACTTCACCTCGGGCACCACCGGACGCCCCAAGGGCATCAAGGGCAGCCTCCGGGCCGTCGAGCACTTCCTCGACTGGGAGACCACCGAGTTCGGCATCACCGAGGACACCCGCGTCTCGCTGCTCACCTCGCCCGGCTTCGACGCGTTCCTGCGCGACGCGCTCGTCCCGCTGCGCTCCGGGGGCAGCGTCCGGGCCGCCGCCCCCGGCGCCGTACCCGTCGCCGCCTCCCTCGCCGAGTGGCTGGAGAAGCAGGGCGTCGAGGTGCTGCACTGCGTACCCACCCTCTTCCGCACCCTGCGGGCCGCCGGCCTCACCTCCGGCTCCCTGCCCGCACTGCGCACCGTGCTGCTCGCCGGCGAACCCGTCCGGCCCGCCGATGTCGCCTGGTGGCGCGGCCTGTTCGGCGACGGCAAGGCACTGGTCAACCTCTACGGACCGTCCGAGACCACCATGACCAAGGTCTTCCGGCGCCTCGGCGCCGAGGACGCCGAGGCCGGGACGGTGCCCGCCGGCCTCCCCCTGCCCGGCGTCGACATCCGGGTCCTGGCCGCGGGCGCACCGGTCACCGACACCATCGGCGAGATCGAGATCCACACCCCCTTCCCGCTCGGCGGCTACCTCGACGGCCGCGCCGGAGGGTTCACCGGCACCCACGGCTACCGCACGGGCGACCTCGGGCGGCTGCGCCCCGACGGCGTCCTGGAAGTCCTCGGCCGCCGCGACCAGCAGGTCAAGGTCAACGGCGTACGCGTCGAACTGGGCGAGATCGAGGACGCGCTGCGCCGCCACCCGGGCGTCCGCGACGTGTGCGCCGCCGCCGTGGCCGAAGAGGACGCCGACCCCGTCCTCGTCGCCTACGTGGTCACCGACGACTCCCTCACCGACGAGGAACTGCGCGCCCACGCCGACGCCGGGCTCGCCCCCGGCAGCCGTCCCGCCCGCTACCTCCGGCTCGCCGCCATCCCGCGCACGCTGAACGGCAAGGCCGACCGCCGCGCCCTGCCGATGCCTTCGGCCGTACAGGCCGCCGCCACCGAGGACGGCCCGAGGAACGACACGGAGGCCCGGATCGCCGGGGTGTGGTGCGAGCTGCTGCACCTGTCGGCCGTCGGACGCCACGACGACTTCACCCTGCTCGGCGGCGACTCCCTGGCCATCGCCCGCCTGCTGGACCGGCTGCGCTCGCTGTTCGGCGTGGACGTCCCCCTGCGGACCTTCGTCGGCGACCCGACCGTCTCCGGTCTCGCCGCCGCCGTGACCTCCCGGAGCAGCCGATGAGCCCCGCCGCCGTACCGCCCAGGCCCGAACGGGGCCGTGCGCCGCTCTCCTACGCCCAGCGTTCGATCTGGCGCGCCGAACAGGTGGTCCCCGGCAGCGCCCTGCACAACGAGACCGCGGCGTTCCGCCTCGACGGCCCGGTGGACGCCGACGCCCTCGAACGGGCGCTGGCCGCCCTCGCCGCCCGCCACGAGGCGATGCGCTGCGCCGTCGTCGCGGACGGCGACGGCGAACCGTGGCAGCACTTCGCGGACCGCGTCCTGCCCGCCGTCGAACGGACCGACCTCTCCCACCTGCCGGAGCGGCAGCGCGAGGAACAGCTCGCCGAACGCGTCGCCCAAGCCGTGGCGGCACCGTTCGACCTGGCCAGGCCGCCGCTGATGCGCACCTGCCTCTACCGGCTCGGCGCGGACCGGCACCTGCTGCTCTTCGTCGCCCACCACATCGTCGTCGACGCCTGGGCGTTCGGCGTCTTCCTCGAAGAACTCGCCGCGCGGTACGCCGCCGAGACCGGTGGCCCGGCGGCCGGACCACCGGCTCCCGGCCGTGACTTCGGCGATTACGCCGCCTGGCAGCGCAGCGACCCCGCCGCCGCCCACGGCCTGGACCACTGGCGCGAACGGCTCGGCGGCGAACTTCCGGTACTGCGCCTGCCCGCCGACGGACCCGGCGCCGGACGCCCCGCCGACGCCATCGCCGGCGCCGTCCACCGCTTCGTCATCCCCGCCGGCCTCGTCACCCGCCTCGGCTCCCTGGCCCGGACCCACCTCGCCACCCTGCCCACCGTGGTGCTCACCGCGTTCGGCGCCCTCGCCCAGCGCTACACCGGCCAGGACGACCTCGTCGTCGGCATGCCCGTCGCGACCCGCAACCGCCCCGCCCTGGGCGCCATGATCGGCCCGCTGCTCAACATCGTGGCCCACCGCGTCGACCTCTCCGGCGACCCCGCCTTCGACGCGGCGCTACGGCACACCCGGCAGCGCCTCAAGAGCGACCTCGCGCACCGGGACACCCCGTTCGACCTGGTCGTCGAGGACCTCGCCCCGGCGGGCGGCGGCCGGTCCCCGCTCTTCCAGCTGATGTACGCCTTCCACAGCGGACCGACCACCCTGCTGCGGCTGCCGGGCGTCGGGACCACGGCGGCCCCGGCGCACAGCGGCACCGCCAAGTACGACCTCTCCCTGTTCGTACGGCCCAGGCCGTCCGGCGACCTCGATGCCGAGCTGGAGTACCGCACCGCGCTGCTGTCCCCGCAGACCGTCCAGGGCATGGCGGAAGGGCTGTTGTGCCTGCTGGAGGCGGCCGTCGCCGAGCCCGGCCGCCGCCTCTCCGAGCTGCCCGTGATGACCGCCGCGCAGACCCGGCGCGTGCTGACGGAATTCAACGCCTCCGACCGGACGCGGCCCGAGTGGTCCACCGTTCCCGAGGCCCTGCGTGCCCTTGCGGCCCGGTCCGGCGACGCGCCCGCGGTCGTCCACGGCGACGAGGTTCTGACGCGCGCGGAGCTGGACGCCGCCGCCGACCGCGTCGCCGCGCGCCTCACCGCCCGCTGGTCCGTTCGCCCCGGTGACCGGGTGGCACTGCTCGTGCCGCGCGACACGGGACTCATCCCGCTGGTCGTCGGACTGTGGCGGGCCGGAGCCGTCCTCGTCCCGCTCGACGAGACCATGCCGGACGAGCGCATGCGGTACGTCCTGGAGGACAGCGGGGCCCGGCTGCTCGTCACCGGATCCGGCGCCTCCGCGGCACAGGGCCACGCCGTACCGTGCGCTGCCGCGGCGGAACTGCTGGCCGCGTCGGGTGACGAGACAGCCGGGGCCGGTCTCCCCGCCGCCGACGCCCTCGCCTACCTGATGTACACCTCCGGCTCCACCGGCCGGCCGAAGGGCGTGGCCGTACCGCACGACCGCGTCGCCAACCTGCTGCACAGCATCGTCCGCGAGCCGGGACTGGGCCAGGACGACGTCCTGGTCGCCGTCACCTCCCTCACCTTCGACATCTCGGTGCTCGAACTCTTCGCCCCGCTCGTAGCGGGAGCCCGGGTCGTGATCGCGCCGCACGCCACGGTCCGCGACCCCGACGGGCTCGGCGCCCTGCTGGACCGGTCCGGTGCCACCGTCATGCAGGCCACACCCTCCCTGTGGCGCGCCCTGCTCGACGGAGGCTGGCCGGGGCGGCCCACGCTGCGGGCGCTCAGCGGTGGCGAGGCCCTGGACCCCGCGCTCGCCGAGCGGCTCCTGGAGCGCTGCGCCGAACTGTGGAACCTGTACGGCCCCACCGAGACGACCATCTGGTCGACGGCCGGGCGCGTCCTGCCGGGGGAACCGGTCACCGTCGGGCGCCCCGTGACCCGCACCTACTGCCACATCCTCGACCGGCACGGCCGGCCGGTGCCCGTCGGCGCCGCCGGGGAACTGGTCGTCGGCGGCGCGGGCGTCACCGCCGGATACTGGAACCGGCCCGACCTCACCGCCGCCGCGTTCGTCCCCGACCCGGTGGGCGCCGACCCGCTGGGCGACGACGCCCCGGTCTACCGCACGGGCGACCTCGCGCGGTATCTGCCGGACGGCCGGATCGCCGTCCTCGGCCGCGCCGACCAGCAGGTCAAGATCCTCGGCCACCGCGTCGAACTCGGAGAGATCGAAGCCCTGCTGACGCGCCACCGGCAGGTGCGGGCCGCCGCCGTCGTGGCCGACGGGGACCGCCGCACGACGCCCCGGCTGGTCGCGTTCGTCGTCCCCGAGAACACCGCCGAGGACACCGCCGCGGACCCGGCCGCCCTCGGCGCGGAACTCCGCCGCCACCTGCGCACTGCGCTCCCGGCCGCGGTCGTGCCCGCCACCGTCGTCCCGCTCGACGGGCTCCCGCTGAACGCCAGCGGCAAGGTGGACCGCCCCGCCCTGACCGCAGCGGCCCGCGCCCTCCCCGACACGGCGGCCACCGCCGGACGGGTCGCGCCCGCCACCGACGCCGAACGGACCGTCGTCGCCCTCTGGGCCGACCTGCTCGGCGCGGACCCCCGTACGACGGGCGTCACCGACGACTTCTTCCTCTCCGGGGGCAATTCCCTCGTCGCCACCCGGCTCCTCGGCCGCGTCCGCGACGCCCTCGGCCACGCCCCGTCCCTCGCGGACTTCTACGCCGACCCCACCCCGCGCGGCCTGACCGCCTGCCCGCCGGCCGGGCCGGACCTCCCGGACACCCCGCACCCGGCACCGGCGCCGGAAGCTCCGGTGCCGCTCACCGACCAGCAGCGGCAGCTGTGGCTCACCCAGCGCCTCGCGCCCGACTCCGCCGCCTACAACCTGGCCGCCGCGGTCCGGCTCGACCGCCCGGCCGACGCCGGTGCCCTCACCCGGGCCCTGCGCGACCTGGTCACCCGCCACCCGGTGCTGGCGGCCCGCTGCCACCTCGCCGACGAGGGCCCCGTCCTCGTCCGCCTGCCCGCCGACTCCGTCCGCCTCACCGTGCTCGACGCGCCGGACGCAACCGCCGCACCGGGTGCCGGAGCGACCCGGGCCTGGCTGGAGTCCGTCACCGCCGACGAGGCCGTACGCCCCTTCGACCTCGCCGAAGGGCCGCTGCTGCGCGTCACGCTGCTGCGCGCCCCCGACGCCTGCGTCCTGCTGTTCACCGCGCACCACATCGCCGTCGACGGCTGGTCGATCACCGTGGCGGTCCGCGAACTCGCCGCGCTCCACGCCCTCCACACCGGCACCGGAACCCCCCTGCCGCCCCCTGCCCGCGAATTCCTCGGCCACGCCGTGGCCGCGACCGGCCCCGCCGCCGTCGCGGTCCGCGACGCCCAGCTCGCCTACTGGCGTACTCGCCTCGACGGCCACCCCGGGGTCCTCGACCTGCCGGCCGACCCCGACGCCGGTCCCTGCCCGCCGGGCACCGGGGACACTGTGCCCGTCGTCCTGTCGCCGGACCTCACCGCCCGCCTGCGGGCCACCGCCGCCCGGCTGCGGATCACCCCCTTCTCCGTGCTGCTCACCGTCTACGCGTCCCTGCTGGGGCGCTACGCCGGCACGGACGACGTCATCGTCGGCGTGCCCGCCGCCAACCGGGGCGCGCCGGAGCTGGAGGGCCTGGTCGGCTCCCTCGTCAACAGCCTGCCGGTCCGCGTCGACCTCACCGGCAATCCGTCGTTCGCGGACCTCGCCCGCCGTACGGCACGACGGCTCGCCGCCGACCTCGACCGGCCGCTGGTGCCGCTCGACCGGCTCGTGGACGGCCTCGGCGTGGCGCGTGACCCCGGACGGCCCGCCCTCGCCCAGGCCACCCTCGTACTCCAGGAGGCACTGCCGGGGCTGATCCGGCTCGGCGAGGCCACCGGGGAACTGCGCCCCGTGCCGACCCGCACCGCCAAGTACGACCTGACGCTCGCGCTGGAGGAGCACCCCGACCGTATGGAGGGCGTGCTGGAGTACGCCTCCGCGATGTTCACCCCGGAGTCGGCGGGCCGCTTCGCACGCCATCTGGAGACCCTGCTGCGCGCGGCGCTCGACGACCCCGGGGCCGAGGCCGCACGCGCCCCGCTCGACCCGGCCGGGCAGGAGACGCCGTCACCCCGGCCCGCCCGTCCCGCGGGCACCGCACGCGCGGCGTACGCCACACCCGTCCACGAGCTCTTCCGCGCACAGGCCGCGGCACGGCCCGACGCGGTCGCCGTCCGCCACGGCGGACGGGGCCTCACTTACGCGGCGCTCGACGCCTGGAGCGACCGGATCGCCGCGCGGCTGCTGCGCCTCGGCGCGGCACCGGGCCGTTTCGTCTCGGTCCTGCTGCCCACCGGCACGGCGCAGACCGCGGCGGTCCTGGCGGTGGCCAAGACCGGGGCCGCCTTCGCGGTCCTCGACCCGGAGAGCCCCGAACTCCGGCTGCGGGCCGTGCTCGCGGACGCCGAGCCGCTGTGCGTACTGGCCGACGAAGGGTGCCTGACCGGCTTGCCCGAACTGTGGGACCGGGGGGCCGGCCGGTTCGCCGGTGTCCCCGTCGAGCCGCTGCCGTCGGAGCCGCAGCCGTCCGACGGGCCGGAGGCCGGTGCGCATCCGCCGGTCCCCTCCGCACCGGTCACCGGGGACGATGCCCTGTGCCTGGTGTACACCTCCGGATCCACCGGAGCCCCCAAGGGCATCGCCCTGCCGCACGCGTCGCTCACCCAGTTCGCCGACTGGCAGGGAGAACGGTTCGGCATCGGCTCCCACAGCCGTATCGCCCAGTGGGCGCCGTTCACCTACGACGCCGCCTACACCGAGGTGTTCGCGGCGCTCTGCCACGGCGCCACGCTGTGCGTACCGCCGGACGAGACCCGCCGGGACCCGGTGGCCATGGCCGCCTGGCTCGGGGCCGAGCGGATCACGCAGATCCAGACCGTACCCGGCTTCTTCGCCGTGCTCACCGAGGCACTGGAGCGCGACGAGACCGAACTGCCCGATCTGGAACACGTCCTGCTGGCGGGCGAAGTGCTGCCGCCCTCGCTCGCCGCCGCCTGGGCCGAGCGGACCGTCCGGCCCCGGCTGCACAACCTGTACGGGCCCACCGAGTGCGTCCTGGCCACCCACCGCGAGCTGGCGCCGGGGGAGGGGTTCACACGGTCCGTACCCATCGGCCGGCCCATCGCGGGACGGGAGGCGCTGGTGCTCGACCACCGCGGCCGGCCCTGCCCGGTGGGCGTGGCGGGCGAGATCCACCTGCGCAGCGACTTCCTCGCCGGTTCCTACCACCGCCGGCCCGAGGAGAGCGCCAAGGCCTATGTGCCCGACCCGTGGCGGCCCGGCGGCACGCTGTACCGCACCGGGGACCTCGGCCGGTTCCTGCCCGGCGGCGAACTCGCCTTCACCGGCCGCACCGGCAGCCTGGTGAAGATCCACGGCAACCGCGTCGAACTGGAGGAGATCGAGGCGCTCCTGCAGGCGCACCCGGCGGTCCGCGAGGCCGCCGCGGCCCTGCACGGCACCCCCGCGGCGCCCCGGCTCCTCGGCTACGCGGTCGTGGACGGCGCCGTCACCGGGGACGACCTCCGCGTCCACCTCGCTGAGCGGCTGCCCGCCGCGGTCGTGCCCGAGAGCGTCGTGCTGCTGGACGCGCTGCCCCGCACCCGTACCAACAAGCGGGACCGCGCCCGGCTCCCCGCCCCGCGCACGGCCGCCCCGGACGGGGTGACGCCGCCCCGCGAAGGGCCGGAGCAGCTCGTCGCCGCGGCATGGCGGCAGGTGCTGGGCGCCGACCGGCCCGTCGGCCGCCACACGAACTTCTTCGAAGCGGGCGGCAATTCACTGCTGGCGGCCCGGCTCCAGCTGGAACTCGGCCGCCGACTCGGCCGCGAGGTACGGCTCGTGGACATCTTCGCCCGGCCCACGGTCGCCGAATTCGTCGCCGGCCTGCGCCTCGACACGGCGGGCGACGCGCCGCACGAGCCCCGCCACAACGGGCCCGCCGGCCCCGTCGACGACGTCGCCGCGCGCGCCGGACGCCGGCGGGCCGCCGTCCGGGCCCGGGCCCGCGACCGGGCCGACCAGTTCAACGTACCGACAGGGAGAGACTGACATGGACGTGCGGAGCATGATGACGGAGCTGCGCGACGCGGTGGGCTCCGAAGGACTCGACCGGGTCGAGGAGTGCCTCGCCATCCTCGTCGGTGAGCGGGCCCCCGAATACCTCCACGACGACCAGGAGCCCACCCGGCTCTTCTTCCCGGAGATCAGCGCCCTTCCGTGGCACGACACCGCGGACCGGCCGTGGGTGGCCGGCATGGAGGCCGCCTACGAGGAGATCAAGGCGGAATTCCTCGCCCTGCGCGAGGCGGAGGCCCGCTTCGCCCCCTACGAGGACCTCTACACCAAGGAACTCGGCTGGCAGGGCTGGGACACCTACCAGATCTACCGCGACGGCGCCTGGCGCGACGAGGCCCGCGAGCGCTGCCCGAAGACCTGCGAGGCGCTCGGAGCCACCCCGCACGGCCCGCGCGACGGCATGTTCACCGTCCTCAACCCCGGCGTCCACATCACACCCCACACCGGCGGCGTGAACCTGCTGCTCACCGCCCACCTGCCGCTGATCGTCCCGCCCGGCTGCGCCATCAAGGTCGGTGACGACGAACGGGGCTGGGAGGAGGGCAAGGTCATCCTCTTCGACGACAGCTTCATCCACGAGGCGTGGAACCGGGGCACCCAGCAGCGTGCCGTCCTGCTGTGGGACGTCTGGCACCCGGACCTCACCGCCGCCGAGGTCCGGGCCCTCGAATACCTGATGCCGCGCTTCCAGCGCTACCTGATGGCGGTCTGACCCCGCACCGGAACAACGCACCGGACCCCGCACCGGACCGCGCCGCCACCGCCCCGCCCGCCGCCGCGCAGGGCCGCACCGAGCCACCAACGGAGAGCATTGTGAACGCACAGCCAGGCCAGCCGGATCGGGACGACCAGGTCGACACCGACGGCCGGATCGCCGTCGTCGGCATGGCGGGGCGGTTTCCCGGAGCCGGGTCGCCCGACGAACTGTGGGACCTGCTGGAGACCGGGGCCGAGGCGGTCTCCCGGTTCACCCCGGAGGAACTGCGCGCCTCCGGCGTGCCCGAGGCCGACACGGCGGCCCCCGGCTACGTACCCGCCAAGGGCATCCTGCCGGACATCGCCGGGTTCGACTCCCAGCTCTTCGGCTACAACGCGCTGGAGGCCTCGGTCATCGACCCCCAGCAGCGGATCTTCCTGGAATGCGCGTGGGCGGCGCTGGAGGACGCCGGCTGCGACCCGGACCGGGCCGCGGGGCCCGTCGCGGTCTACGCCGGCTCGCTGCTGAGCACGTACCTGATCCACCAGCTGCTGCCCCGCACCGATCTGCGCGCCAAGCTGGGCGTCCCCCTGCTCTTCCAGGGCAACCAGCCCGACCAGCTGGCCAGTCGCGCCGCGTACAAGCTGAACCTGCGCGGCCCCGCCGTCAGCGTCCAGACCGCCTGCTCGACCTCCCTCGTCGCGGTGCACATGGCCGCGCAGAGCCTGCTCACGCAGGAGTGCGACCTCGCCCTGGCGGGCGGCGTCACCGTCACCGTGCCGCACCGTTCGGGCTACCTGCCCGTCGACGGGGGCATCGAGTCGCCCGAAGGCCGCTGCCGCCCCTACGGTGCCGGTGCCGACGGCACGGTGTTCGGCAACGGCGCGGGTGTGGTCGTGCTCAAGCGGCTGTCCGACGCGCTCGCCGACGGCGACCGCGTCCACGCCGTGATCCTCGGCTCGGCCGTCAACAACGACGGAGCCGCCAAGGCGGGGTACACCGCCCCCGGCGTCGCCGGTCAGGTGGCCGTGATCCGCGAGGCGCTGTCGGTCGCCGATGTGTCGCCGCGCTCCATCGGTTACGTGGAAGGCCACGGCACGGGCACGGCGCTCGGCGACCCGATCGAGGTCGAGGCGCTGACCACCGCCTTCCGGGCCGACGGCCCCGGTACGGACCCGGCGCCCTGGTGCGCGCTCGGCTCGGTGAAGTCCCGCGTGGGCCATCTGGACACCGCGGCCGGCATCACCGGTTTCATCTCGGCCGTACAGGCCCTGCGCCACGGCCGGATTCCCGCCACCCTGCACGCCGACGGCGACACCCCGGCCCCCGCGCTGACCGCGACACCGTTCTTCGTGCCCGACCGGACCACCGCGTGGCCGGCCGGCGACGGCCCCCGCCGCGCGGCCGTCAGCGCGTTCGGCATCGGCGGCACCAACGCCCACGTCGTCCTGGAGGAGGCGCCGCGCACCGGCCGCGGCCACGGCACACCGGAGAACACCGCCTTCCCGGTCGCGCTGCCGCTGTCGGCCCGTACCTCCACCGCCCTGGACGCCGCCGCCGAGCGGCTGGCCGCCCACCTGGAGGCGCATCCGGAAGTGCCGCTCGCGGACGCCGCCCGCACCCTGCGCACCGGACGGCGCCGCCTGGACCACCGCGCGGTCGTCCTCGCCCGCGACACCACAGAGGCCGTCACCGCGCTGCGCACCGGCGGGCGCCACGACTCGGTGCGGGCCCGTACCGACCGCGTCGACGCGCCCGTGGCGTTCCTGCTGCCCGGCCAGGGCACCCAGCGGCCAGGGATGGCCGTGGGCCTGTACGACGCGCACCCCGTCTTCCGGGCCGCGCTGGACGAGTGCGCCGCCATCCTCCGGCCGCACCTCGGACAGGACCTGATCGGCCTGCTGCGCTCCGGCGACGAGAAGGACCTGCGGCGCACCTCACTGCTGCAGCCCGCCGTCGTCGCCATCGGGCACGCGCTCGCCCGCCTCTGGGGACACTGGGGCGTGCGCCCCACCGCGCTGCTCGGACACAGCCTCGGCGAGTTCACCGCCGCCGCCCTGTCCGGCGTGTTCGAACTGCCCGAGGCGCTGCGGCTGGCCGCCGCGCGCGGCCGGCTCATGGAGGAGACGGCGGCAGGCGCCATGCTGGCGGTGCCGCTGGGCGAGGCCGACGCCATGGAGACGGCCGCCCGGTACGGGCTCGACCTCGCCGCGGTCAACGGCCCGGCGGCGACCGTGCTGTCGGGCTCGGCCGACGCGGTCGAGAAGGCCCGCGCCGACCTCGAAGCGCGCGGTCTGCGCCCCCTGCGGCTGCCGGTGGACCGGGCATTCCACAGCGCCCTGTGCGACGAGGCCGCCACACGCTTCGCCGAAGAGGTCGCGGGCGCCACACTCCGGGCGCCCCGAGTGCCGTTCGTCTCCGGGGTGACCGGCGACTGGATCACCGCGGAACTGGCCACCGACCCCGCCCACTGGGCCCGCCAGATGCGCGAGCCGGTCCGCTTCGGCCGGGGCCTCGACACCCTGGCCGCGCTGGACGACGGCCTGGTCCTGGTGGAGAACGGCCCCGGCAGTGTCCTCACCGACCTGGTGCGCTCGGTCCGTTCCGGCACCGGCGGGACACGGCTCGCCCCGCCGCCGCTGCCTTCCCGGGGCCGGGGCGGTCCCGAGGGGGAGCCCGCCGGCGCGGCGCTGTCCCTGGCCGGCCTGTGGGCCCACGGCGCCCACGTCGAATGGGAGCCCGCCGCTCCCGGCGCACGGGTCACCGACCTGCCCGGCTATCCCTTCGAGCACCGGCACCACTGGATCGAACCCCTCGTGGCGGCCGCGCCCGCAGACGATTCCGGGCCCGTGGACCCCGTACGGCAGGAGACGGCCGACGCCGTGCACGCCACCCACGTCTGGCGTCCGGCGGCCCCTGGCGACGAGACCGCCGGCCAGCTCTCCGGCCGCCGCCGGACCTGGCTCGTCCTGATGGACCCGGACGGCGCGGCCCAGCCCGTCGTCGACTTGCTCACCGCACGCGGACAGATCGTCACCGTCGTACAGCCCGGCACCGCTTACCGGCGCGTCCGGCGCGGCGTCTACGAACTCGACCCGGCCGACCCGGCCCAGTACCGCAAGCTCCTCGCCGACCTGCGGGCACTGGTGCGCACCCCCACCGCCGTGCTCTACGCCTGGGGCCTGGCCCCCCGGCAGGACACCGCGGCCGCCGAACCCGACGAGACCGCCTGCTACTTCGGGCTCGTACGGCTTGCCCGCGCCATGGCCGACGAAAGCGTCGTCAACGAGGTGCGCCTCGGCGTACTGACCCGCGGCGCGTTCCGCGTCACCGCCGAAGAGAGCCCCGACCCCGCGGCCGCCATGCTCAGCGGCCCCGTCCAGGTCCTCCCCGAGGAGTACCCCAACCTGCGCTGCTCCCAGGTCGACCTGGCGTCCGGCGACGCGCTGGACGAGCCCCGCGCCGAAGCCGTGCTGAACGCCGTCCTGGCCGCGCCCGCCCGGCTCCTCGCGCTGCGCGGTGACGGCCTTCTCACCCGTACCGTCGAAGCCGTCGAGCGTCCCGTTCCCGACCCGGCCGGCCGCGTCGCCGAGGCCGGCACCTGGGTGATCACCGGCGGTCTCGGCGGCATCGGCCGGACCCTCGCCACCCGCCTGGCGCGCCTCCCGGGCACCCGGCTGGCCCTGCTGGGACGCCACATCCCCGACGGCGACGACGGACCGGCCGCCGCGCTCCTGCGGGAGCTGCGCGCGTCCGGGACCGAGGCCCTCGCGCTGCGGGCCGACGTCACCGACGCCGGCTCGCTGAGCGGAGCGCTGGACGAGGTCCGCGCCGCCTTCGGCCCCGTCCACGGCGTCGTGCACGCGGCCGGTGTGCCCGGCGGCGGCTCCGTCGCCCTGCGCGACGACCAGGACGCGCGCGCCGTGTTCGGCCCCAAGGTGACCGGCATGCGCAACCTCCTCGCGGCCCTGCGCCCCGAGGAGGCCCGGATTCTCCTCGTCTGCTCCTCGCTCGCCACCGTCGTACCCACCTACGGCCAGGCGGACTACGCGGCGGCCAACGCCTACGTCGCCGCGGCGGCCGAGGCCGAGGCGGCCGGCGGGAAGCGGCACGCCATCGCCGTCGACTGGGACATGTGGGCCGAGGTCGGCATGGCCAGCCAGGCCGACGTACCCGCCGACCTGAAGGCGTTCCAGGAGCGCATGCTCGCCGGGGCCCTCACACCCGAGCAGGGCGCGCGCGCCTTCGCGGCCCTGCTGGACGCGCCCGCCGGCCGGGCGGTGGTGGCCCGCTCCGCCGCCTCCGTCACCGACGGAACGCTCCGGCTCGCGGACGAACCCGCCGCCGTACGGCCCGGGACCGTCGCCCTGCCCCGCCCCGACCTCGCCACCGCCTACGCGGCCCCGCGCACCCCCACCGAGGAAAGGCTCGCCGAGATCTACGGCGAGATGCTCGGCATCGACCGCGTCGGCGTCCACGACGACTTCCTCGGGCTGGGCGGACACTCCCTGCTCGCCGCGCAGATCGTGGCCCGGCTGCGGGCCGAGTACGAGGTCGACGTCCCCGCCCGCGCCTTCTTCGAGGGCGGCACCGTCGCCGGCCTCGCCGAGCTGATCGAGGAGCGCATCCTCGCCGAACTGGAGAACCAGTGACCGAGCCCACCGACCGGGAAGAGCGTCTCGCCCGGCTCACCCCCGAACGGCGGGCCGCCTTCGAGGCCCGCCTCCGCGGCCGTACCGCCGGCGCGGCCACGGCACCCGCCGGCACCACCGCCGGGGAACCGATCCGTCCCGCGCAGGGCCCGGCCCCGCTCTCCTTCGGGCAGGAGCGGCTGTGGTTCCTGGACCAGCTCACGCCAGGCCTCGGCGTCCACAACGAGTACGTGGCGCTGCTCCTGACCGGCCCGCTCGACCTCACCGCGCTCGACGCGGCGCTCACCGGGCTCGTCGACCGCCACCAGGCCCTGCGCACCGTCGTCGACCCGGCCGACGGCACCCCGGTGCAGCGGGTGCTGCCCACGCCGGACACCGTCCTTCGGACCGTGGACACCGAAACCGGTGCCGACGCGGACGCGGACCCCGGCCAGGACGGCCTGCTGCCCGCCGAACGGGCCCTGGCCGAGGAGGAGGCCGCGCGCCCCTTCGACCCGGCGGACGGCCCGCTGTTCCGTGCCCTGCTGATCCGGTCCACGCCGGAACGGGCCCTGCTGGTCGTGGTCAACCACCACATGGTCGGCGACGCCTGGTCCCGGGCCGTGCTCGTGGACGACCTGTGCGCCGGCTACCGCGCCCGCCTGGACGGCACACCGGCCGCCGGCCGGCCACTGCCCGTCCAGTACGCCGACTGGGCCGCCTGGCAGCGCCGCGAACTCACCGACGAGCACCTGGCCGGGCACCTGACGTACTGGCGGGAACGCCTGACCGACGCACCGCCGCTGCTCGACCTCGCCACCGACCGCCCGCGCCCCGCGGTCCCCACCCACCGCGGCGGCCGCGTCCGCTTCACGCTGGACCCCCGCCTCAGCGAGGCCGTGGAGAACACCGCCCGGGAAGCCAGGGCCACCCCTTTCATGGTGACCCTCGCCGCCTGGCAGGCCGTCCTGATGCGGCACTCCGGACAGGAGGACATCGTCGTCGGCGTGCCCACCGCCGGCCGTGACCGGCCGGAACTCGCCTCCCTGGTCGGCATGTTCGTCAACAGCCTGGTCCTGCGGACCGACCTGTCCGGCGACCCCACGTTCGGAGAGTTGCTGGCGCGGGCCAGGGACGCCTCCCTCGGTGCGCTGGCGAACGCCCAGGTCCCCTTCGAGCGGCTGGTGCGCGAGCTGAACCCCGACCGCGCCCTCGGCCACGCGCCGCTCTACCAGGTGCAGTTCGGCTACCGCAACGTCCCCGAGCGCGAACTCGCCCTGCCCGGTGTCGAGGTGCGGGTCGCCGACCTCGACAACGGCCTGTGCCGTACCGACCTCAGCCTCGAACTGGCCCGGCAGGGCGATGTCATCGAGGGCATCTGCGAGTACAGCCGGGACCTGTTCGACGAGGACACCGCGCGCACCCTCACCGAAGCGCTGGAACGGGTGCTGCTCCGCGCCACCGCCGACCCGGACCTGCGGCTGTCGGAACTCCTCGCCCTCACCCCCGCCGAGCAGGCGCTGCTCGAAGCGTCCGGCGACGGCGGAGCCCTGCCCGAAGGCGCCGCGGACATCCTCACCGCATTCGCCGCCGCCACCGGCGACCGCCCGGACGCCGAGGCCGTCGTCTGCGCCGGCACCTCGCTCACCTTCCGCGAACTCCACAACCGCGCCACCGACATCGCCGCACGGCTGCGGGCCGCGGGCGTCCGGCCGGGCGACCGGGTCGGCGTCGGCCTACGCCGGTGCGCGGACCTGCCGGCCGCGCTGTTCGCCGTGCTCATGACGGGCGCGGCCTACCTGCCGCTCGATCCCGACTACCCGCAGCAGCGACTGCGGTACGTGTGCGAGGACGCGACACCCACCGCCGTGCTCGTCCACACCGCGACCCGCGCGGCCTTCGCCACCGGCGGCCCGGTCCCCGATGGCGTGCCCCTGGTCGACATCGGCACGCCCGCCGACCGCACCGGCCCGGCCGGACACGGCACACCGGCCGTCGACCCCGGCGCACCGGCGTACGTCATCCACACCTCCGGCTCCACCGGAAAGCCGAAGGGCGTGGTGGTCCTCCACCGCAACCTCACGGCGTTCCTGGCTGCCATGGACCGCGTCGTGGACACCGGCGACGCGCCGGTGACCTGGCTCGCCGTCACCAGCGTCTCCTTCGACATCTCGGTGCTCGAACTGTTGTGGACGGCCAGCCGCGGCCACCGCGTGGTCCTCACCCCGGACAGCGGCGGCACGGCCGTACCCGTGTCCGCGCCCGACGCCCCCGAAAGCGCTGCCGCAGCACCGGAGTTCAGCCTCTTCTACTTCGCCAGCGGCTCCGGCGCGACGGGACCCGAGCAGTACCGGCTGCTGATGGACGGCGCCCGCTTCGGCGACGAGCACGGCTTCAGCGCCGTATGGCTCCCGGAGCGCCACTTCCACGCCTTCGGCGGCTCGTTCCCCGCGCCGTCCGTGCTCGCCGCCGCCGTGGCCACCGCCACCCGGCGCATCGGCATCCGCGCGGGCAGCGTCGTCATGCCGCTGCACCACCCGGTCCGCGTGGCGGAGGAGTGGTCGGTCGTCGACAACCTCTCCGGCGGCCGGGTCGGACTGTCCTTCGCCTCCGGCTGGCACATGGACGACTTCGTCCTCGCCAAGGACGCCTATGACGACCGGCAGGCGCGCACCCTGGACGGGCTCGACGGGGTCCGCCGACTGTGGCGCGGCGAGCAGGTGGCCTTCGAAGGCCCCCGCGGCCGGACCGTCGAGGTCGGCGTACTGCCCCGCCCCGTCCAGGCCGAGCTGCCGGTATGGCTCACCTCGTCGGGCAACCCGGAGACGTGCCGCCGGGCGGGCGAGGCCGGCGCACGGCTGCTGACCCACCTGCTCGGCCAGAGCGTCGAGGAACTCGCCGAGCGCATCGCGGTGTACCGGCAGGCGTGGCAGGACGCCGGACACCCGGGCGAGCCGCACGTCACCCTCATGCTGCACACCTTCATCGGCGGCGACGCCCAGGACGTCCGCACGCACGCCCGGCAGCCGTTCCGCGACTACCTGCGCTCCTCCGTCGGCCTGATCGAGAACATGGCCCGCGCCATGGGCGTCGACATCACGGCCGAGGACTTCACCGAGGACGACCAGGAAGCCCTCCTCGACCACGCCTGCAACCGCTACCTGGCGGACAGCTCGCTCATCGGCACGGCCGAGGACCGGCTGCCGCTGGTGCGCCGGCTCACCGGGGCGGGCGTGGACGAGATCGCCTGCCTCCTCGACTTCGGAGTCGACGCCGACGCCGCGATCGGGGCCCTGCCCGCGCTGGCCGGCCTCAGGACCCGGGCCGCCGCGGCCGGCGCGCCCCGCGCGGAGACCTCGCTCACCGGACTGATCCGCGCGCACGGCGTCAGCCACCTCCAGTGCACCCCCTCGCACGCCCGCGCGCTGCTGGCGGAGGCGGACACCGCCGCCCTCGGCGGCCTGCGGCAGCTGCTCCTCGGCGGCGAACCCCTCGATGCCGAGCTGGTCCGCGGACTCGCGCGGCATGTGCACGGCACGATCCGGAACATGTACGGCCCGACCGAGACCACCGTGTGGTCCACCACGGACCTCGCCGACCCGGCGGAGGCAACCGTCACCATCGGACGGCCCGTCGCCGGCACCACGGTCCGCGTCCTCGACCCGTACGGGCGCCGCGTCCCCGTCGGCGTCCCCGGCGAGCTGTACATCGGCGGCGCCGGCGTGACCGCCGGGTACCTGGGCCGCCCGGAGCTGACCGCCGAACGGTTCGTCACCGCGCCCGGGGACACCGGCCCGGCCGCCGCCGCGGAACGGCTCTACCGTACGGGCGACATCGTGCGCGTGCGCCGCGACGGCCGGATCGACTACCTGTCCCGCAACGACCACCAGCTGAAGATCCGCGGCTTCCGGGTCGAGGCGGGCGAGGTCGAGGCCGCACTCACCGCCCTGCCGGCGGTCCGCCAGTGCGTCGTCACGGGACACGGCCTCGGCACGGCCGCCGCCGCGCTCGCCGCCTACGTGGTGCCCGCCGACCCCGAGGCACCGCCGGCCACGGCCGAGCTGCGCGCCGAACTCGCCCGCCGCCTCCCGCCGTTCCTCGTCCCGTCCCACTTCGTCCGGCTCGACGCGCTGCCGCTGACCAGCAACGGCAAGGTCGACCGCGGAGCACTGCCGGCCCCCGGCCCGGAGCGGGGCGCCACCGGAGAGTTCACCGCGCCGACGACCCCGGCCGAAAAGGCCGTCGCGGAGATCTGGCGCAACGCCCTGCGCGTCGAACGGGTCGGCGTCCACGACGACTTCTTCGAACTCGGCGGCCACTCCCTGCTGGCCACCCAGGTCGTCGCCGCGATCCGGCGCGCGCTCGGCGTCCGGCTCCCGCTGCGCATCCTGTTCGAGGCGCCCACGGTCGCCGCGCTCGCCCGCGCCGTGGAAGGACCCGCCGCCGCGCCGGAAACGGGACCGGCGGAACCCGCCGCCCCGGCCGTGCTCGCTCCCGACCAGGAACACCGGCACGAACCCTTCCCGCTCACCGACGTGCAGCGCGCCTACTGGATCGGCCGCAGCGGCAGCGTGGGCGGCGACGTCTCCTGCCACCTCTACGTCGAGCTCGACGTCGACGACGTCGACCTGCCCCGGCTGGAACGGTCGTGGCAGGCCCTCGTACGGCGACACGACGCCCTGCGCATCGTGGTGGACGAGGACGGGGCCCAGCGCATCCTGGCGGACGTCCCCGACTACCGCATCGAGGTGGACGACCTGCGCGGCCTGGACGGCGCCGGACGCGACAGCCGTCTGGCGGCGACCCGGCAGGCGATGTCCCACCAGGTGCTGCCCTCCGAGACGTGGCCGCTGTTCGACATCCGGGCCAGCCGCACCGGGGACACCGACGCCCGGCTCCACTTCGGCATCGACACCCTGATCGCCGACGGCGGCAGCGTGCAGATCCTGCTGCGTGAACTGCTCGCCGTCTACCGCGGCGAGCTCCGGCCGCACCCGCTCGACCTGTCCTTCCGGGACTACGTCATGGCCGAGCAGCAGCGCCGCGGCGGCCCCGAGCGCGAACGCGACCTGCGCTACTGGCGCGACCGGCTCGACACCCTGCCGCCCGCGCCCCCGCTGCCGCTCGCCCGGCGCCCCGAAGAACTGGCCGAGACCCGCTTCCGGCGCCGCGAGGCGTACCTGGCGGCGGACGTGTGGAGCCGGCTGAAGGAGCGGGCCGCCGCTGCCCGCATCACCCCCTCGGCGCTCGCCCTCTCCGCGTACGCCACCGTGCTCGGCACCTGGGCCGGTACCGACCGCTTCACCCTCAACCTCACCCTCTTCAACCGGACCGGCGACCACCCCGACCTGCCCGCGCTCGTCGGGGACTTCACCGCCCTGACCATGCTGGAGGTGGACGGCGCTGCGTCCGGAGCGTTCGGGGAGCGGGCCCGCCGGATCCAGGAACGGCTCTGGGAGGACCTGGACCACCAGCTGGTCAGCGGTGTGTGGGTCGCCGGCGAGCTGGCCCGCCGCCGCGGCGTCGCCGACGCCGCGATGCCCGTCGTCTTCACCAGCGAACTGGGCGCCGCGGACGCCGGGGGCAGCCTCCCGGCCGGCCTGGGGGCACGGGTCGCGTACACCATCACCCAGACCCCCCAGGTCTGGCTCGACCACCAGATCGCCGAGGACGCCGGCCGGCTGCGGCTGACCTGGGACGCCGTCGAGGAACTGTTCCCGCCCGGTGTGCTCGACGACATGTTCGCCGCGTACACGGCGCTGCTGACCTCCCTCGCGGAGGAACCGGACGCCTGGACCGACGGGCACCGCGAAATCCTGCCCCCCGAGCAGACCGCGCGGTACACCGCGCTCAACGACACCGCGGGACCGCTGCCGGACGGCCTGCTGCACGAGCCGTTCCTCGCCCGGGCCCGGAAGCAGCCCGACCGCCTCGCGGTCGTCTCCGCCACCGGCACCGTCACCTACGGGGAGCTCGACCGGGCCTCGCTCGCCGTCGCCCGCAGCCTGCACCTGGCGGGCGTGCGGTCCGGCGACCTCGTCGGCGTCCTGGCCGACCGCGGGTGGGAACAGGTCGCGTCCGCCATCGGCGTCCTGCGCGCCGGAGCCGCCTACCTGCCCCTGGACAGCGGCCTGCCCGCGGCACGCGTCGCCCGCTCCCTCACCCACGCGGGCGCCGTCGCCCTGCTCGTGCCGCCCTCCGCACCGGCCGGGGACGCGGCGCCGGACGGCATCACCGTCCTCGGCTTCGACGAGGCCGTCGCGCAGGGCACCGCGGCCGGTTCCGGGCACGACCCGCGGCCTGCCACCGCACCGGGCGACCTGGCCTACGTGATCTACACCTCCGGGTCCACCGGTGAGCCCAAGGGCGTGATGACCGACCACCGGGGCGCCCTGAACACCGTCACCGACGTCAACGACCGGTTCGACGTGGGCGCCGAGGACCGGGTCTTCGCCCTGTCCTCGCTCGGCTTCGACCTCTCCGTGTACGACATCTTCGGCACCCTCGCCGCGGGCGCCGCCCTCGTCCTGCCGGGCCCGGGCGAGGAACGCGACCCGGTCCGCTGGGCACGGCTCGTCGCCGAACACGACGTCACGGTGTGGAACTCGGTGCCCGCCCTGATGGAAATGCTGCTCGTGCACGCCGCCGGCAACCCGGCCGTGGACGTGCGCAGCCTGCGGCTGGTCCTGCTCAGCGGGGACTGGATCCCCGTCGGCATGCCCGACCACATCCGGTCGGTCGCCCCGAAGGCCGAGGTCATCAGCATGGGCGGCGCCACCGAGGCGTCGATCTGGTCCGTCCTGCACCCGGTCGGCACGGTCGATCCGGAGCGGCCGAGCATCCCCTACGGCCGTCCCATGCGCAACCAGACGATGTACGTCCTGGACGACGCCTTCCGGCTCCGCCCCACCGGAGTGCCCGGCGCCCTGCACATCGGCGGCGTCGGCCTCGCCACGGGCTACCGCAACGCGCCCGGGCTCACCGCCCGGGCCTTCCCCACCCACCCGGTCACCGGGGAGCGGCTCTACCGGACCGGCGACCTGGCCCGTTTGCTGCCGGACGGCGACCTGGAATTCCTGGGACGCGAGGACTCCCAGGTCAAGGTGCGCGGCATGCGCATCGAACTGGGCGAGATCGAGGCAGCGCTCGTGCGCACCCCGGGCGTCCGCGAGGCCGCCGTCCTCGTCGAGGGCTCCGGCATGTCGGCCCAGCTCGCCGCGTACGTCGTACCGGACGCGCCGTCCGCACCCACCGGTCCGGACGTACCCACCGGTCCGGACGTACCCGCGGCAGCGGGCACCGCCGGACTCGACGCGGAGCGGGTGCGGAGGCTGGAGACGCGGCTGCGCCAGCCGGGGCGGCGCGACGACCTGTCGGGACGCGAGGTCGTGCCGTTCGCGCTGCCGCCGGACACGGTGGCGCTGCGCGCCGCGTCGAACGCGCGCGGCGCCGCCACCGGATTCGGCACCGGCCCCGTCCCGGCCGCCGACCTGTACGCGCTGCTCACCGTGCTGGCCCGCCAGGACGACGACGGCGTGCCCCGGTACGCCTACGGCTCGGCCGGCGGTCTCTACCCCGTCCAGACGTACCTGACCGTCGCGCCGGACGGCGTCGCGGGAATCGCGGCAGGCACCTACTACCTGGACCCGGCCGGCCCCGCCCTGGTGGCGCTGGACGGCCCGGACGGTGCCCGGCGGGCCCTTGACCCCGTGCTGTACGCGGAGTCCAACAGGCAGCTGGCCGCGCAGGCGGGCTTCGCCGTCCACCTGGTCGTCCGCAACGCCGCGGTCAAGCCCGTGTACGGCGAACTCGCCGACCGGTTCGGGCTCCTGGAGGCCGGGGCCATGGCCCAACTGCTGCGCCAGCGGGCCGCGGACTGCCGGGTGGGCCTGTGCCCGATCGGTGATGTGTACGCCGAGCCGCTGCACGAGGTCCTGAGCCTGGAGGACGGCCAGGCCGTACTCCACACGCTGCTCGGCGGGCTCCCGGCCGGCGCGGTCAACGCCGCCGCCGACCGGGACCGGCAGGCGGCCGAGCTGCGGGACGAACTCGCCCGGCGCCTGCCCGCGTACATGGTGCCGCGGCACATACGCGTGATCGACGCGCTGCCCCTGTCGGCCAACGGCAAGGTGGACCGCAAGGCGCTCGCCCGGCAGACCGGCGCCCCCGCGCTGCCCACGCCCGTCACCCCGGCCGCCGTGCCCACCGCTCCACCGGCCCCGGCCCCCGCCGCACCGGCGGCAGCCGGCACCGTTCCCGGCACCACCGTGCAGCGGCTCGTGGCGCTGTGGCGGGAGGTGATGGACGGCGAGGAGATCGACATCGACACGAACTTCTTCGACGCCGGTGCGACCTCCATCCACCTGGTGCGCGTACAGCGCCGTATCACCGAGGAATTCGGCACGGAACTGTCGGTCGTCGCGATGTTCGACAGCCCGACCGTCCGGCGCCTCGCCGAACTGCTCGAAAGCGCCGGGACGGCCGCACCCGCCTCCGCCGCGGCCCCGGCCGTCACGACGGACGCGCCGCCGCCCACGACGGCCGCGGTCCCGGAGGAGCCGCAGAACGGCACGGCCTCCGCCACCGGCCGGCACCGGCACCACGAGCGGCGGCGTGCCGCACGCCGCGCCGGCGAACCCGGCAGCCCGTCGGCCGGCTGACAGAACCCGGGGGAGGGGCGGGGCCATGTCCCCGCCCTCCCCGGCCCCGCAAACGCGGCATGCACCGCCCCTAAGGAGACAGACCGAATGACCAGTCAGGGCACCGGGAGCCCCACCGGCGCACCGGACCTGCCGGACGCCATCGCCGTGACCGGACTCGCGTGCCGGTTCCCCGGCGCGCCCGACGCCGAAGCCTTCTGGGCGAACCTCGTGGCGGGCCGCGACAGCGTCACCTTCCGCACGCCCGAGGAGCTGGCCGCGCTCGGCGTACCGGCCGACCGGCTGGCCGACCCGCGCTTCGTCCCCGCCGGGGGAGTGCTCGACGGCATCGACGAGTTCGACGCCGAGTACTTCGGCATCACCCCGCGCGACGCCGAGCTGATGGACCCGCAGCACCGGCTGTTCCTGCAGTGCGTCGTCTCCGCTTTCGAGGACGCGGGGCAGCCCACCCGAGGGGTGGACGGCGGCATCGGCGTCTACGCGTCGGCCGGCTTCAACTCGTACCTGACGCACCACCTGCTGCCGCACGCCGCCGAACTCGCCGACCGCGCGGACGTGCAGTGGCTGGCCGCGGGGGACAAGGACTACCTGGCCACCCAGACGTCCTACCGGCTCGGCCTCACCGGCCCCAGTCTGACCGTGCAGAGCGCCTGCTCGTCGGCGCTGGTCGCCGTGCACCTGGCGGGCGAGGCGCTGCTCAGCGGAGAGTGCGACGTGGCCGTCGCCGGAGCCGTGTCGGCGGGGATCTCCCAGGGACTGGGCTACCTCCACACCGAAGGCGGCATCCTGTCGCCGGACGGCCGCTGCCGGCCCTTCGACGCCGCCGCCGGCGGCACCGTCTTCGGCAGCGGTGTCGGCGCCGTGGTTCTCAAGCGGCTGGCCGACGCCGTCGCGGACGGCGACACCGTACGCGCGGTCCTGCTCGGCTCCGCCGTCAACAACGACGGCGACCGCAAGGTCGGGTTCACCGCGCCGGGCCTGGAGGGACAGGTCCGCGTCATCGGCGCCGCGCAGGCCGTCGCCGGCGTCGGCCCCGCGGACATCTCCTGCCTGGAGGCCCACGGCACCGGCACGGCCCTCGGCGACCGCATCGAACTGGCCGCCCTCGACCGCGTCTTCGCCGACGCCCCCGACTCCGGACGGGTGCTCGGCGCGGTGAAGTCCAACGTCGGCCACCTCGACACCTGCGCGGGCATGGCCGGGCTGATCAAGACGGTCCTCGCGCTCCAGCACCGCACCCTGCTGCCCACCGCGCACTTCGAGGCGCCCTTGCCCGGCCTCGACGGGAGCCGCTTCCGTGTGCTGACCGCCGCCGAACCCTGGACCGGCGAGGACGGCACCCGTACGGCCGGTGTCAGCTCCTTCGGCATCGGCGGCACCAACGCGCACGTCATCCTGCAGGACGCCCCGCCGGCCGCCCGCCCCGCACCGGAATCCGACGCGGCCCGCGGATGGCAGGTGCTTCCGCTGTCCGCCCGCACCCCCGAGGCGCTGGACCGGCTGGCCGACCGGCTGGACACGGCAGTGACGGACCCGGCCGCTCCCGCACTCGCCGACGTGGCGCACACCTTGCAGACCGGCCGCACGGCCCACCCCTGGCGCCGTGCCGTCACGGCGGCACCCGGCCGGGCCCCGGTCTTCGCCACGCCCCGGCCCGCTCCCGTCCGCGCCGGTGACGCGCTCGGCGGCGTCGCGCTGCTCTACCCCGGGCAGGGGGCCGGCGCTCCGGGCATGGCCGCAGAACCGTACGCCGCCGAGCCGGCCTTCCACGACGCCCTCGACCGGTGCCTGGAAGCCCTGCGCCCGTGGACGGCCGCCCCGCTGCGGGACCTGCTGCTGAATCCCGGGCACGCCGACGACTTCGGCCGTACGGAGGTGGCCCAGCCCGCCCTGTTCGCCGTCGGATACGCCCTCACCGAATGGTGGGCCGCGCTGGGCGTCCGCCCGGTGGCCCTGGCCGGGCACAGCGTTGGCGAACTCACCGCCGCCTGCGCCGCCGGGGTCTTCACCCTCGCCGACGCCGCCCGGCTCGTCGCCCGCAGGGGCGCGCTCATGAGCCGGATGACGGCCGGCGCGATGCTCGCCGTTCCGCTTCCCGAGGCCGAGCTGCGCCATCTCATCGAGACCTCGTACGGCGACGCGGACGCGGCCCCGGAGCTCGCCGCCGTCAACGCGCCCGACCGCTGTGTGGCGACCGGTGAGCCGGCCGCGATCGAAGAACTGCGGAAGCTGCTCGCCGAGCGCGGTGTGGCGGCCCGTCCGCTGTCCGTCCGGCACGCCTTCCACAGCCGCCACGCCGACGGGCTGCTCGACGAGTTCGCCGCCCTCGTCGCCGCCACGCCCGCACAGGCCCCGCGGATCCCCGTCGTTTCTGCGCTGACCGGCCGGCCGCTCACGCCCGAAGAGGCGGCCTCGCCCACGTACTGGGCCCGGCAGTTGCGTGAGACGGTCCGCTTCGAGAAGGCCCTGCGAGCCCTGCCGGACACGGTCGCGCTGGTGGAGGCGGGGCCCGGCCGGGCACTGTCCGGCTTCGCCCGCCGCACCCTCGGCACGGACCGGTTGGTCCTCCCGGCGCTCGGACAGCTCCGCGACACCGAGGACGCGGCCCCTGCCCGGCTCACCGCGGTCGCGCGGCTGTGGGAACGCGGTACGGACATCAACTGGGCGGCGCTGGGCGAGCGGACCGGACGCCGCCGCGTCCCACTGCCGGCCTACCCGTTCGAACGGACGCGGCACTGGTTCGAGCCCACCGCACCGTCCGCCGCCCGGCCCGCTCCCGCGAGCCCGCCCACCGCGACCGGCGGACCGGACCGGCCCGAAGACCGGCTGCACGTGCTGGCGTGGACCCCCTCCGTGCCGCCCGCCCCCGTTCCCCGCACGGATCTCGGTACGGTCCTGCTGCTCGCCGACGCCTCGGGCCTGGCCGACGAGACCGCCGCGAAACTGGTCCGCGACGGCACCCGGGTGCACCTCGTACACCTCGGTACGCCAGGCTTGCCGGGCGGGATCGAAGCCGACGGCGACGGGCACCGGCTGGACCCCGGGCACCCGGACGCCTTCCCCACCTTGATGGCCGAGCTGGAGTCCCGCGGCACGCCCCCGGACGCGGTCGTCTCCTGCTGGGCCGTGGACGATCCCACCCTGGACAGCGCCACCGCCGACGCCGTGGCGCGCTGCGCGCTGCGAGCCGTCACCGTGCCCGCCGCGCTGGCCCGCGCCCTCAGCGAGCGGTTCCCCGACCGGCCCCTGCGCGCGCTCCTGGTCAGCGACGCGGCCCTCTCCGCGGGCGGCCGGCCTCCCCGTACACCGCACGCCGCCGCGGCTCTCGGACCGGCGCGGGTCCTGCCCCTGGAGCTCCCGGGCAGCGCGGTGCGCGCCCTCGACCTGGACTGCGCGACCGGTGCGCGCTCCGGTTACGCGCGGGCCGCCGACGCGGTCATCGCCGAACTCGCGGCGCTCGTCCACGGCGCCGGGGCGTCAGACCCGGTGGTCGCCGTCCGCGGCCGTGCCCGGCTGGTGCCCGAGGCCGCGCGCCCGGCGCTCGACGACGGCACACGGCCGCCCGCCGACCCGCCGTCCGGAGCCTGGCTGATCACCGGCGGCCTGGGCGGCATCGGCACCGCCGTCGCCACGCGCCTTGCCGACCGGGCGGACCGCCACCTCGTCCTCGTCACCCGCCGGCCCGTGCCCGACGGGCCGTCCTGGCACGCGATCAGACCGAAGGGCGCCCGGCCCGCCGCCACCTGCCCGCCGGAGCTCGCCCGCACGCTGACGGCACTCGCCGCGAACGGCTGCGAGGTCTGTCTCGTCCAGAGCGACGTCACCGACGAGCGGAGCCTGGGCGAGGCCCTCGACCGGGTACGCGAACGCTACGGCCGGATCGCCGGCGTCGTGCACGCGGCCGGCCTGCCGGGCGGCGGTGTGCTGTCCCTGCGGCGGCCGGAGGACATCGCGCGCGTCCTGGAACCGAAGGTGCTGGGCACCGTACTGCTGCACCGGCTGACCGAGCGCGACCGGCCGGTCATGGTGCTGTGCTCGTCCGTGCTGGCCGTGACCGGCGTGGCCGGACAGGCCGACTACACCGGGGCCAACGCCTTCCTCGACAGCTTCGCGCACACCACCGACACGGCCGTCTCCATCGGCTGGGACCGCTGGTCCGAGACGGGGATGGCTGTGCGGAGCGGCACCGCCGACTGGCCGGAGGACGAGGGCGAGCCGCTCGACCACGCGCTGTTCGACGCCCGGCGCGACACCTCCGACGGGTGGACCGCGTTCCGCCTGCGCCGCGGCCCGCACACCGCGTGGATGTCCGGCGAACACCGCCTGGCGGGCGAATCGGTGCTCCCCGGCACGGCGCTGCTCGAACTGGCGCTCGCCGCGCACCGGCGGCTGACGGACGCGGGCGACGGCTCCGACAGCCGGACCGGGGCACCCGCACCGGTGGAGCTGGACGCGGTCTTCACCAGCCCCGTCCGGCTCGCCGAGGACGCGCCGCCGGTGGTCGTCGTACGGCTCAGACCGCACCCGGAGGGCGGCCACGACTGGGAGGTACGGTCCTCCGCGGCCGGCGCCCGCCCGCACGGCCAGGGGCGGGTCCGTCCGTACGACGGCCCCGCGCCGGACGGCATCGACCTCACCGCGCTGCGTACGGGAGCCACCCCCGCGGCGCCGCCGGGCCGGGAATCCGGCGGCATGCTGACCACCGGCCCGCGATGGGAGTGCGCGACGCAGATCCACCGGGGCGCCGGCCACGCCCTGCTGACGCTGCGGCTGCCCGAGCGTCACCACGGCGACGTCACGGCCCACCCGCTGCACCCGGCGCTGCTCGACGCCGCCACCGGCGCCGTCGCCGAAAGCACCGGACGGCACCTTCCGGTGGCCTACCGCAAACTGATCTCCCACCAGGACCTCGGCCCCGAGGGGTACGCCCACATCGTGCCGGTCTCCGGCGACCCGCGGACCGGCGACACCCTGGTGGCCGATGTCACGATCACCGACCCCGAGGGCCGCCCGGCGGTGACCGTCGAGGGCTTCGTCCTGCGCCCGGCGCCCACGGCACCGGGGGAGAGGCCACCGGGCGACGAGGACCCCCGGGACCGGGCTCCGGACGCCGGCGACGGCCTCACCACCCGAGACGGCCTGCACGCCCTCGACGTCATCCTGGCCAACCCCCACCTCCCGCACGTCATGGTCACCCCTCGCGCCCGGGCCGTCCCGGCGGCCGCTCCGCGCGTGACCGCACCCGCGGCACCGAGCGCCGGACGGGGACCGCAGGAAGCCCTTCAGAAGGACGACCTGCCGGGGCGGATCGCGCAGGTGTGGGCCCGCATGCTCGGACTGACCGGCGTGGGCCCCGACGACAACCTCCTCGAACTCGGCGCCGACTCCCTGGCCATCGTGCAGATCGCCGCCGAGATGCGGAACGCGGGCCTGGCCGTGTCACCCGGCGACCTCTTCGCCCATCCCACCGCGGCCGCGCTCGCGGAACGGCTCGACGCCGGACGGCACGCGCCCGCGGCCGAGGACACCCCGCCGCCCGGCTCCGCGCACGCCCCCTCCGGCACGGACGGCTCTCCGGACGCGCCCGCTCCCGCCCCCGAGCCGCCCGCCGGGTCGACGGGGCCCTTCCCGGACGCCGACCTCAGCAACGAGGACCTGGCACAGGTGCTGAACCTGTTCCGGTCCGGACAGGACACGCAGTGAACGACATCGAGGACATCTACCCGCTCTCTCCC
Source organism: Streptomyces rimosus subsp. rimosus (assembly GCF_000720725.1). Classification (GTDB taxonomy): domain Bacteria; phylum Actinomycetota; class Actinomycetes; order Streptomycetales; family Streptomycetaceae; genus Streptomyces; species Streptomyces rimosus_A. Next base: position 153,194 of record NZ_JOCQ01000005.1, read on the forward strand.
GCCCAGGAAGGGATGCTCTACCACACCACGACCGCACCGGAGCAGGGCCTCTATGTCGAGACGACCACCTTCACCGTCCTCGGTGCCCTCGACCTCCGGGCCCTGACGGCCGCCTGGCAGACCGTGGTCGCCCGCCACCCCGCACTGCGCACGGCCTTCGTCCACGAACGCATCAGCGCACCCCGCCAGGTGGTGCTCCCCGGCGCGGAAGTCCGCGTCGACTTCCGCGACCTGACGGACCTGGACGGGGCGGCCCGCGCCGAAGCGGCCGAGCAGGAGGTGGCGCGGCGCCGCGGCGAACCGTTCGACCCGGCCCGCCCGCCGCTGATGCGACTGCTGGTCCTGCGGCTGCGCGCGGACAAGCACCTGATGGTGTGGACGTACCACCACATGATCCTCGACGGCTGGTCGGCCGCCCTGCTGATGGCCGAGGTCACCGCCGAACTGGCGCACCCCGGCAGCGCCGCGCCCACCCCGCCGCCCCCGTTCCGCGACCACATCACATGGCTGCGCCGCCAGGATCCCGAGTGCGACCGCACCTTCTGGAGCGACTACCTGGCCGGCTACCGCGAGCCCGCGGTCTTCACCCTGCCGGGCACACGGCCCGGCGCCAAGCCGTCGGGGGAGTTCCGCACCGTGCGGGGCACCCTGTCCGCCGAGGCCACCGCCCGGCTGCGCGACCTGGCGGTGGCACGGTCGACCACCCTCGGCAGCGTCGTGGAGGCCGCGTGGGCGGGCACCGTCGCCCGCTACTCGGGCCGGGACGACGTGGTCATGGGCGTCACCGTCGGCGGACGGCCGCCGCTGCCGCACGCCGAATCCATGATCGGCATGTTCATCAACACCGTTCCCGTACGGGCGCGCGTCGACCACGACCTGGCCGCGGAGGAGTGGCTGTCCGGGTACGCGGCCTCCCGCCACCCCGTCCTGGAGCACCAGCACACGCCACTCACCGACGTGCAGCGCTGGGCCGGAACCGAACGCGGAGTCCATCTCTTCGACACCGTCGTCGTGTTCGAGAACTACCCGGACGCCTCCCGCTCCGTGCTGCCCGGGGGAGCGCTCCGCGTCACCGACGTCCGCTACGAGACCCGCACCAACTACACCGCCACCCTCGTGGTGCGCGCCGCGGACGACCTGCGGCTCCAACTCGTCGTGGACGCGGCTGCGTTCGGCGAAGGCGAGGCCGAGCAGGTCCTCCAGCACGTCATCACCGTCCTGGAGCGGTTCGCCGGCCGACCGGACATGCCCGTCCGCGACCTCCTGGCGGTTTCCGAGGAGACCCGCACCCTGGTCCTGGACCGCTGGAACGGAACGGACGTCGACCGCACGCCGCCGCGCGCGCTGCTCGCCGGACTGATCGACGCCGCACTGTCCGACCGGCCGGACCATCCGGCGGTCGTCTCAGGCGACACCACGTACACCTACCGGCAGCTCGACACCCGGGCCACGGCGCTCGCCCGGCGCTTGGCCGCTCTCGGCACGGGCCCCGGCGACCGCGTCGGCGTCTGCCTGGGCCGCGGCGCCGACCTGGTGACCGCCCTGCTCGCGGTCGCGCGCGCCGGAGCCGCGTTCGTACCGCTGGACCCGGCCCACCCCGCCGACCGGACCGCCTACGTACTGCAGGACGCCGATCCCGCCCTCGTCCTCACCGACACCGCGACGGCCTTGCAGCCGGAAGGCTGGGGCGGCACCGTCGTGGACCTGTCGCGCGAGGACTCGGAAACCCCGCCCGAGGCGGACACCGTGCTGCCGGGTGCCGACCCAAACGGGCTGGCCTACGTCATCTACACGTCCGGTTCCACCGGGCGCCCCAAGGGCGTGGTCATCGGCCACCGAGCCCTGGCCAACCTGGTGGACAGCCTGGCGCTGCGGCACCCCGGCCTCCGACCGGACGACCGCTTCCTCGCGCTGACCACGCTCACCTTCGACACCTCGCTGGCCGAACTCCTGGTGCCGCTCGCGGTCGGGGCGACGGTCCATGTCGGAGGACGGACCCTCGGCCTCAGCGGCAGGGAAGTGGACGCCTACGTCACCCGGCACGGCATCACCGCACTGCAGGCCACCCCCTCGCGCTACCGGGCGCTGCTGGACTCCGGCTGGCAGGGCGACGGCTCCGTACGGCTGTACAGCTGCGGCGAGGCGTTCCCGCCCGACCTGGCCGAACCACTGGCCAAGCGGGGCACGTCCGTGTGGAACATGTACGGGCCGACCGAGACCACGGTGTACTCCAGCGTCGAGGAGATCCACGCCGAGACCACCCGCGTCACGGTCGGACGCCCGATCTCGAACACCACCCTCCGCGTCCTCGACCCGCGCGGCGGCCTCCCGCCGCTCGGCTGCGTCGGCGAACTGTGCATCGGCGGCGACGGCGTCGCGGAAGGCTACTGGAAGCGGCCCGGACTGAGCGCCGAACGCTTCGTACCGGACCCGTACACCGGCGGACGCTCGCGCATGTTCCGCACCGGTGACCGCGCGCGCACCCTCCCGGACGGCCGGATCGAAGTCCTCGGCCGCATGGACCGCCAGCTCAAACTGCGCGGTTACCGCATCGAGCCCGGCGAGATCGAACAGGTGCTGCTGGAGGAGCCCGAGATCGCCGCGGCCGCCGTCGCCGTGCGCGACGACCGGCTGGTGGCCTGGACCGTGCCGGCCGACCGCGACGCCCCGGCCGCACCGGACCGGCTGCGCGAACGGCTCCGGCGCCGCCTGCCCTCGTACATGATCCCCGACCTCCTGGTCACGCTGGACGAACTGCCGCTCACCGCCGCCGGGAAGACCGACCTGCTCGCCCTGACCGTACCGGCCGACGGGCCGTCCGGCGCCGCCACCGGGAGCGGTACGGACGACCTGGAGGGCACGGCCGCGCCCGGCGGGCTGGAGGAAACGATCGCCCGCATCTTCCGGGAGGTGCTGGCCCTGCCCGAAGTCGGCCTCGACGACGACTTCTTCGACCTCGGCGGGGACTCGCTGCGCGCCATGCGCATCGCTGCCCGCATCCAGGCGGAGCTGGACGCGGACTTCGACGTCGAGCTGCTCTTCGACTACTCGACGGTGCGCGAACTGGCCGCGGGCATCGCCCGGATCACCGCCGCGGGCAACTGAACGAGAAGGGTCTCGAACCATGGAAACACCCCCCGATGCGGAGCACCGGCTCGACACCGCCCTGTTGGCCCGCTGGGAGGCCCATCCGGAGCGGGTCGCCGTCCTGGACGGTGACGAGACGGTCCTCGCCGGTGAGGTCCGCGACCGCGCCGTGCGGATCGCCGCCCTGCTGCGCGACCGCGGCGTGCGGCCGGGCGACCGGGTGGCCGTCCTGCTGGAACGGTCGGCCGACTTCGTGATCGCCGTCGCCGCGGTGGTCCTCGCCGGCGGCGCCCACGTCGCGATCGACACCGGTAACCCGGCGGAACGCGTCGACTTCCTGCTGCGCGACTGCGCGCCGCGTCTGCTGCTGACCTCCGCGGCCCTGCGCGCCGGCCTGCCCGAGGACCTCGGCACCCAGGTGCTGACGGTGCAGGAGTGCGCCGACGCCGACGGCCCGGCCGGATTCCGGCCGGCCGACGCCCTCGCCGACCGGCCCGCGGTGGTGATCTACACCTCCGGGTCGACCGGCCGGCCGAAGGGGTCGCTGCTCAGCCACCGGGGCATCACCGCCCGGCTGCGCTCCCTGCAGAACAGCCACCCGATCGACGAGAACGACCGGGTACTGCACCACACCGCCTGCACCTTCGACATGTTCCTCGTCGAGGTGTACTGGCCGCTCCTGCACGGTGCGCCGATCGTCGTCGCGGCCCCGGGCCGGCAGCGCGACCCCGCCCATCTGGCCCGGCTGATACGGGACCGGGAGGTCACCACCGTCTGGTGGGTGGTCTCCCTGCTCGAACTGTTCCTCCTGGCCCTGGCCCCGGGGGAGCGGGTCGACGGACTGCGCCAGGTGCTGACCGGCGGCGAGGCACTGGCTCCGGAACTCGTCCGCCGCTTCCACGAGCGGTCGGGCGCCACCCTCAGCAACTTGTACGGGCCGAGCGAGTGCACCATGTACTGCACCGCGTGGGTGTGCCCGCGCGACTCCGGCCTGCGGACCGTCATGATCGGCCCGGCCATCGAGGACACCGTCCTGTGGATCGTCGACGAGCACGGGCGGCCCGTCCCGGAAGGGCAGCCCGGCGAGCTGTACATCGGCGGCGTCGGCGTCTCGCTCGGCTATCACGACCGGCCCGAGCTGACGGCCGAGCGCTTCGTCGCCGACACCCTGGGCGGCACCGGCGGCCGGCTGTACCGCTCCGGGGACCTCGTGCGGGCCCACCCCTCGGGGGAGCTGGAGTACCTCGGCCGCGTGGACCGCCAGGTCAAGATCCGGGGATTCCGCATCGAACCGGGCGAGATCGAGGGTACCGCGCTGCGCGTGCCCGGAGTGCGCCAGGCGGCGGTGGTGGCCGACGGCACCGGGTCCGCGACACGGCTGGTCTGCTTCGTCGTCCTGGACACCGGCGACGGCCCGGCCCGCGCCGCCGAGCGGATACGCACCGAACTCGCCGCCCGGCTGCCCGCGCACCTGGTGCCGGCGGCGATCGTGCCCCTGGAACGGTTCCCGCTCACACCCAACGGCAAGCTGGACCACGGCAGACTCACCGCGCTGGCCGCCGACGCCGTACCCGTGACCGCCGGTACGGACCGCGACCCGGCAGCGGATCCGGCAGCGGACGCGGCAGGCCACGAGGAGGGCGCGGACGGGCCGGCGGCGGCCGGTATGGAAGCCCTGGTCGCTGAGGTCTGGGGCAAGGTGCTCGGCATTCCGGCCGTCGGCCCGCTCGACGACTTCTACGCCCTGGGCGGGGACTCCTTCCGAGCCGTGCGCGTGGTACGCGAGCTGGAGGAGCGGACCGGCCTGCAGGTCCCCATGTACCTCGTCCTGGAGGCGTCCGGGGTCGCGGAATTCGCCGAAGCCGTCACCGAATACGCGAAGTGACCGCCCGGCCGGAGGACGCACTCCCATGAACCACCCCCGCCCCGTCCGCCGTTGAGGAGAAAACTATGCGGTTGTCGCTCAGCGGCACCAAGATGGCCGGACTGTCCGGCCTGCGCAGCATCATGGAAGACGTCGCCGCGAGCACGGCCGGGGCGTCGGCCGGCGCATGGCTCAACCTGAGCGTGGGCAACCCCGCCCCCATCCCCGAGGTGCGGGACATGTGGCGGGCCGCCCTGACCGAATCGATGGCCGAGGACTTCGACGAGGCCGGCTGCCGCTACGGCCCGTCCCGCGGCAGCCACGCCCTCGTCGAAGCCATCGCCGACTACTTCCACCGGACGTACGGATGGCAGCTCGGCCCCGAGAACATCGCCGTCGGCCCCGGCAGCCAGATGGTCTGCTTCGCGGCGGCCGCCCTCTTCGCCGGCCCCGGAGCGCACGGCGAACGGCGGATCGTGCTGCCCATGGCGCCCGACTACACCGGATACCAGGGACTGTGCCTGCACGACGACGGCATCGCCGCGATCGCCCCGCTGATCCACCGCGAGGAGGGCCACCGTTTCCGCTACGCCCTGGACATCGAGGCGCTGCGGCGTCGTGCGGACATCGGCATGATGCTGATCTCCAGCCCGGGCAACCCCACCGGACGCGCCCTCGGCCGCGCCGACCTCGACGCGCTGACGGCGCTCGCGACCGAGCGCGAGGTGCCCCTGTTCGTCGACCACGCCTACGGCGCGCCGTTCCCCCGGATCGCCCAGGTGCACACCGAGCCGGTGCTGCACGACAGTGTCGTCAACTGTTTTTCCGCGTCGAAGGCCGGACTGCCCGGCGAACGCATCGGTTTCGCGATCGGCCACCCGACGTACATGGCCCCGCTCGCGGCGTTCATGTCCAATTCGGTCCTGCATGCACCCCAGCTCGCCCAGTACGCCCTCGCCCGCGTCCTGACCGACGGGCGCCTCGACGCGACGACCCGCGACGTGATCACGCCGTACTACCGTGCGAAGAAGCGCTACGTCGATCACCTGCTGCATGAGCTGATGCCGGCGGATGTCGACTGGCGCATGCACTCCGGGGAGGGCGGCATGTTCTGCTGGCTGTGGGTGGATCACCCCTGGTTCGAGGACACCGCGCTCTACGGCCGGCTCAAGGAGAGGCACGTATTCGTCGTACCGGGACGCCACTTCTTCGTGGACCCGCCGCGCACCCCGGGCCTCGCCGGCCACGCGACCCGGTGCTTCCGCCTGAGCCTGAGCGCGGACGAGAAGGTGATCACCGAGGGAGTCCACCGTCTCGCGGACGTACTGCGCGAGATGCGCGACGCGGCCTGACCCGGTCGGCGCCATCGGCTTGGCCACGCCCGGCATGACCAAGCCGGACATGAAGGCGAACGCAGCCTCCTCCGATACCTGCAAGACACGCGTTCAAGACCGCTCCTCGCAGACCGGACCGGTGAAGCGCTCGGCACAGCGTGCCCCTGTCGCCGGCAGCATGAGGACTGCGGTGCATCCGCCCAGCAGCATGACCGTGGACGGAGAGGTGCGGTCCAGGACGATTCCCCCTACGAGCGCGCCGACCGAGATCGTCGCCTGGAAAGAGGCGGTGAACAGGACCGACGCCGCTTCCGGGGTGCGCGGTGCCGCCTTGGAGAACCAAGTCTGCGACGCGACCGGCACAGCACCGTACGCGATCCCCCATACGACCAGCAGAACCACGGCGCCCGCATTCCAGCGGCCCAATGCCGGGAGCAGCAGGGTCGCTGCGGCGATCAGCCCGGCCGCGAGCCCGAAGACGCTCCGCGGATACCGGGCCACCCAGGCGCCGCCCAGGAAGTTGCCGAGGATACCGGCGGCACCGTAAAGCAGCAGGAATGCAGTGATCAGACCATCACCGGCGTGAGTGACCTGTTCCAGGAATGGTGTGACGTAGGTGTAGGTGGCGAAGTGGGCCAACACGATCAGAAAAGTCAGCAAGAGCGCGAAGCGCGTATCGACGCTGCGGAGCATGGGGCTGAGGACGCCCAGCCGTGTGACCCGCACCGGGGGAAGCGGCGGTACGAACAAGAACAGCATGACCAGCACGCCGACCGCCAGGAGGCCCATGACAACGAGAGCCGTCCGCCATCCGGCGAATTGGCCGATGAGGGTGCCGGTCGGTACGCCGAGAACGGACCCCAGCGGGACAGCGGAAAAGATCACAGCAGTTGCCCTGCCCACGGACGCCGTTGGCACCAGTCGTTCGGCCAGCCCCGCACCGATCGGCCAGAACCCGCCGATCGTTATCCCGACCATGACCCGAGAAATCAGTACGAGCCAGTAGCCGTGTGCCACGGCGGCGAGAAAGTTGGCCAGTGCCAGCAGCAACATGAAAACGCACAGCATCAGCCGGCGGTCGCATCGTGCCGTGGCCGCGGTGACCAGCGGAGCAGCGGCAGCCGCCAGGAAGCCGGGCATGGTCATCATCAGCCCGGCCATCCCGTCCGACACGGTGAAATCGGAACCGATCGAGGTCAGCAGACCGACCGGAAGAATCTCGGTGGTGACGATGGCGAAAATCCCCAGCATCACCGAGACCACGGCCGGCCACCCCATCAGTGGCGTCCGGGAAGACAAATGTTGGCTGTTGATCGCAGCGGTAGGGGTAATCGGCATGGCCTTCCGTCCTGTAAAAGCCGACACGTTGCGCGATCAGTCCAACAGCTCCTGTCCACAGATGGCTGGCAGATCCGCGACTGCACCCTCGCCGGTCACGGATGATGTCGCATACCCGCCGACCTCGGCACGGCAGTCGTCGCTGCGCTGCGCGAGGACTGGCGGTGGAAGCGCTGCGCGAGGTGGCGGGGGAAGCGCATGGCGAACGTGCGCGGGTTGAGCCGGTCGCCGTGGTTCGACCGCGCCCACGACAACTCAAGTCTGCGCGCATGACGAGCTTGTGCGTCCTCAGCCCAGTTAAGCCTCGCCGGTCGGAAGGCGAATCAGCGGCCGGGCATCCGCACTGTCCCTGAAGCCCGGAACTACAGATAGAGCGCCCGGTTGACCGGAATGCCCTGCTCCTCGCAGCCGCGCTCGTAGTGGTCGATGAACCAGAAGACGTCGATCACCTCTGTCACCCTGTCCTGCTCGTCCAGGAACTCCACCGGTCCGTTCAGCCAGAAGACGGTCTTCATGCCCTCGTCGGAAACCAGGGTGTGGGTACGGCCCGGGCTTTCCCGGATGAAGTCACCCGGGCGGCCGACCCAGTCGTACTCCAGGTAGCGCCAGCTGCCGTCGAGCACATAGCCGGAAACCGGGCCACGGTGGCGATGGCGGCCCAGCACTCCGCCGGCCTGCACCCACAGGACATTGGCGGCCGAACTGCTGCGGACGTCGAACGTCAGATGCTTGATCATCACCTGCGGGACGAAGGGGAGCCAGGGCGAGTCCCCCTCCGCGATATGCCCCTCGGGCAGCGCGTACTGGTCCCGCCGCCGGTCGAGCCTCGCTTCGATCGCGGCCAGGCTGTCCGCACCCGGGTCCGAGCTGAGCGTCATGGCTGATGTCCTTCCTGGTGCTGCTGGGACGGACGCGCACGCATACCCATGCTCGGCTTCTCCCGGCCCAGCACAACAGTGACTTCCAGGACGGTTGGGCACAGCCGAGCGGGCCGCTTCGTGTCAGCTCAGCTCGAACACACCTCTCAATCGCAGATGGCGTCATCCAGCACTTTGTCGATGGGAGTACCGATGCGCGGGTCGGCGGGCCAGTCGGCGAGGTTCGCGGACAGTACGACCCGGCGTGATTGGTCCGGCGTGGTGAAGGCGAGCGTCGCGTAGCCCGGGATGCCGCCGGTGTGGCCGAGGGCCACGCGGCCACAACTCAACTGCAGCCGTTTGAGGCCGAGCCCGTACCGGCTACCGGGGGTGGACGTGGGCACGGTGCGGTTCATCTCCTTCCATTCGGCCGGAGGCACGAGCTTTCCGGAGGCGAGGGCGGTCAGGAAGGTGTCCATGTCGCTCGTCGTCGAAATGATTTCTCCGGCGGGGCCTGCCATCGAGGGATTCAGCTCCGTGACGTCCACCTGCCGTGCGCGACCCTGCTGAGTGCCCGTTCCGCGGAGCGTGATGTAGCCGTGCGCATGCGGTCCTGGCACAGACGCTTTGTCCTCGGGTACGTAAGTGTGCTCCAGGTGCAGGGGCTTGATGATCCGGTTGCGTACCTCCTTGGCGTACGAATGGCCTGTCACGCGCTCGATGATGAGGCCGGCGATGAGGTAGTTGGTGTTGGAATACCCGTAATCCGTGCCGGGCGGGAATTCGGCGGGCCGGGCCGCGGCCTCTCGTATCAGTGCGGTCGTGTCGTAGTGGCGGAAACGCGTGCGGACCAATTCCTCGCCCTGCGGCAGATCGCGTGCGATGTCATGAAGGCCGCTGGTGTGCTGGAGGAGCATCCGCACGGTGATGTGCTCGGCCCCGGGGACGAGTTCTGCAGACAGATAGCGGACCAGCGGGGCGTCCAGCGACACCGCACCCGCTTCGACCAGTTGCAGCATCACGACGGCGGTGAACATCTTGGTGGTACTCCCGGCACGGAACCGGCCCTCCCGCGGCACCAAGGCGTCACCGCCTGCCCGGGCCTTGCCTGCCCGGGCCGTCCAGGTGCCGCTGCCGTCCGTCACCTGCACCTGGGCGCCGACAGCGCCGCTGCGGGCGAGGTCCTGAAGGTGGCGACGGATCCGTTCGCGCCCGCTGTCGCCGGCTCCGGGCGCACCACTCACGGGCGCGGCGTACGCCGGAAAGACCGTCGCGCCGACCGCGATGGTGAGGAGGAAGGTGAGTAAAGACCGCAAGATACGCAAGGTACGCATGCTTCTCCACGGGCGAAGGAGACAGTAGGTATCGCTATTCCATGCCATATAGCTTTCCGGGGCACTGGGGGAGGCCCTACGGCTTCGGGTGGGGGAAGCCCGGCCCGTAGTCGGGGGTTGCCCCCAGCGTCGACAGCAGCCCTTGGGCGCAGGCGTCGCGGCGAGCTATAGGTTCCCACCCAGGGCTGAAGCAGGCGATATCTCCGCCGGCGGTGGCGGATTGCGGCGTGCAGTACGGCCGTGCAGTACGGCATTGGAGGCAACGGAGGCAAGGCCGGCCTGGACCAGCCGAAAGAACGCCCGGACGTCGTCGACGAGCAGGTCCGGTACCTCCATGGCGGGGAAGTGGCCACCGCGGTCGAACTCCGACCAGTGCACCACCTTGTGCTCCCCCTCGGCGATGCGGCGGACACCGGAGTCGCCGGGAAGGACGGCGACGCCGTGTGGCACCGTGGACGTCGTTACGGCCGAGCCCCAGGCCTGCGCGTTCTCCTTGTACAGCCGGGCGGAAGAGGCGGCGGTGCGGGTCAGTCAGTAGATGCTCACGTCGGTGAGCAACTGGTCACGGTCGACGGCGTGCTCGGGGAATTCGTGGGCGGGGTCGGCCCGCTCCGCGAACTTCTCCCCGGTCCACGCCAGTTGTGCGGCGGGCGAGTCGGTCAGGCCGAACGCGAGGGTCTGCGGCCAGGTTGCCTGGATGATCGCGTAACCGCTGCGGTCCTGGTCCTGGTACTGCCCGAGCCGCTCCAGCTCGCCCGCCGACAGTCCGTCGAACTCGGCGGGGGCACCGGTCGGGAAGCCCAGCGCGCCGTTGCCATGCACACCGACGACGTGTTCGGGGGCGATCCGGATGGAGGGAGTCACCACGTGGAACGCGTCGGCGGGGTCGCCGCCATGTGCCCGCGGATCTGCTGTGACCACGAGACCCGGCGCTTTTGCTACCGCTCCCACGACGTCACCGAGACCCGGCGCGAAGCCGAGCCGCGCCGGCTGGTGTTCTCGGGCGCCACTGGTATCCCCTGGCCTACGACACGGCGCGCGCCGACTGGCGCACCTTCCGCGTCGACCACCTGACCCTGCGTACCCCCAACGGGCCCCGTTTCATCCCCCGCCAGGCACCCGCCCCCGACCTCGCCGACTACGCCTCCCGCGCTTTGTCCACCGCCCCTTACCGCCACCAGGCCCGCTTCACCGTCCACGCCCCGGCCGCCCAGGTACCGGAGCGGATGCCCGCAACGGCGGCGACGGTCGAACCGCGGGGACTGACGGGCCTACGGTCAAGCATGGCCGCCCACGGTGACCGGACCGAACGTGAGCTGCGGCGCGGCCTCCAGGATCTCGCCGATCCGGGCCACCCGGTGCTCGACCTCGGTACGCTGCGCGGCGCTGAGCGGCACCAGGGACTCCACGGTGACGTCGAGCTTGCGGCCGGAGCGCCGCTGGTGCCAGAGCCCGCCGACCACACCGTCCACGATCAGCACCTGGAAGTTGCCGGGCAGCACCCGTTCACGGGCGCGGCCGGGGTAGAGAAGCTCCGGTGGCTGGTTGCCGACCCGGTAGGCGTAGCCGTCGAAGTAGGGCAGCAGGTGCAGGCCGCGCGGCGGCGTGTCGGGCATGGCGGTGTCGCCGGCGACCACCCAGGCCGGATGTCCCTCGACCTCGACCGGCTGGAGTTCATCGGCCAGCGACGTGAAGAGTTCGTCGGCCCAGCGGACCGGCGCGTTCAGCCAGTGCGCGAACTGCTGCGGGGTGGCCGGGCCGTAGGCGTGCAAATAGCTGGTCGCGACATGGATCAGTGCGGCTCGGGGGTCGGCCGGCGAGAGGCCGGGCAGCCAACGGGCCGGGTTGGTGTAGGTGACCTTGCGGCCGCGGTTGGGGCCGAAACACAGCTTCCCCCGCAGACCGGCCAGGTGCAGTGCCTGGCGCCAGCGCGGCCACATGCTCTGGAAGCCGGGCATGACCAGGTCGCCGGCCCAGGGGCCGGTCCTGCTGATCACTTCCTCGCTGAGTTCGTCAATGGTGAGCTCGGCGTCCTGCAGGGCGTCGCCGATGGCCGCGACCACCTCGGCGGTCTGTTCCTCGGTGATCCGTATGCGCGCCGGATGAGGGTTCTTCGGCTCGGGAACGGCGGAGAAGGCCGCGACCCACAGCGGTAGGTCGGAGGTCGGAAACAGGTGTACGGTCCCCCGCTGCCCGAACGTCTTGACCAGGCTCTGCTCCGACCAGAGTGCTTTGCGCACGTCCACCCGAGAGGCGTCGGACATCCGCAGCCCGATGGCGAGTTCGGCGGCCGAGAGTACCTGGGCATGGGTACCGGCCATGGCACCGACGATGTCAGCGGGCCGGGCGGTTGCCGACGGGGTGCTCAGAGCGTGGCGTTCCAGACGGCGGGCGCACACCTGCGACCAGGTGAAACGCGGGATCTGTGACGAACGTCCGGACATGCGGGCAGGCTCCTTGGGCGGCGGGTGGTTCGTGGGACGGGGACGCGGACACGGGGGCGCCGGCTTCGGGTGGCAGGTCCGATGGCGCCGTGACGACCGCGTTCACCAGTGACTGTATCGGCGATGTAGGTCACGAACGGTCCTAGCTGTTGTTGGTCGGCTGTGCCTGATGTGGCCGGGTGTGCCTGATGTGGCCGGGTCGCAGCCTGGGATCGGTTTCCGGGGCTCTCCCAACATTCCCGAGCTGTCCGGAGCTTCCCGGAGCCGGCAAGCCGTTGATTCGGTTGTGGATTTCAGCGATCAGGGAGGAGGCAGCCCCAGAACGACAACGGCCAGTGTTTGCTTGCACCCCGGCGTCTTCTCCAACGCGTATTTCTGCGCTGGGCTTGCGTCCACTCACCCTCTTGCTCCCGCGGAATGGAGCAGCTCCGCCAAAGTCGAATACGAGCGGTCCCACGTCCATTCCGTCCGGATCCAGTGACGTCCCTTCCTGCCCATTTCGTGAGCCAGTTCGGGGTTGCGGAGGAGCCTGGTCAGGCGGTCCGCCGTTGCCGCCACCGAGCGGCCGTCGACGACATGGCCGGTCTCGCCGTCGCGTACCGCATCGGGGGCGCCACCCGAGTCGCCTGCCAGGACGGGGAGCCCGGACGCGGCGGCCTCCAGGTAGACGATGCCCAGGCCCTCCACCTCCAGGCCGCGTCTGCGGGTGCGGCAGGGCATGGCGAAGGCATCGGCGGCGGCGTAGAAGGAGGGGAGGGCGTGGTGAGGGTGGCCGCCTGCGAAGACAACCGAGTGCAGGACGCCTTCGCGCAGGGCAAGTTGTCGTAGTTCGGGAGCGTACGGGCCGTCGCCGACCAGGAGGAGCATGGCGTCCGGGACCGCCCTGCGGACCCAGGGCAGCGCCCTGATCAGGGTGTCCTGGCCCTTGCGCGGGACCAGCCGGGCCGCGCACAGGATCACCGGGCGGCGGCCCAGACCATAGCGGGCCCGCACCGCGCCGCCGTCCAGGGCGGGGTGGAAAGCCGTGGTGTCCACACCGGGGACCAGACGTGCGGTGCGGGTCCCGGGAGCGAGGGCCGCCTCGATCGGCCGACGGGTGCTCGCGCCCAGCCAGGTGAGGGCGTCGACCTGCGTGCCGATGCGGCGTAGCAGGGCCCTGGCCCCGGGGGTGCGGGCCCACCACACCTCGTGGCCGTGCGTGGTGGCGACGGCGGTGCGGATGTCCGTCGTCCGCCGCAGTCGGTCCGTCATCAGGCCGAGCGGCGCCGCCGCGCCGAACCACACCCGGTCGCAGCCGTACCGGCGGGCCACGGATGCGGCATGCGCGGTGGCCCGGGGAGTGGGCAGGAGGGTGCGTGCCGGGTGGCGGATCACCGGGTAGGCAAAGGACTCGGCAGGGTACGTAAAGGACCCGGCAGGGTACGTGGAGGACTCGGCAGGGTACGTGAAGGACTCGTCGGGTACCGACTCCGTCGTGGCCTGGCTCGGCGTCGAGGTGAAGACGACCACCTCGTCGGGTGGGAATCGGTCGGCCAGTTCACGGACGAAGGTCTCGATGCCGCCCTGCCTCGGCGGAAAGTCATTGGTGACGATCAGTGTGCGAGGGCGGGAGCTGTTCGTCATATGAGGGCCTTCTTCCTGGAGGGAACGACCGGGTTGACGGGGGCGATGGAGGTGGTGGGTGCGATGGGGGTGACGGGAGCGATGGGGGTGACGGTGGTGTCGCCGCGCTGCGGCATCCGGTACGCCACCGCCCCGAGCACCAGCGGATAGACCAGGTAGCCGAAACGCGTCGCGGGCATCAGGGTCATCGCCAGGCCCAGACCGAGCGCGAGCCGTGCGGCCGCCGCTCGTGCGGTTGTCGGCGGCCGCACCACCAGCGACACCGCGATCAGCAACGCGCTCACCGCGAGGAGCGCGGGCGCGATCACCCTGCCGCCGGGGACGTACGTCGCGAGCAGATGGCCGGGCAACGGGCTCGCGGCCGGCGAGGCGGTGTCGGTGAGACCCAGCGGGAAGGCGATGACGCTCCGGTAGAAGGCGGAGGAGCCGGCGAGGGCGAAGGGCAGCACCGCCGCCGTTGCGGTGGACAGGGCCACGGCCGCGTACCACAGCGCGGGCCGGCCACCCCTGCGTACCGCGATCAGCGCCAGTGCCACGGGCAGCGCGGGCCACGCCGTCCACTTGAGCGCGGCGGCGGCGCCGAGCACCAGCCCTGCGCGGCCCGGTCGCCCCTGCCCGGCGAGTACGACGCCCAGGCACATCAGGCCGACGACCGGAAGGTCGACCCCGCTCACCGCGAGGGGCAGCGCGACCAGAGGGCAGGCGAGCAGCCGGGCTCGGTACAGACCGGCCGCAGCGAGGGCCGCCACGAATGCGCCGCCCAGCCACCAGCGCACGTCCCCGGGCAGCACACCGAAGAGCGCCATCCCCGGCAGGTAGGGATTGAAGTCGGCGACGACCGCAGGGTCGGCGACGTACGGGCTGCCGTTCGTGAGCAGCGACTGCCCCGACCGCTCAACGACCGTGACCTCCAGCTGCCCGAGCCCGGCCGTCGCCAGCGAGACGAGCGGCACCACGACGGCCCCCACCACGACGGCCCCCACCACGGCGACCGCCCGGGAGGCGGGGCGGGAGCGCGCACCGCACGCCAGGACCGCCGCGACCGCGTAACCCGCCCCCGCCACCACCCCCCACACCCGGTGCGGCTCCAGATCCGAGACCAGGGTGAGCCCCAGCGCGACGACCGCGCAGCCGGCCCACGCGTACCGCTCGTGACGTACGCACTGAATATGTCGCACATGCCGTTCGTGGCGTACACACTGAATGTGTTGCACACACCATTCACGATGTACGCGCCGAATAACCCGCACATACCGATCAAGACTCTTCGTCATGCCCATCGACGGTAGGAACCCGCTGGTCGCACGGCGTCAACCGAGACTCCGGACCTGGGACTCAACCCGTGGCATGACATCCGCCCGCAGACTCAACCCGTGCGGCGACGCGCGCACCCGCGCCGGCACGGACCATGGACGCATGCGTACGTCCCTTCAGCAGCGGTTCCGCGCCTGGACCGCCGCGCCCGCCTACCCCTGGGCCACCGGCGGTGCCCTGACCATCGGTGCCGTGGCGGAGCTGATCGCCATTCCCGGATCCGTGACCACCACCATCGGGGTCCTCGTCTCCGCCGCCTCGCTGATGTGGCGGCGGTCGTTCCCGCCCGTCGCGGTGCTCACGGTCGCCGCGGGGATGCTCGGATTCGCCGGGGACGTCAACCTGTACGTCTCGATCATGGCGAGCGGGCTGATCGGCTGCTACACCCTGGGCCGCAACCGGGTACTGCACCCCGCGGTGACCGTCGCGGGCGCCGCGCTCGGCGCCCTGTGCGTGAACCTGGTGCACATCAACACCTGGTCGCGGATGGACCTGCCGGTGCCCGCGCTCTGGGAGAAGGGCTCGCTCAGTCTGTTCGCCGAGTCGTTCCTGCTGACCGTGGTCATCTTCGGGGCCGTGATGATGGGCGACGCGGTACGTTCCCGGGAGGAGACCCGCAAGGAACGCAACCTGGCCCAGTCCCAGCTGATCGCCATGGAGCGGCAGCAGGCCGCCGAGGCCGAGCGGGCCGCCATCGCCCGTGAACTGCACGACATCGTCTCGCACTCGGTGTCGATGATCGCCGTGCAGGCGGAGAGCGCCACGTACACCACCCCCGGCCTCACCCCCGAGGCTCGCGACGGCTTCCAGCAGATCGCCGGCACCGCCCGCTCCTCGATGGCCGAACTGCGCCGCCTCCTCGGTGTCCTGCGTACCCCTCAGGGGCAGGGGGACGTGGCCCTCACCGCCCCGCAACCGACCCTCGACCACCTTGCCGAACTGGTCGACCAGCACCGGGCGGTGGGCGGCGACGTCGAGTTGAGGATCACCGGGGAGCGGGTGCCGCTGCCCGCCGCGTGGGAGCTGTCCGCCTACCGGATCACCCAGGAGGCGCTGACCAACGTGCGCAAGCACGCGCCCGGCGCCCGTACCGTCGTGGAGATCGACTACGGTGCCGACCGGCTGCTCACGCTGCGCGTCCACGACGACGGCCCGGGCCCGGGTTCCGGACCGGGCTCCGGCGCGGGACACGGCCTGACCGGAATGCGGGAGCGGGCGGCCCTGGTCGGCGGTCGGCTCAGCGCGGGCGCGGACCCGGACGGAGGCTTCCTGGTGGAGGCGGAGCTTCCCTGGGGGACCGGCTGATCGGCATGGAGAGCACGGAGAGCGCGGAGAGCGCGGAGAGCGCGGAGAGCATGGAGAAGGAGTTGCGTGTGATCAGGGCACTGGTCGCCGACGATCAGGCGGTCGTCCGCACCGGCTTCGTGAACCTCCTCAACACCCAGGAGGACATCGAGGTCGTGGGCGAGGCCGAGGACGGTGTACAGGCGGTACGCGTCGCCGCCGACACCCGGCCCGATCTCGCGCTCCTCGACATCCGGATGCCGCACAAGAACGGCATCGAGGCGGCCCGCGAGATTCTGGCCGGGTCCGCGGGCACGACGAAGGTCCTGATGCTGACGACCTTCGGCCTCGACGAGTACGTGTACGACGCGCTCGCGGCCGGGGCGGGCGGCTTTCTGCTCAAGGACGCCACCTTCCCCGAACTGCTGCACGCCGTACGAGTCGTGGCGGCCGGGAACGCGCTGCTCTCGCCCGAGATCACCAAGCGGGTGATCGGCGAGTTCGTGCATGCGCGGACGTCACGGCTGCCGGTTCACTCCGTGGGAGAGCTCACGGCGCGTGAGGCGGAGGTGCTCACCTTGATCGCTCGGGGGCTGTCCAACACGGAAATCGCGAGCCGGCTCACGATCACGGACCACACTGTGAAGACCCACATCAACCGACTGTTCGCGAAACTGGAACTGCGGGACCGGGCGCAAGCCGTGATCATGGCTTATGAGTGGGGGCTGGTGCGGGTGGGGGGCGGGTGTGGCTGAGGGTCTTTTCCCGGCTTGCTTCCCAACCTGCTTCCCGATTGCTTCCCGACCTACTGGACCCTGTCTTTCTGGGATGCGCGGTCTACTGGCCCCGGCCTACTCGGTTCCCACAGCGAACATGACCCGCCGCCTCACCACCCCTCACCGGACCGAAGCCCGCCTAGCGGACCTGAACACCACGCGGAAGGTCATCGCCGAACCCGCACCACCCGGGAACACACCGGCTCCACCCGAGACGACCACCGCCCCTCGGTCGTCGTTTTCCGGGCACGTAGGGTCGGGGGATGGCTGAGAGGCGCGAGAGATTGGACCTGGCCCGGGCGTTCGGCGCCGCGGCCACCGAGCGAGAGGCGGTGTGGAAGTTCGTCGAGGCGTTCGCAGGCTCGTGGTCGGCGCCTCTGTCACCGGCGGACGGCATTCCGCCAAGTGAGGTGCGGCGTGCCGAGGAACGGCTCGGACATTCACTTCCGGCGGCGCTGCGTGAGGCGTACGGGCTTTTCGGCCGGCGGGCGGATCTGGTCGCCGTGCACAGTCCTTTGCTGGCGCCTGAGGAATTGCTGCCGGATCCCTCGGGGGAGCTGCTGGTGTTCCGTAGCGAGAACCAGGGCTGCGCCGGGCACGCCGGTACGGCTCGTACGGACGTGAATGCCTGGCGACTGCGGAGGTCGTCGCGGCCGTCGAGGCGGCGTACCGGCCGATAGCGTTGCCACCTTGCCCGACCTGGTATCACCCGGCGGGAGAACCGGCGCGTTGGTTCTCCGCCCCCGGAAAGCTGTTGTGCCTGGAGCCGGATCCGGTTGAGCCGGGCCTGGTCGTTGCCGGCCAGTCGGAGGCCGAGGTGCTGGAAATCCTGGCGCAGGTCCCCGGTGCATGGTCCGCTGTCGAACCCGTACCGTACGAGGAGGATGTGCCGCTGCCTTTCGGCTGATCGAGACGCGAATAAGCCCGAACGAACGGGCAGGTGCTGGACGGAAATGCCGGACGTCGGAGCGGCCTGGGCCTGATCAGCCATCGTGGACTTCCGAACGATGCATTGCGCGCATGCCAGGTCTTCATCTGCTTGTCCGTCGTCACCAGTGACCGCTTAGGGAGTGATGCGCGTCATATCGACAGTCTCGGAACGTAACACTTCCGCCTGTTCGCACCGCAAAGAGCCGCAAAGTGCGGTAAAGAGAGTTCGCCACGGCACGCCTTCCCAATCCCCGCACGGAGTGACCCGCACACACCCATTACGGACACGGACCACTCCTGTATCACGCACCTGATCGAGTCCGGCCATCCCGAAAGCCCTCGCCCACACCCGCCACCACCCCCTTCCTCCTCT
>NZ_JOCQ01000006.1 GCF_000720725.1 Streptomyces rimosus subsp. rimosus
GGTTCCCTCTGGCGGGGCTGGGTTCCTTCTGGTGGGGGCTGGGTCTCCTCTGGCAGGGGCTGGGTTCCCTCCGGGTCGGGGGTTGGGCTGTGGGTCGGGGGTTGGGCTGCGGGCCGGGGCCTGGGCTGCGGGCC
The DNA here is from genome assembly GCF_000720725.1 of Streptomyces rimosus subsp. rimosus. GTDB lineage: Bacteria > Actinomycetota > Actinomycetes > Streptomycetales > Streptomycetaceae > Streptomyces > Streptomyces rimosus_A. The sequence goes on from NZ_JOCQ01000006.1 coordinate 135, forward strand.
GGGGCCTGGGCTGCGGGTCAGGGCCTGGGCTGCGGGCCGGGCTGTTGGCCGGAAAGCTGCGCGCCTATGGGGCCGCAGGTGATCGTCCCCCCGGCGGGGGCTTACCCCGGGGCGGCGCGCGTCAAGCCAGGTCAGGGGGCGTAACCGGGGGCCGTCAGGGGCGTAACCGGGGGCCGGGGCGGGATACCGAGCTGGAGCCGCACGCCGGGCTGCCGGCCGGACGCCGGGCTGCTGGGCGGACGCTGCGCTCCCTCCCGTACGGACTCCGGGCTTTTGGCCGTGACGCTGCGTTCCCTTCCGTACGTACGCCAGGTCCCAGGCCGGCCGCCAGGCTCCGTACCGGAACCTGCGCGCCTATAGGGCCGCAGGTGATCGTCCCCCCGACGGGGGCTTACCCACGGGTGGCGCGCGTGAAGCGCGTGCAGCCAGGTCGGGGGGCGTAGCCGGGGCCGTCGGGGGGCGTAACCGGGGCCGCGGCAGTGCGCGTGAATTGCCGAGGGCGGGCCGGACCTGGTGGCTGGGGCAGGGCCTGGGTCAGGACGGGCGGGCCATGGCGGCCACGAAGGCGCGTTCCACGTCGGCGGTGGACAGGACGCCGTAGATCTCGCCGGTCTCCTCGACCACCAGGTACTCGGTGGCGGGGGTGGCGCGCAGGTAGTCCAGGAGGTCTTCGCCGGCGAGTTCGGCGGAGACCCGCATGCCGTCCTTCAGGTCCTGCGCCAGGCCACTGACGGGAACCCAGGGGCGGCGGTGCTCGGGAACGCCCACGATGGCGGTCTCGCGGACGACGGCGGTGGGCCGGCCCGCGCGGTCCACCACGACCAGGGCGCGCGCGCCCGCGTCGTTGGCGCGGCGCAGGGCCTCGGACAGCGGGGTGTCGGCCTCCACCGGGACGGCGCGCCGGGTGAGCGTACGGGCCTGGAGATCCGGGAGGCGTTCGCGCAGCCGGGCCATGCGCAGGCTGTTGCCCGCACCGGTCCAGATGATCGCGGCGAGGATCGCGGCGAGCAGCGCGTCGGTGATCGAGTCGGCGCCTCCGAGGTCGGTGGGGGCGTTGCCCAGGGCGCCGGTGTGGGTGAGCAGCGGCAGCCCGATCAGGACCGAGACGGCGAGCGCGCGGCCGACCCAGGCGGCGGCGACGGTGCCGGTCATCGGCTTGCCGGTGATCTTCCACACGACGGCGCGGAGCATCCGCCCGCCGTCCAGCGGGAGGCCGGGCAGCAGGTTGAAGACGGCGACGATCAGGTTGGAGATCATCAGCCCGGCGAGCAGGACGCCCGGTACGGTGCCGGGCTCGACCAGCTCCATGCCGCCGTAGAAGACCCCCGCCAGGACGAGCGAGAGCAGCGGCCCCACGAAGGCCAGGACGAATTCGCGGCCGGGGGTCTCGGACTCCTTCTCGATCTCGGAGACGCCGCCGAAGAACTGGAGCTGAATACGGCGTACGGGGAGCTTGAAGCGCAGCGCGGCGACGGTGTGCGCGAGCTCGTGCACGAGCACCGACGCGTAGAAGGCGACGGCGAAGAAGAGCGAGACCAGGTAGCGGCCCGCGCCGAGCTCCGGCAGGACCCGTTCGAGCTGGCCGCCGAAGACCCAGGTGATCAGTGCGGCGACGATGAACCAGCTGGGCGCCACGTACACCGGTACGCCGAAGGGGCGGCCCATGAGGATGCCGCCGCCGGTGCGCCGCCCCTGCTGGCCCTTGGGCGACGACTGCGGGGAGGGGCGGGTTCCGGACGGCCTCGTACGGCCGGTGCCGCGGGCCGGGTCGGACGGTCCGGGCGGGTTGGGCGGTTGGGGGTGCGCGGACTCCTCGGGGTCCTGCGGCTTCCCACTCTCGTCCACGGCGTCCCCTCGTCGATTGCGGCCTTCGCTCCTGTCCGTCCGGTTCCGGTCCGGTACGGCCTGTCGATCATGCAGGGCGAAGGGGTCTGGCGTCGATGGTATGCGGAACGCTTCGCGACGCCCCGTCTCGGTCTCCCATTGTGATCCCTCGGTTGCCGGAGCTGTCAGTGGCGGACCGTAGGCTCGTATGTCATGGGAACGAGCACCGAGAAGGCTGTGCCGGACGCCGCGGGCGGGGACGGCGGGCAGGACGGCACCGGCGAGGCCGAGGTGGCTGAGGTGCCCAGGGGCGCCGAGGCCGCCGAGGCCGCCGGTGAGACCGACGGGACCGGCGAGGACAGGACGGCCGCTGCCCGCGAGGCCGGGACGGCCAACCTGCCCCGCGAAGCCGCACCAGCAGACCCGGCAGCACCGTCCGCCGCCCCCGCCCCATCCACCACCCCGCTCCCCCGCACCCCCTCCCCCGCCACCCGTCCCGTCTCCCTCTCCCCGTCGCGGGCGAGCGACTTCATGCAGTGTCCGCTGCTGTACCGCTTCCGGGTGATCGACAAGCTGCCGGAGAAGCCGAGCGCCGCGGCGACGCGCGGCACGGTGGTGCACGCGGTGCTGGAGCGCCTCTTCGACGCCCCGGCGGGGCAGCGTACGGCGGGCGGCGCGCGGGCGATGGTGCCGGGCGAGTGGGAGAAGCTGCTGGCGAAGCGGCCGGAGCTGGCCGAGCTGTTCACGGACGACCCGGCGGGTGAGCGGCTGGCGGCCTGGCTGGCGGACGCCGAGACGCTGGTGGAGCGGTGGTTCACGCTGGAGGACCCGACCCGCCTGGAGCCCGCCGATCGCGAGCTGTACGTGGAGACGGTGCTCGACTCGGGCCTCCAGCTGCGCGGCTTCATCGACCGGGTGGACGTGGCGCCGACCGGCGAGGTGCGCCTCGTCGACTACAAGACCGGCAAGGCGCCCCGTCCGGAGTACGCCGACGGTCCGCTGTTCCAGATGAAGTTCTACGCGCTGGTGATGTGGCGGCTGCGCGGCATCGTGCCGCGCCGGCTCCAGCTGGTGTACCTGGGCAGCGGCGACATACTGACGTACGACCCCACCGAGGCGGATCTGCGCGGCGTGGAGCGCAAGCTGCTGGCGCTGTGGGACGCGATCCAGCGGGCGACCGCGACCGGTGACTGGCGCCCGCGCCGTACAAAGCTGTGCGGCTGGTGCGACCACCAGGCGGTGTGCCCGGAATTCGGCGGTACTCCCCCGCCGTATCCGCTGCCGGTGCCCGGCCGGGCGGGGACGCTCCCTGTGGCGGCGTCCGGGGAGGGGCAGGGCAGAATGGACCTGGTCTAACGAAGGAGTTCCTGTGGCAATCCGCGTCCTGCTGGTCGACGACCAGCCGCTGCTGCGTACCGGCTTCCGGATGATTCTGGAGGCCGAGCAGGATCTCGCGGTCGTCGGCGAGGCCGGGGACGGCCTGCAGGCGCTGGAGCAGGTACGGGCGCTGCAGCCCGACGTGGTGCTGATGGACATCCGGATGCCGCGGATGGACGGGGTCGAGGCGACCCGGCAGATCACCGGCCCGGCGAAGGACGGTCCGGCGAAGGTGCTGGTGCTGACCACGTTCGACCTGGACGAGTACGTGGTCGAGGCGCTGCGCGCGGGGGCCAGCGGCTTCCTGCTGAAGGACGCGCCGGCCCAGGAGCTGGTGCAGGCGATCCGGGTGGTCGCGGCGGGCGAGGCGATGCTGGCGCCGAGCATCACTCGCCGGCTGCTGGACAAGTACGCGGGCCATCTGCCGTCCGGCGAGGAGCCGGTGCCGGACACGCTGCACACCCTCACCGAGCGCGAGGTGGAGGTGCTGAAGCTGGTGGCGCGCGGGCTGTCGAACGCGGAGATCGCCGCGGACCTGTTCGTGAGCGAGACGACGGTCAAGACGCACGTCGGCCACGTGCTGACGAAGCTGGGGCTGCGCGACCGGGTGCAGGCCGCGGTGTACGCGTACGAGAGCGGGCTGGTGCGCCCCGGCGCCCAGTAAGCCCGTCCGGCCGTCCGGCCCTACGAACGCCCCCACAAGCGACGGCCCGGCCCACCCCGCCCCGAGAGGGGCAGCGGTGGGCCGGGCCGTCGCGTGGGTCCGGAGCGTCAGCCCTTGCTGATCTCCCAGAACCGGAAGACCGTCGAGGCGTCCAGCGTCCACTGGAGGCCGGCGATGTTCTCGCCGGCGACGGCGTACTGCTTGCCCTGCCAGATCGGCAGGACGGGCAGGTCCTCGGCGACGATGTCCTGCATCTCGCGGAAGGCGGGCTTGGTGGCCTGCCGGTCGGGCTGGCCCGCGGTGCCGGGCAGCAGCTTCGCGGTGATGCGCTTGGCGTCGTAGTTGTTGTTGAGGACGTTGCCCTTGCCGAAGAACGGCTGGGTGAAGTTGTCCGGGTCCGGGTAGTCCGGGACCCAGCCCTTGACGTACGCGCCGTACTTCCCGCCCTTGACGCCCTTCTCGAACTCCTCGATGGGCACGCTCTTGACCTGGGCGTCGAAGAGGCCGCTGGCGTTGAGCTGCTGGGCGATCTCCTGGAAGGCCGGGACGGTGCCGGGGCCGTAGCGGACGGGGGTGGCCCAGAGGGTGAGCGGCACCTTCTTGCCGCTGCCGTAGCCCGCCTCGTGCAGGGCGGCGGCGGCCTTGTCGGGCTGCGGCCGGTCGCCGTAGCTGGCGAAGAAGGCCGTGTTGTGGCCGGTGATACCCGCGGGGACGATCGAGTACAGCGGCGCGGCGGTGCGCTTGTAGACGTCCCGGACCAGCGTGGAGCGGTCCAGGAGGTAGGCGATGGCCTTGCGGACGCCGAGCTTGCCGACGACCGGGTCGTGCATGTTGAAGACGAGGTGCATGACCTCGGCGCTGTTGCCCTGGACGACCTGGATGCCGTGCTTCTGGCTGGCGGACGCCTGCTCCAGCGAGGCGATGTCCTTCATGTCCAGACCGCGGTAGGCGACGTCGATGGAGCCGTCCTGGACCGCCTTCTTGAGCTTGTCCGGGCTCTTGAAGAACTTCATGGTCATGCCGGAGTTCTTGACCTCGGCGGGGCCCTGGTAGGAGCCGTTGACGCCGAAGACCGCCTCGTCCTCGGGGTCGTAGTCCTCCAGCTTGTAGGCGCCGGAGCCGACGGCCTTGTTGTCGGTGCGCAGTTTGTCGGGCGCGTACTCGCTGTGGTCGACGATGGAGCCGGCGCCGGAGGCGATCTTCATGGGGAAGGTCGCGTCGGGGCTCTTGAGGCGGAAGACGACGGTCTTGTCATCGGGGGCCTCGACCTTGTCCAGGCCGGTGAACATCACGGCCGGGCCGTTGGTGTCGGCGATGCGCTTGATCCGGTCGAAGGAGAACTTGACGTCCTTCGAGGTCAGCGCGTGGCCGTTGCTGAACTTCAGGTTGTCCTTGAGGGTGCACTTGTAGACGGTGCTGCCGCCCTCGGCGAAGCCGCAGGACTCGGCGGCCTCGGGTTCGGGGGTCGTGCTGCCCTTGGGGAAGCTGAGCAACGACTGGAAGACGTTGGTGAACAGCACCCACGAGACCGGGTCGTAGCCGCCTGCGGGGTCGATGGACACGATCTTGTCGGTCATGCCCATCACCACGGGGTTGCCGGTTCCGGCGCTGCCGCCGTCACCCGTTCCGCAGCCACTGAGCAGGGCGGCGACGAGCCCTGCTCCCAGCGGTGCGGCCAGCCACTGGTCGCGTTTCCTCACGTGCGTGTTCCTCACAGTCGTATGGCGGTGAAGCGTTGTGGTCCGCGCCGGCGGGTGCCGTCATCGGTTGTGGTGGTGCGCGCCGTCGGGTGCGGCAGCCGGCCGGCGTGCGGTGGCGCGCCGGCCGGAGGTCGTCGTCAGTTGCTGCTCACTCCGCGGGCGAGTTCCCAGATCTGCAGGGCCGAGGACGAGTTCAGGGCCCACTCGGCGCCGGTGATGTCGTCGCGGGCGGCGACGTACTGCTTGCCCTGCCACAGCGGCAGGATCGGCACCTCGTCCGCGATGATGTCCTGGGCCTGCTTGAACTGCTCCGCGGCGGAGTTGCGGTCGGTCTGCTGCCGGGTGCCGGGGATCAGCTGGGACTCGATCTTGTTGTTGCGGTACGGGGAGTTGAGGAAGTTCCCCTTGCCGAAGAACGGCGCGATGTAGTTGTCCGCGTCCGGGAGGTCGGCGAACCAGCCCATGCCGTAGGCGGCGTACTTGCCCTCGGTCTGTTCCTTGCGGAACTGCTGCCAGCTGTCGACGCCCTTGATGCTCACGTCGAACAGGCCGCCCTGGTTGAGCTGGCTCTGCAGGGCCTTGAACTCCTTGATGGTGCTGGAGCCGTAGTGGTTCGTGGTGTACGTGAGGGTGAGCTTCACCGGGGTGTTGATGTGCGCCTGCTGGAGGATCCTGCGGGCGGCGGGGACGCTCGGGCTGCCGTACTTGGTGAAGAACGAGTTGATGTGGCCGGTGAGGCCCTTGGGAACCATGGAGTACAGCGGGTCACCGGTGTGGGAGTACACGTCGCGCACCAGCGCGGAGCGGTTGACCAGCTGGGCCATGGCCTGCCGGACGGCCTTGTCGGAGACCGACGGGTTGTCGGTGTTGAAGGCGAGGTAGCGGATCTCGGAGCCGGGTACGGCCTGCAGTCGGACGTGCTCGTCCCGGGCGTTCTCCAGGCCCTTGATCTGGTCGGGCGCCAGGCTGCGGTTCATCAGGTCGATGTCGCCCTTGCGGAGCGCCTTCTCCATGCCTTCGGAGTCGTCGAAGAACTTCATCTCGACGGTGGAGTTCTTCACCTCGATTCCGCCCTTGTAGTCGGGATTCTTGGTGAAGACGGCCTTGCTGACACGCTCTCCGCTGTGTTCCATCTTGACGGTGTACGGGCCGGAGCCGGCCACCTCGAAGCCCTTGTAGAGGCCCTTGTTCGGATAGACCTCGCTGTCGACGATGGCGGCCGCCGGGGTGGCAAGCTTCTGCGGGAACGTGGCGTCCGGCTTCTTCAGGTGGAAGACCACCTCGGATTCGCTGGGGGTCTCCACCTTGTCGACGTTGTCCACCAGGGAGACGGGGCCGCGGTCGTACTTGATGGCCAGCATCCGGTCGATGGAGAACTTCACGTCCTTGGACGTGAGGGCGTGCCCGTTGGTGAACTTCAGACCGTCGCGGAGTTTGCAGCGGTACTGCTCGTTCTGGGTGTCCCGGAAGCCGCAGGACTCGGCGGCCTCGGGCACCGGCGCGGTGCCGGTCCGCGGCAGTCGCATCAGCGTCTGCAGGGTTCCGCGCAGCACGTTCCACGCGTCGACGTCGTACGCCTGGGCGGGGTCGAGCGGGGCGGGCGCGTCCTTGGTGGCCTCCAGCTGGGCGGTGGTGCCGACCTTGATCGGCTTGCCGCCGTCGCCGGAGCCGTCCGAGCTGCCGCAGGCGGCGAGCGTGGGGACGAGCAGACCGGCCAGGGCCGGCAGCACCAAGGTCTTGCGATTCATCGTCGGCAGGTTCCTTATCAGCGCAGAGGTGTTGCTCGCGATGACATTAGTAGGAACGGCCAGCGCGTCCGGGACACAACCAAGTTGAACGGATATCACGCCCGGATAACGGCCGCCGGGTGACCGATATCCGGACGCCGGAACGTTTCGTACGGGCCTCCATCAATCCGGACACATACCCCCATGAAAACCAGGAGAAAGCACCCATGGAACGTGTCCATGCCGAACTGTCGACGGGCTGACGCGTGAGAAACGTCACTCCCGCATTGAGGAGTTCGGCCGGGCGAATTCGGCCAGCGCATTCGTCACGGAAAATGAGCGGCCCGCTGCTCACAGTTTCTTCCCTTTTCGCCGGGCACGCTCGGTGTTCGGGTCACCGGCCGTCCGTGATCAACGACCGCAGAAATGGGAGATCCACTTCTTCGAGCGATCCGACGACGGTACGGCCGGTGCCGGGGCCGATCGGGCTCACCGACGGCACCGCCACCACCCGGCAGCCCGCCGCCTCCCCGGCCGTCACGCCGGTGACGGTGTCCTCCACCACGGCGCAGCGCCGCGGGTCCACCCCGAGCCGGGCGGCGGCGGTCAGGTACGGGTCCGGGTGCGGCTTCGTACGGGGCAGGTCGTCGCCGGCCAGCGTCAGGTGGAAGTGCTCCGGGCCCAGGGAGGGCAGCATCCGGTCGATGACGGTGCGGTGCGAGGCGGAGACCAGCGCGGTGGGCACCCGGTGCGCGGCCAGTTCCGCCAGCAGCCGGCGGGCGCCGGGCATCAGCGGCACGCCGCGGGCGATGCGCTCCGCGAACCGGGCATTGAGCAGCACCGTCAGCTCGTCCAGGCCGATGTCGGCGCCGGTGACGCCGATCAGGTACGCGGCGCTGCGCGTCATCGGCCCGCCGACGACGACCTGGCGGTGGTGGTCGTCCAGTACGTGGCCCAGCTCGGCGAAGACCGCGGCCTCCGCCTCCCACCAGAAGCCCTCGGTGTCGACGAGGGTGCCGTCCAGGTCGAGGAAGACGGCCTGGAGGGTGGCGCCGTCGGCCGTACGCGTGCCCACCGCGGGGATGCTGCTGGTCATCCGTGCACCTCCGTAGTCGAACGTCCCCGGAGGGACGAAAGGGCCGGCCGCCCTCCCGCGCGGGGAGGACGACCGGCCACTACCGGACCGACCAGTGTACGACTGTGCGGGGAGACGCGCGGTGCCCGCGGGAACTTCCGTGGCCTCCCCGGTCCCGGCGCTACCGGGCGTTGAAGTACTTGGCCTCCGGGTGGTGGATGACGATCGCGTCGGTGGACTGCTCGGGGTGCAGCTGGAACTCCTCGGAGAGCTGGACGCCGATGCGTTCCGGCCGCAGCAGGTCGGCGATCTTGGCCCGGTCCTCCAGGTCGGGGCAGGCCCCGTAGCCCAGCGAGAAGCGGGCGCCGCGGTACTTCAGCGCGAACATGTCCTCGACGTCGGCCGGGTCCTCGCCGGCGAAGCCCAGCTCGGCGCGGACGCGGGCGTGCCAGTACTCGGCCAGCGCCTCGGCGAGCTGGACGGACAGGCCGTGCAGCTCCAGGTAGTCGCGGTAGGAGTCGGAGGCGAACAGCTCCGCGGTGGCCTCGCCGATCTTCGAGCCGACGGTGACGACCTGGAGGCCGACCACGTCCCGCTCGCCGGACTCCTCCGGCCGGAAGAAGTCCGCCAGGCACAGCCGCCGGCCGCGGCGCTGGCGCGGGAAGGTGAAGCGGGTGCGCTCGGTGCCGTCCTCGTTGAGCAGGATCAGGTCGTCGCCCTTGGAGTAGCAGGGGAAGTACCCGTGGACGACGGCGGCCTCCAGGAGGTTCTCGGTCTGGAGCTTGTCCAGCCAGCCGCGCAGCCGGGGGCGTCCCTCGGTCTCGACCAGTTCCTCGTACGAGGGGCCGTCGCCCGTACGGTTCTGCTTGAGGCCCCACTGCCCCTTGAACAGGGCGCCCTCGTCCAGCCAGGACGCGTAGTCGGCGAGCTGGATGCCCTTGACGACGCGGGTGCCCCAGAAGGGCGGGGCGGGCACCGGGTTGTCGGTGGCCACGTCGGAGCGGACGGTGCCCTCCTCCGGCTCAGGCTCGGCGATCTGCACGTCGCGCTTGGGGACGCGGCGCTGCTTGAGCTCGGGCAGGCTGGCGCCGGGCACGCCGCGCTTGACGGCGATCAGGGCGTCCATCAGACGCAGGCCCTCGAAGGCGTCGCGGGCGTAGCGGACCTCGCCCTCGTAGATCTCGTGGAGGTCCTGCTCGACGTAGGCGCGGGTCAGGGCGGCGCCGCCGAGGATGACGGGGAAGTCGGCCGCCATCTTGCGCTGGTTGAGCTCCTCCAGGTTCTCCTTCATGATCACCGTGGACTTGACCAGCAGCCCGGACATGCCGATGACGTCGGCGCGGTGTTCCTCGGCGGCTTCCAGGATGGCCGAAACCGGCTGCTTGATGCCGAGGTTGACGACGTTGTAGCCGTTGTTGGACAGGATGATGTCGACCAGGTTCTTGCCGATGTCGTGCACATCGCCGCGGACGGTCGCCAGCACGATGGTGCCCTTGCCCTCCGCGTCGGACTTCTCCATGTGCGGCTCCAGATAGGCCACCGCGGTCTTCATGACCTCGGCGGACTGGAGCACGAACGGCAGCTGCATCTGGCCGGAGCCGAACAGCTCGCCGACGACCTTCATGCCCTCCAGCAGGGTGTCGTTGACGATGTCCAGGGCCGGGCGTTCGGCGAGCGCCGTGTCCAGGTCCGCCTCCAGGCCGTTCTTCTCGCCGTCGATGATGCGGCGCTGGAGGCGCTCCTCCAGGGGCAGCGCGAGCAGTTCCTCGGCCTTGCCGGCCTTCAGCGACTTGGCGGTGGCTCCCTCGAACAGCTCCAGCAGCTTCTGGAGCGGGTCGTAGCCCTCTTCGCGACGGTCGTAGATCAAGTCGAGGGCGACCTTGACCTGCTCCTCCTCCAGGCGGGCGATCGGCAGGATCTTGGAGGCGTGCACGATCGCCGAGTCCAGTCCGGCCTTGACGCACTCGTCCAGGAAGACGGAGTTCAGCACGATGCGGGCGGCCGGGTTGAGGCCGAAGGAGATGTTGGACAGGCCCAGTGTGGTCTGCACGTCGGGGTGACGCCGCTTCAGCTCGCGGATCGCCTCGATGGTGTTGACGCCGTCCTTGCGGGACTCCTCCTGGCCGGTGCAGATGGTGAAGGTCAGGCAGTCGATGAGGATGTCCGACTCGCGGATGCCCCAGTTCCCGGTCAGGTCGTCGATGATCCGCTCGGCGATGGCGACCTTGTGCCCGGCGGTACGGGCCTGGCCCTCCTCGTCGATGGTCAGCGCCATCAGGGCCGCGCCGTGCTCCCGGGCCAGCGCGGCGACCCGGGCGAAGCGGGACTCGGGCCCGGCGCCGTCCTCGTAGTTGACGGAGTTGATGACCGCGCGGCCGCCCAGCTTCTCCAGACCCGCCTGGATGACCGGGACCTCGGTGGAGTCCAGCACGATGGGCAGGGTGGAGGCGGTGGCGAAGCGGCCGGCCAGCTCCCGCATGTCGGCGACGCCGTCCCGGCCGACGTAGTCCACGCACAGGTCGAGCATGTGCGCGCCCTCGCGGATCTGGTCGCGGGCCATCTCCACGCAGTCGTCCCAGCGGCCCTCCAGCATGGCCTCGCGGAACTTCTTGGAGCCGTTGGCGTTGGTGCGCTCGCCGATCGCCAGGTAGGAGGTGTCCTGGCGGAACGGGACGGTCTGGTAGAGCGAGGCGGCGCCGGGCTCGGGGCGCGGGCTGCGCTCGGTGGGGGCCACGCCCCGTACCCGCTCGACGACCTGGCGCAGGTGCTCGGGGGTGGTGCCGCAGCAGCCGCCGACGAGCGAGAGCCCGTACTCGGAGACGAAGGTCTCCTGGGCGTCGGCCAGCTCGGCCGGGGTCAGCGGGTAGTGCGCGCCGTCCTTGCCGAGGACGGGCAGGCCGGCGTTGGGCATGCACGACAGCGGTACGCGGGCGTTGCGTGCCAGGTAGCGCAGGTGCTCGCTCATCTCGGCCGGGCCGGTGGCGCAGTTCAGGCCGATCATGTCGATGCCCAGCGGCTCCAGCGCGGTCAGCGCGGCGCCGATCTCCGAGCCGAGCAGCATGGTGCCGGTGGTCTCGACGGTCACCGAGCAGATCACCGGCAGGTCGGTGCCGGTGGCGGCCAGGGCGCGGCGGGCGCCGAGGACGGCGGCCTTGGTCTGGAGCAGGTCCTGGGTGGTCTCCACGAGGAGCGCGTCGGCGCCGCCGGCGATCATGCCTTCGGCGTTCTTCTGGTAGGCGTCGCGCAGCGTCACGTAGTCGACGTGGCCGAGGGTGGGCAGCTTGGTGCCGGGGCCCATGGAGCCGAGCACCCAGCGCTGCTGCCCGGTCGAGGCGGTGAACGCGTCGGCGGCCTCGCGGGCGATGCGGGCGCCGGATTCGGACAGCTCGAAGACCCGCTCGGGAATGTCGTACTCGGCGAGGGCGGCGTGGTTGGCGCCGAAGGTGTTGGTCTCGACGCAGTCGACGCCGACCGCGAAATAGGCCTCGTGGACCGAGCGGACGATGTCCGGACGGGTGAGGTTCAGGATCTCGTTGCAGCCCTCCAGCTGCTGGAAGTCCTCCAGGGACGGGTCCTGCGCCTGGAGCATCGTCCCCATCGCCCCGTCGGCCACCACGACGCGGGAGGCGAGGGCCTCGCGGAGGGCCGTGGTGCGGGATGTGCTGGTGGACGATGGCGTGTACGAGGCCATGGAGGTGCTCCCCTGGTTGCGACGGCTGTCGGCTTTGCGTCTTCCGGTGGAAGGCGCACCCGGTCAGGGTAGCGGGCGGCGCCGCCCGGGGCCCGGCCGTCCCACGGCGTGGACTCGGCCAAGATCATTGACATGGCTCGGTCGACTGCCGGAGGGTCGGCATTCACCGATATCGTTCAGCATTGCCGAACCGCTCCTGGAGCCGCCCGGCACTGTTGAACACTGCACCACACCACCCGCTCCACACCGCTCGACCCGGAGGTCTCCCGATGGCACGGAACATCCAGTCACTGGAACGTGCCGCCGCGATGCTGCGGCTGCTGGCCGGCGGTGAGCGGCGGCTGGGGCTCTCCGACATCTCCTCCGCGCTGGGCCTGGCCAAGGGCACCGCGCACGGCATCCTGCGCACCCTCCAGCAGGAGGGCTTCGTCGAGCAGGACCCGGCCTCAGGCCGCTACCAGCTGGGCGCTGAGCTGCTGCGGCTCGGCAACAGCTATCTGGACGTGCACGAGCTGCGCGCCCGCGCCCTGGTGTGGACGGACGACCTGGCGCGCTCCAGCGGTGAGAGCGTCTACCTGGGCGTGCTGCACCAGCAGGGCGTGCTGATCGTGCACCACGTCTTCCGGCCCGACGACAGCCGCCAGGTGCTGGAGGTCGGCGCGATGCACCCGCTGCACAGCACAGCGCTGGGCAAGGTGCTGACCGCGTACGACCCGGTGGCGCACAGCGAGGCGGCGGAGGCCGAGCGGCAGGCGTTCACGCCGCGCACGGTGACCGCCCTGGACGAGCTGGAAGGCGTACTGGACCTGACCCGGGCGCGGGGCTGGGCGGCCGACGTGGAGGAGACCTGGGAGGGCGTGGCGTCGGTGGCCGCGCCCATCCACGACCGGCGGCGGATGCCGGTGGGCGCGGTGGGCGTCACGGGCGCCGTGGAGCGGGTCTGCCGGGACGGCGAGCCGGGTGAGCTGCGGCCGGAAATCGTCGCGGCTGTGAGGGATTGCGCACGTGCGGTCTCCCGTGACCTGGGCGCAGGGCGATTCTGACCGCTTATGCCCCATATGTTCACCTAAGTTTTCAGTCACAGAACCCTTGACGGGGTGCTACGTGTGAAGAAAACTGCCGTTCGTCGGTCGGCATTGTCGAACACCTAACGACAATATTGGTTATGGTGGACAGCGCCGGAGGCCGACCAACGCCCTCTCGGAGGGCGCGGACCTCGGAGGGACCCGGGGTCCGCCTTCCCCTGGACGAAGGACAAAGGAGTCGCGGGTGTCCAGCTCCGACATCTTCATCAGCGAGACCATCGGTACCGCTGTTCTGATCCTGCTGGGCGGTGGCGTCTGCGCCGCCGTCACGCTCAAGCGCTCAAAGGCGTTCAACTCGGGTTGGGTGGCCATCACCTTCGGGTGGGGCTTCGCCGTACTGACCGGCGCGTACATCGCGACCAAGTCCGGTGCCCACCTGAACCCCGCGGTCACCGTGGGACTGGCCATCAAGGGCGGAACGCCCTGGAGCGACGTGCCGGTGTACTTCGCCGGTGAGCTGTTCGGCGCCATGATCGGTGCGGTACTCGTCTGGCTGGCCTACTACGGCCACTTCAAGGCCCATCTGACCGACCCCGAGATCGTGGGCGAGCAGAGCGGCCAGGAAGGCATGGTCGACAAGGCGGCGGCCCCCAAGGCCGGCCCGGTTCTCGGCGTCTTCTCCACCGGACCCGAGATCCGCAACGCGGTGCAGAACCTGACCACGGAGGTCATCGCCACCATCGTGCTCGTGCTGGCGATCCTCACGCAGGGCCTCAGCGACAACGGCAAGGGCGTCGGCGTCATCGGGGCACTGCTGACCGCGTTCGTGGTCGTCGGCATCGGTCTGTCGCTGGGCGGCCCGACCGGCTACGCGATCAACCCGGTCCGCGACCTCGGTCCGCGTATCGTCCACTCGCTGCTTCCGCTGCCGAACAAGGGCGGGTCGGACTGGGGATACGCCTGGATCCCGGTCGTCGGTCCGCTGCTCGGCGGCGCGATCGCCGGTGGTATCTACAACCTCGCGTTCGCCTGAGCCGCGCCGCCCGCACCGAAGACTTTTGGAGCACAGACACCCATGAGCGACAACCACAGCACCGCCTCGCACGGCCACGGCCCGTTCATCGCGGCCATCGACCAGGGCACCACGTCCAGCCGCTGCATCGTGTTCGACAAGGACGGCCGCATCGTCTCGGTCGACCAGAAGGAGCACGAACAGATCTTCCCCAAGCCGGGGTGGGTCGAGCACGACGCCAAGGAGATCTGGGAGAACGTCCAGCAGGTCGTGGCCGGCGCCGTCGAGAAGGCCGGCATCACCGCCAAGGACGTCAAGGCCATCGGCATCACCAATCAGCGCGAGACCACGCTGATGTGGGACAAGAAGACCGGTGAGCCGGTCCACAACGCCATCGTCTGGCAGGACACCCGTACCGACGCGCTCTGCCGCGAGCTGGGCCGCAACGTCGGCAAGGACCGCTTCCGCCGCGAGACCGGCCTGCCGCTGGCCTCCTACTTCGCCGCCCCGAAGATCCGCTGGCTGCTGGACAACGTCGAGGGCCTGCGCGAGCGCGCCGAGGCCGGCGACATCCTCTTCGGCACCATGGACTCCTGGGTCATCTGGAACCTGACCGGCGGCGCCGAGGGCGGCGTGCACGTCACCGACGTCACCAACGCCTCGCGCACCCTCCTGATGAACCTGCGCAAGCTGGAGTGGGACGAGAAGATCCTGCACTCCATCGACATCCCGGCGGCGGTGCTGCCGGAGATCCGCTCGTCGGCCGAGGTGTACGGCACCGCCGCCGCGGGCGCGCTGGCCGGCGTGCCGGTCGCCTCGGCACTGGGCGACCAGCAGGCGGCCCTGTTCGGCCAGACCTGCTACGACAAGGGCGAGGCCAAGTCCACGTACGGCACCGGCACCTTCATGCTGATGAACACCGGTGACGAGCCCGTCAACTCCTACAACGGGCTGCTGACCACGGTCGGCTACCGCATCGGCGACCAGGACCCGGTGTACGCGCTGGAGGGCTCGATCGCCGTCACCGGTTCGCTGGTGCAGTGGATGCGCGACCAGATGGGCCTGATCAACTCGGCCGCCGAGATCGAGACGCTGGCGTCCACCGTCGAGGACAACGGCGGCGCGTACTTCGTCCCGGCCTTCTCCGGCCTGTTCGCCCCCTACTGGCGCTCCGACGCGCGCGGCGTGATCGCGGGCCTGACCCGCTACGTCACCAAGGCGCACATCGCCCGCGCCGTGCTTGAGGCCACCGCCTGGCAGACCCGCGAGATCACCGACGCCATGACCAAGGACTCCGGCGTCGACCTGACCTCGCTGAAGGTCGACGGCGGCATGACCTCCAACAACCTGCTGATGCAGACCATCTCGGACTTCCTGGACGCCCCCGTGGTGCGCCCGATGGTGGCCGAGACGACCTGCCTCGGCGCCGCCTACGCCGCCGGTCTGGCCGTCGGCTTCTGGCCGGACACCGACGCGCTGCGCGCCAACTGGCGCCGGGCCGCCGAGTGGACCCCCCGCATGGACGCGGAGACCCGCGACCGCGAGTACAAGAACTGGCTCAAGGCCGTCGAGCGGACCATGGGCTGGATCGACGACGAGAGCTGACGAGGAGTAATCATGAGCACCCTGCAGAGCGTCCCGGCCCTCGGGACGCACCCGGCCGACGGTTCGAACCCGAGCCGCGCCGAGACTCGGGAGCGGCTTTCCAAGGCGACGTACGACCTCCTGGTGATCGGCGGCGGCATCCTGGGCATCTCCACCGCCTGGCACGCCGCGCAGTCGGGGCTGCGGGTTGCGCTGGTGGACGCCGGCGACTTCGCCGGCGCCACCTCCTCCGCCTCCTCCAAGCTGCTGCACGGCGGCCTGCGCTACCTGCAGACCGGCGCCGTCAAGCTGGTGGCGGAGAACCACTTCGAGCGCCGCGCGGTCTCGCGTGAGGTGGCCCCCCACCTCGCCAACCCGCTCACCTTCTACCTGCCGGTCTACAAGGGCGGCCCGCACGGCGCGGCCAAGCTGGGCGCGGGCGTCTTCGCGTACTCGGCGCTGTCCGCCTTCGGCGACGGCGTCGGCCACGTCATCAGCCCGGCCAAGGCCCAGCGGGACGTGCCGGAGCTGCGTACGGACAACCTGAAGGCCGTGGCCGTGTACGGCGACGACCAGATGAACGACGCGCGGATGGCCCTGATGACGGTCCGCGCGGCGGTCGCCGCGGGCGCCACCGTGCTGAACCACGCCGAGGTCACCGGCCTGCGGTTCACGCAGGGCCGGGTCACCGGCGCCGAGCTGAAGGACGGCACCGACGGCACCGAGTTCGGTGTCAACGCGCGCCTGGTCCTGAACGCGACCGGCCCGTGGGTCGACCACCTGCGCAAGATGGAGAACCCGAACGCGGCGCCCTCCATCCGCCTGTCCAAGGGCGCGCACCTGGTCCTCAAGCGCACCTCCCCCTGGAAGGCGGCGCTGGCCACCCCGATCGACAAGTACCGCATCACCTTCGCCCTCCCCTGGGAGGACATGCTGCTGCTCGGTACGACCGACGAGGAGTACGAGGGCGACCCGGCGGACGTCCGCGTCACCGAGAAGGACACCGCGCAGATCCTGGACGAGGCGGCCTTCTCCGTCCGCGACCAGCAGCTCTCGCGTGACCTGATCACGTACTCCTTCGCGGGCCTGCGGGTGCTGCCGGGCGGCCCCGGCGACACCTCCAAGGCCAAGCGCGAGACCGTCGTCACCGAGGGCGCGGGCGGCATGCTCTCGGTCGCGGGCGGCAAGTGGACGACGTTCCGCCACATCGGCCGTACGGTCATGAACAAGCTGGCGGCGCTGCCCGGCCACCCGCTGGCCGAGGACATGGAGCCGATCTCGCGGCTGCCGAAGAAGCTCCCGCTGCCGGGCATCGCCAACCCGAACGCGGTGGCCCACCGGCTGCTCGTCGACGGCTCGGCCCCCGGCCCGCGCATGGCGCCGGAGACCGCCCGTCACCTGGCCACCCACTACGGCTCGCTGTCCTTCGACATCGCGCGCCTGGCCAACGAGGACCCGGCCCTCGCCGAGCGCATCCACCCGGACGCGCCGGAGATCTGGGCCCAGGTCGTCTACGCCCGGGACCACGAGTGGGCGGAGACGGTGGACGACGTGCTGCGCCGCCGCACCACGCTGACCATCCGCGGCCTGGACTCGGAGGACGTCCGGGCGCGGGCCAAGGAGATACTGGAGCAGCGCGGCTGACGTTCCGTCACCCGTTGCCGTCACGAGGGCGGCTCCCCGTTTCGGGGAGCCGCCCTCCGGCGTGTCCGCGGCCGTTGTCCCCGCTACCCCCGCAGGCAGTGCTCGGCGAGGGCCATGGTGGTGAGATTGGTGTTGGCGGCGGGCAGGGTCGGCATGACGGAGGCGTCGATGACGTCCAGGGCCTCGACGCCGTGGACGGCGCCGGTGGCGGAGACGACGGCGCCGGGGTCCCCCGCCGGTCCCATCCGGCAGGTACCGGCGGCGTGCTGGTAGCCGCTGACTGTCTGCCGTAGTGCTTCCGCCAGCTGTTCGTCCGTGGTGACGGCGGGGCCCGGTGCGCGCTCTTCGCCCAGCAGGCCGGACAGCGGAGCCGTACGGGCGAGGGAGCGCGCCAGCCGCATGCCTGCCACCATGCGCTCGCCGTCGCGCGGATCGCTCAGGAACCCGACGTCGATGCGCGGCGCGTCGCGGGGGTCGGCCGAGCGCAGCCACAGCCGGCCACAGGAGAACGGCCGCAGCAGGGCGACCCAGAAGGTGAGCACCGTGCCGCCGTCCTCGCCGGCCTCCGGCCCCGACGGGAAGACCTGGAGGTCGACCGGGCCGTCCCCGCAGGTGAGGTCGCAGGTCAGAAAGGTCTGCAACACCGGGTCGCGGGGGCCGGGCGGCGGCGCGTCGGTGGCGTACCGCAGAGTGACGGCGGGGTGGTCCCGCAGGTTCTCCCCCACGCCGGGCAGGTCGGCCGCCACCGGGATGCCGAGGTCGCGCAGGTGGGCGGCCGGGCCGAGTCCGGAGCGCAGCAGGATCGGCGGGCTGCCGTAGGCGCCGGCGGCGAGCACGACGCGGTGGGCGGACAGGACTGTACGCGCCGGATCGGCCAGCTGTACTCCCACCGCGCGGCCGTCGCGCAGTACGACCCGGTCCACCAGGACATCGCCGCGCACGGTCAGGTTGGCGCGCTCGCGGGCCCGCGCGAGGTAGGTCAGTGCGGTGCTCTGCCGTACGCCGCCGAGCCGGTTGACCGGCACCGGGCCCACGCCGCGCGCGCCGGGGGCGTTGTGGTCCTCGACGGGCGGGTGGCCGAGGGCCGTGCAGGCGTCGTGGAAGGCTCGCTGCCACCGGTTGGTCTCGTCCGGCCCGTACCGCCCCACGGGAACCGGGCCGTCCGTACCGTGCCAGCGCGTGCCGAGGTCCAGGTCCCGCTCGACGCGGCGCAGGCTGGGCAGGAAGTCGGCGAAAGCCCAGCCCTCGTTGCCCTGGGCGGCCCAGTCGTCGTGGTCCCGCGGGTGGCCGCGCAGCGCGATCGCGGAGTTGATCGCCGAGGAGCCGCCCACGAGCTTGCCGCGCGGCAGCTCCACGGACCGGCCGAGGGTGCCCGGCTCGCTGGCGTACCCCCAGTCGTGGCTGTGGGTGGCGGCGGGGCTGGTGGCCACGTCGTCGGGCAGGCCGTCGGGCGAGCTGCCGTAATCGGGCCCGGCCTCCAGCAGCAGGACGGACCGTGCGGGGTCCTCGGTCAGCCGGTCGGCCAGTACGCCGCCGGCCGAGCCCGCGCCGACGATGATCACATCCCATACGTCCATGACCTGCGCTTTCGCCTCCCTGTGGGTACGGCTCACGGTTCCGGCTGCCTGAGGTACCCGCGGCGGGCGGATCACACACGTCCGTCGGGCGGAACCCCCCGCGCCCGGACCCGGCCGGACTAGCATCGCCGTGCAGGGGCCCGGCCGCTCCTCGCGGCCTCCCCCGTGTTTCTCCAGACCCGTCACCGACCTTGGAGATTCCCATGACCTTGCTGACCACCTGGCCGGAGAGCGGCCCGGAGACCGTGCTGCGGCGTACGTCGGAGCCCGCGGAGATCGCCGCCGCGCTGGCGCCCGCGGGAGTGCGGTACGAGCAGTGGCCGGTGCGCGCGGACGTGGCGCCGGACGCGGAGTCCGCCACCGTCCTCGCCGCGTACCGGGCGGAGATCGACCGGCTGACCGCCGAGGAGGGTTTCGTGACGGTGGACGTGGCGTCCCTGCACCCGGGCGACGCCCCCGGCTGGGCGGAGACGGCCCGCGCTGCGCGGCAGAAGTTCCTCGCCGAGCACACCCACGAGGACGACGACGAGGTGCGGTTCTTCGTCGCCGGGGCCGGGGTGTTCTACCTCCACACGGGCGGCGAGGTGCACGCCGTGCTGTGCGAGGAGGGCGACCTGCTGGGCGTGCCGCGGGGCACCACCCACTGGTTCGACATGGGCACCCGGCCGTCGTTCACCGCCATCCGCTTCTTCCACGAGGAGGACGGCTGGGTCGGCACGTTCACCGGGGACGACATCGCGCTGCGCTTCCCGGACTTCGACACGCTGATGGCCCGGCGGGCGGAACGGGGCACGGCGTGAACCACACCTTCGACGTGGACCACGTGGTGCTCGACATCGAGGGCACCACGAGCGCGACCGGGTTCGTCGTGGACGAGCTGTACCCGTACTCCCGCAAGCGGTTCGGACGGCTGCTGGCCGAGCGGGCCGAGGAGCCGGCGGTACGGCGGGCCATGACGCAGATCCGGGAGCTGCTGGCCGAGCCGGGCGCGGACGCCGTGCGGATCGAGCGGGCGCTCGGCGCCTGGCTGGACGAGGACCGCAAGGTCACGCCCCTGAAAACGCTGCAGGGCATCGTGTGGTCCGAGGGCTTCGCGAGCGGCGAGCTGGTCTCGCACTTCTACCCGGACGTGGTGCCCCGGCTGCGGGAGTGGCACGCGGCGGGCGTCCGGCTGCACGTGTACTCGTCGGGCTCGGTGGCCGCGCAGCAGGCGTGGTTCGGGCACAGCCCGGAGGGCGATCTGCGGGCACTGGCCGAGCGGTTCTACGACACGGAGAACGCCGGGCCCAAGCTGGTGGCCATGTCGTACGAGACGATCGCCGACGACCTCGGGGCCGAGTCGGAGCGGGTGCTGTTCCTGTCCGACCGGCCCGGGGAGCTGGACGCGGCGCGTGCGGCGGGGTGGCGTACGGCCGGGGTGCGGCGGCCCGGGGAGCCGTACTACGGGAGCGGGGTGGGGGACCATCCGGAGGTGGCGTCCTTCGCGGAGCTGAGGATCGGGACGGGGGCGGGGGCGGCCGGTGCAGGCACCGTGCCCGGCGCCCGGACCGGCGCGGGACCGGACATCGGTGACGAGGAGGTGCGGCGGGCCGGGGCCCGGCTGGCCGCCGAGGCCGCGCGGTTCGCCTCGTTCGGCTGGATGCGCGGCACGTCCGGCAACCTGTCGGCCGTACTGGACCGCGATCCGCTGCGGCTGGCGGTGACCGCGAGCGGGCGGGACAAGGGCGAGCTGACCGCGGACGACGTGGTGCTGGTGGACGGCGCGGGCACCGCGGTCGCGGGCACCGCGGTCGGGGCCGGGAAGCCGTCGGCGGAGGCCGGGCTGCACGCGCGGGTGGTGCGGCTGACCGGCGCGGGCGCGGTCGTGCACGTCCACACGGTCGCGGCGGTGGCGATGGCGCGGCGCAGGCCGGGCGGGATCGTCTTCGGCGACCTGGAGATGCTCAAGGGGCTGGGGCTGCCCGCCGAAGGGGCCACGGTGCGGCTGCCGGTCATCGCCAACAGCCAGGACATGGCCGTGCTCGGGGACCGGCTGGAGGCGGCCCGGGAGCCGCGGATGCCCGCCGTGGTCGTCGCGGGACACGGTCTGTACGTGTGGGGCGCGGACCTGCTCCAGGCCCGGCACCATGCCGAAGTGGTGCAGTGGCTCCTGGAGTTGGAGCTGGCGGCGGGCCGGGCCTGAGGGCCGGTGGCCGGGTGGCGGGCGCCTGCGAAAACAACTGGCTGCCGGCCGCGTGGCGCGCCTACCTTGTGCGCTCGTGACCGGTGATCCGAAGTGCTCGTCCAGTGCCGCGCCCGTGGCTTCCGCGGCGCCGGCCGTCGTGGTCGTCCCCGCCCAGGGCGCCCCGCCCGCCCCTCCCGGCGGCCTGTTCTCCCGTCCGTACGCGGCCGCTTCCGCCTGCTTCGCCGCCGTGATGTTCCTGACCGGCCTCGCCGCGCTCGCCGTGGTCCCCACCCTGCCGACGGCCGCCCGCGACCTGGACGGGGTGCGGCTCTTCCCGCTCGTCGCGGGGTGCTTCGTGGCGGCGAGCCTGCTCGGCGGGGTGCTGGGCGGGCACTGGGCGGACCGGTCCGGGGCGCAGCAGCCGCTGGCGACGGGCCTGGTGCTGGCGGTGGCCACGCTGCTCGTCTCCGGTGCCAGCACCTCGGTCTGGCAGCTGGCGGCCGGGCGGTTCCTGGACGGCCTGGCCGGCGGAATGATCATGGTCGCGGTCAACACCGCCATCGGCCAGGCGTACCCGAGCCGTCTCCAGCCGCGCGCCCTGGCGCTGATGAGCACCTGCTGGATCGTTCCGTCACTGATCGGTCCGCCGCTGGCGGGGCTGGTGGCCGAGTGGTGGTCGTGGCGCATGGTGTTCTTCTGGCTGGCCGCGCTCACCGTGCTTCCGGCGCTGGCGGTGGCGGCCGTACTGCGCGGCCGTTCGCGGTCCGCGGCTCCCGCGCCGTCGGACGAACGGGCGCCGCGGCCCGCGTTGCTGGTCGCGGTGGCGGTGAGCGCGGGCGCGGCGCTGGGCCAGTACGGCGTCTCGGGCCGGGACCCGCGCCAGCTGCTGTTCGCGGCCGGCGGGCTCGGTCTGCTGCTGGTGTTCGCGCCACGGCTGCTGCCGCGGGGTACGTGGCGTGCGGCGCGCGGCCTGCCCGCGACGGTCCTGCTGCGCGGCCTCAGTTCGGGCACGTTCTTCACGCTGGAGGCACTGGTGCCGCTGCTGCTCGTCACCGAACGGGCGGCGCCTCCCGTACTGATCGGCCTGGTCTTCACGGGAGCCGCGGTGTTCTGGGCCGCCGCTTCCTGGGTGCAGGGCCGCCTGCTGGAGCACGTACCCCGGCACCGGCTGGTCGTGGCCGGGGCGCTGGTGCAGTCGGCGGCCGTGGCGATCGCGGCCGTCGGGACGCTGCCCGCGGCACCGGCGTTCACCGCCGGTACGGCCATGCTCGTCGCGGCCGTCGGCATGGGCCTGCTCGCCCCTTCGCTCACCGTGCTGTCCCTGACCCACAGCCCGCCCGGCCGCCAGGGCGCGGCGAGCGGCGCGATGCAGACCAACCAGAATCTTGGCCAGGTGACGGTGCTGGCAGTGGCCTCCGCCGTCCTCAATCTGTGCCTGGGCGCGGGTGTGGCACGGGCCGCCGGGTACGGTGCGGCCTTCTTGCTGCTGCTCATACCGTGCGCCCTGGCCGTCCTGTTCTCCGCGCGCACCCGGGCCGCGTGAGCGGACCGGACCACGTTGCGGGCACCGTCCGCCGGGCCCGTAGGTTGGTGCGGTACCGCCGTCCCGTCCGTGTTGTCCCGTCGTCCGCCGGGTCATCCGTCCGAGCCCCTGGAGCCGCCCCGTGACCCCAGACCTGTCCCCCATCGCCCGCCTGCCCCGCGGCGGGCTGCCGCCGCAGGCCGTCGTGGTCGGCGATCCGGCCCGCGCGGCGGCCGTCGCCGAGCTGCTCGACGGCGCGGCGGAGGTCGCGTACCACCGCGAGTACCGGACGTTCACCGGCAGCTGGAAGGGCGTGCCGGTGGTCGTCGCGTCGCACGGCGTGGGCGCGCCCGGCGCGGTGCTGCTGTTCCAGGAGCTGGCGGACGCGGGCGTACGGACCTTCGTACGCTTCGGTACGGCGGGGGCGATACGGGCCGGGATCGGCGACGGCGATCTGGTGATCGCCGAGGCGGCGGTACGCGATGACGGGGTGACGCAGCAGCTGGTGCCGCCGGAGTACCCGGCCGTGGCCGCGCCGGAAGCGGTGCTGGCGCTGGAGCGGGCGGCGGGGGCGGCCGGGGCGCCGTACCACCGCGGGGTGGTGTGGACGCGCGCGGCGTTCCAGCCGGGCCTGCTGCCGCTGCCGGTCGCGGCGTACACCGCGGCGGGCGTGGCGGCGATCGAGATGGAGGCGTCCGCGCTGTTCGTGACGGCCTCGCTGCGCGGCCTGGTGGCCGGCGCGGTGCTGGTGATCGACGGGGCGAACGCGGACGAACTGGTCGACCGGGCGGCCACCGGCGGCTATGACCCGCACCGGGACGTGGTCGCGGAGGGCGTGGCGCGCGGCGCCGTCGTCGCGCTGGAGGCGCTGCGGGCGCTGACGGAGGAGGAGAACCGATGAGCACGGTCCCGACGGGCACGGTCCCGACGAGCCCCGTGGGGAACACGGAAGCGGCGGACGCCGACCTGCTGGTGCACGGCGGGACGGTCCTCACCGTCGACGACTCCGGCACCGTCCTGCCCGACGGCGCGGTGGCCGTACGGAACGGGCAGATCGTCGCGGTCGGCCCCGCCGACGGGCTGCGCGCCGCCCACCGCGCGGCCGAGGAGATCGACGCCACCGGCTGCCTGGTGCTGCCCGGGCTGGTCAACACCCACACCCACCTGGCGATGACACTGCTGCGCGGGCACGCCGACGACGTGGACCTCCAGGGGTTCCTGGGCAGGGTGGTGCCGCGGGAGAACGCGCTGCTGTCCCCGGAGGCGGTGACCGCGGGTCTGCGGCTGGCCGTCGCGGAGAGCGTGCGGGGCGGGGTGACCACCGCGCTGGACATGTACTGGTTCCACGAGGCGGCCGAGCGGGCCGCGCGGGACGCGGGCTGGCGGCTGCTGTCCGGGCCGACGTTCATGGACGTACCGGGGCCGCCCGACCGGATGCCGTACGGGAACCGGATGGCGTGGGCCCGCCGGCACCTCGAAGACCGCAGCCCCTCCCCCGGCACCCGTCCGGTGGTCTTCGCGCACAGCGCCTACACCCTGGACGCCGCGCAGCTGACGGACATCGCCGCACTGGCGAAGGAGTACGGCGCGCTGCTGCACCTGCACGCGGCGGAGAACGCCGCCGAGGTGGCGATGGTGCGCGAGCGGTACGGCAAGCGGCCGGTGGAACTGCTGGAGTCGCTGGGCCTGCTGGGCCCGGACACGCTGCTGGCGCACGCGGTCGAGCTGACCGACACCGAGATCGCGGCGCTGGCCCGTACCGGTACCGGCGTCGCGCACTGCCCGGTCTCCAACCTCAAGCTGGGCTGCGGCATCGCCCGGGTGCCGGAGCTGCTGCGGCAGGGCGTACGGGTCGGGCTGGGCACGGACGGCTCGGTCAGCTCCAACTCCCTGGACATGGTGGCGGCGCTGGGCATGGCCGCGCTGGTCCACAAGGCGGGCGGCGATCCCACCGCGGTCGGCGCCGAGCAGGCCGTACGGATGGCGACGATCGAGGGTGCGCGGGCGCTGGGGCTGGGCGGGCAGCTCGGCTCGCTGGAGGTGGGCAAGCGCGCGGACCTGGCGGTGCTGGACCTCGGCGGTGCGCACCTGGCGCCCCGGCACGACCCGTGGTCGACGCTGGCGTACGCGGCGCGGGCCGGTGATGTCCGGGACACGGTCGTCGACGGCCGGGTGCTGATGCGCGGCCGCCGGCTGACGACGCTGGACGAGGCGGCCGTGACCGGCGCGGCGGAGGCGGTCGTCCGGTCCGTCTGAGGACGGCGGGGAACTCCCCGCGCTCCCTCCCGGCCCCTCCCGGCCCCGTGGTCCGGTGGCCATAATGGCGCAGACATCGGATGTCTGCGGGGGTCCGGATGGCGGCGAGCGGGGAGGCCGGGCATGGCGGTCACGGACGAGGCCATAGAGAAGATCAAGTCGATGATCGTCTCGGGCGCGCTGCGGCCCGGCGACCGGCTGCCCAGGGAGAGCGAACTCGCCGCCGACCTGGGACTGTCCCGCAACTCGCTGCGCGAGGCGGTGCGCGCCCTGTCGCTGATCCGCATCCTGGACGTACGGCAGGGCGACGGCACGTACGTCACCAGCCTGGACCCGAAGCTCCTCCTGGAAGCGCTGAGCTTCGTGGTGGACTTCCACCGCGACGACACGGTCCTGGAGTTCCTGGCCGTACGCCGCATCCTGGAACCGGCCGCCACCGCGATGGCGGCCGGCCGGATCGCGACGGCCGAACTGGACGAACTGGCACGCCAGTTGGACGCGCTCGGCCCGCACCCGGCGGTGGAGGAACTGGTCGCCCGCGACCTGGAGTTCCACCGCCGGATCGTGGCCGCGGCCGGCAACCCGGTGCTGAGCTCCCTCCTCGACGGCCTGTCCGGGCCGACGACCCGGGCCCGCGTCTGGCGCGGCCTGACGCAGAAGGACGCGGTGAGCCGCACCCTCACCGAACACCGGGCGATCCTCGGCGCGCTCCGCGACCGGGACGCGGAGGCGGCGCGGGCCTGGGCGACGGTGCACATCGCGAGCGTGGAGCAGTGGCTGCGCGCGACGCTGTGAGGGAGGGGCGCGGCCGCACCCCTCCCCGCCGGACAGCGGCGTCCCGTCAGACGGCGAACCCGCCGTCCACCGCGATCGAGGCGCCCGTCACGTACCGGCCGCCCTCCCCCGCGAGGTGCGCCACGGTCGCCGCGACGTCCGCGGGCCGGCCGTAGGATCCGAGCGACGTCAACTGGGCCTGCATCGGCGCGCTCTCGCCGTCGGCCGGGTTCATGTCGGTGTCGATCGGGCCCGGGTGCACCAGGTTGGCGGTGATGCCGCGCGGGCCCAGTTCCCTGGCCAGGGTCCTGGTCAGGCCGGTGAGCGCGGCCTTGCTCGTCGCGTACAGCGAGCCGCCGGGGAAGGCGACGCGCTCGGCCATGCAGCTGCCGATGCTGATGATGCGCCCGCCCTCGGTCATCCGCCCGGCGGCGGCCTGCGCCGCGATGAAGGGCGCGCGGACGTTGACGGCCAGGACACGGTCCACGTCCTCCTCCGAGATCCCCTCGATGGGCCCGAGGACGCCGAGGCCCGCGTTGTTGACGAGGATGTCCAGCCGTCCGAACCGTTCCACGGTGCCGTCCACGGACGCCCGTACCGCCGCGGTGTCCGCGCTGTCGGCCCGCACCGCCCAGGCCCGCCGGCCCAGCTTCTCGATGCGCTCCACCACGAGCGCGGCCCGCGCTTCCTCACTGCGGTACGTGAACGCCACATCGGCCCCGTCCTCGGCGAGCCGCACCGCAACGGCCTCCCCGATCCCCCGGCTTCCCCCGGTCACCAGCGCCACCTTGCCGTCGAGCTGCGCGGTAGTCATGTCCGCCCCTCCGTGTTGCCAGCGCTTGTCGCGCCATGTACTGAGTTCTTGTGATGTGTCGCCCTCTGCGGCACATCTCGATACTCGTGGCCGGGGGACGGCGTCGCTGGCGGAAACCGGACGGGGAATCACGGCCGTACGCATCACGGCCGTACGAGCCACGGCCATACGCATCACGGCCGCACGAACCGGGCGCGCGTCACCAGACGATCACCCCGCCGCCCGCCTCGCGGGCGCGGCGGGGCGTCTCGGTTCTCCGCGTCCGCGTACGGCTCCCCCCTGCACCCCTACACCCCGTACACCCACCCCGCATTCCCCCCGAACACCGCCGCCCGTTCCTCCGGTGCAAGGTGGGCGGTCGTCGCTTCGGCCAGGGTGACGACGGTCTCGTACGGGGCGGCCAGGGTGCATACCGGCCAGTCGGAGCCGAACAGGACGCGGTGGGGGCCGAAGGTGTCCAGGGTGTGGCGGGCGTAGGGCTCCATGTCGGCGGGGCGCCATGCCGCGTGGTCGGCCTCGGTGACCAGGCCGGAGAGTTTGCAGACGGTGTTGGGGAGGCGGGCGAGGGCGGCCAGGCCGTCGGCCCACGGCTGCCAGGCGCGGGCCGCGACGGCGGGTTTGGCGGCGTGGTCCAGGACGAACGTGAGGGCGGGGAGCGCGCGGGCGGCGGCGAGTGCGGCGGGCAGTTGGCGCGGGGTGACCAGGAGGTCGTAGACGAGGCCGGCGTCCGCGACGGCGGCCAGGCCGCGCCGTACGGCGGGGCGGGCGAGCCAGTGCGGGTCGGGTTCGTCCTGGACCTGGTGGCGCAGGCCCACCAGGAGCGGTGGCATCGTGGCCAGGACCCCGGGCAGCCCGGGGTCGGTCAGGTCGGCCCAGCCGACGACGCCCCGGACGACGGGCGAGCGGGCCGCGATCGCGAGCAGTTCGGCGGTCTCGGCACGGGAGGCCGAGGACTGGACGAGGATGGTGCCGTGGATGCCGTGCGCGGCGAGGTGGGGTGTCAGGTCGCCGAGGGTGTACGTACGGCGGATCGGGTCGGCCCAGGCGCCGTCCATCCACGGCTGCGGACGCCGGGACAGGTCCCACAGGTGGTGGTGGGCGTCGATGCGGTCGGTCATGGGAGGGTCCCTGGGTCGGCGGTGGGAAGCGGCAGATCGGGGGCGAGCAGGCCGCGGGCGGTGAGGGTGTGCCAGAGGGCGTCCGGGATGTCGTACGTGAACAGTGCGGCGTTCTCCCGGGCCTCCTCCGGCGACGCGGCACCCGCCAGGACCCCGGCCACTGCGGGATGGCCGAACGGGAAGCGCAGCGCGGCGGCCTTGAGCGGCACGCCGAACTCCGCGCACACGGACGCGAGCCGCCGTGCCCGCTCCACCAGCGCGGCGGGTGCCGGCGCGTAGTCGTACGGGGCGCCGAGCGCCGGGTCGGCCAGCAGCCCGGAGTTGTAGACGCCGCCGACGACGACCGACGTGCCGCGACGGGCGCAGACCGGCAGCAGGTCGTCGAAGGCGCTGTGGTCGAGCAGGGTCCAGCGTCCGGCGCACAGCACCACGTCCACGTCGAGGTCGGCGACGAACCGGGCCGCCACGTCGCTGTGGTTGAGCCCGAACCCGATGGCGCCCACCACGCCCTCCGCGCGCAGTTCGGCGAGGGCGGGAAAGCCGGTCCCGTACACCTCGGGAACGTGGTCCTCGACGTCGTGCAGGTAGACGATGTCCACGGCGGAAACGTCCAGGCGCTCCAGGGACGCGGCGAGCGTGCGGCGGATGCCGTCGCGGGAGAGGTCCCACTCGCGGGCGCGCGGCGGCAGCTCGGTATAGCCCTGGCCGTCCACCGTCTCGCCGGGCGCGAGGGGCCGCAGCCGCCGCCCGACCTTGGTGGACAGCGTGTACGCGGCCCGGTCGCGCCCGGCCAGCGCCCGCCCCAGGCGCTCCTCGGACAGGCCGAGCCCGTAGTGCGGCGCGGTGTCGAAGTGGCGGGCGCCGGTGTCGAAGGCGGCGTGCACGGTCTGTTGGGCGCGGTCCTCGGGGAGCGGCCGGTACAGGTTTCCGAGGGGAGCGCAGCCCAGCCCGAGGGGCGGTACGGTCACCCCCGTACGGCCCAACTGCCGTTCCCCGCGCGGTACATACGGCATCGCACGTTCCTCCTCAGTCCTGCTGCTCGCCGCCCGCGAACCGGGAGATGACCAGCGCGACGATGATGATCAGGCCGTTGAGGAACTGGGTCCACAGCGGCGGCACCCCGCCCAGCGTCATGACGTTGATGACGAGCTGGAGGGTCAGGACGCCGGTGAGCGCGCCGAAGAGCGTGCCGCGGCCGCCCTTGAGGCTGATGCCGCCGATGACGGCGGCGGCGAAGACCTGGAAGATCCAGCCGTTGCCCTGGCTCGCGGAGACCGCGCCGTAGTGGCCGGTGTAGAGGATGCCCGCGAAGGCGGCCAGCAGGCCGCCGACGGCGAGCACGGCCCAGGTGATCCGGTCCACCCGGATGCCGGCCGTGCGGGCGGCCTCCGGGTTGCCGCCGATCGCGTACAGCGCGCGGCCGTGCCGCAGGTAGCCGAGGACCGCGCCGCCGAGCGCGAACAGCGCCAGGCAGATCCAGACGGCGGCCGGGACGCCGAGCCAGGCGGTCCGGCCCAGGTAGGCGAAGGACTCCGGCACGTCGCCGATCGAGCGGCCCTCGGAGATGCCCAGTTGGAGGCCGCGCAGCATGGTCAGCATGCCGAGGGTGGCGATGAAGCCGTTGACGCGCAGCTTGAGCATCAGGAACCCGTTGGCCGCGCCGACCGCGGCGCCCACGGCCAGGCACAGCGGTACGGCCGTCCACTCCGGCAGCAGTTCCAGGCCGGCGAAGCGCCCGCCGTGCGCGGGCATCACCAGCCACAGGGCGAGCACCGGCGCCAGGCCGATGGTGGACTCCAGCGACAGGTCCATCCGGCCGCTGATCAGGATCAGCGCCTCGCCGAGCACCAGCAGGCCGAGTTCGGTGGACTGCTGGACGACGCCGACGAGGTTGTCGCGGGTCAGGAAGGCGGGCGAGACGATGAAGCCGGTGACGCCGAGGACGAGGATCACCGGCACCAGGGACACGTCGCGCCAGCGGGCGAGCGCGGGACGCGGACGGCTTCGCGCCGGTGCGTCCGCCAGGCCGGGCGGCGGCTGCCGTGCGGTGTCGGTCATCGCGGACCGCCTCCTCCGGAGCCGTCCGTACCGTCCGCGCCCGACCCGTCGCCCCCGCCACCCGGCCCCTGCACGCCCTCCACCCCCTCCATGGCCCCCACCAGCTCCTCCTCCCGCCACCCGCGCCCGAAGCGGGCGACGACCCGGCCGTGGAACACCGCCAGTACCCGGTCGCAGACCCGCAGGTCGTCCGGTTCGTCGGAGACGAGGAGGACGCCGCTGCCGGCCGCCGCCACGCCCCGTACGACGCCCAGCAGCGCGTCCTTGGACTTCACGTCCACCCCGTTGGTGGGCCGGACCGCGATCAGCACGGCGGGGTCGCGGGCCAGGGCACGGGCGACAACGACCTTCTGCTGGTTGCCGCCGGACAGGCCGGACACCGGCTGGCCGGGCCCGGCGGTGCGGATGTCCAGGTCGGTGATCATGCGCCGGGCGAACGCGCGGGTACGGGACGGCAGCACCGTGCCCAGCGGTCCGAGCCGGTCGGTGACGGCCAGCGTCACGTTCTCGGCGACGCTGCGGCCCGGGACCAGCCCGTCGCGGTGCCGGTCCTCCGGTACGTAGCCGATGCCCGCCTCGACCGCGTGCCGCACGCTGCCGGTCCGTACGGGCCGCCCGCGCACCTCGATCCGTCCGCCGTCCGGTGCCCGCACGCCCGCCAGCGTCTCGCCGATGGCGGTGTTCCCGCCGGCCGCGGCCCCGGCCAGGCCCACCACCTCGCCCGCCCGTACGGTCAGGTCCAGCGGCGCGAACACCCCGCGCAGCGCCAGCCCTTCGGTACGCAGCACCACGTCGCCCGCGGGCTGCCGGACGGCGTGCCCCGAGCCGGAGCGGGCCGCCCGCTCCCCCGTCATCGCCGCCACGAGGTCGTCCTCGGCCAGCCCGGTCACCGGCGCGGTCAGCACCGGGCGGGCGTCGCGCAGGACGGTGACGGTGTCGCACAGGTCGTACACCTCGTGCAGGTGGTGCGAGATGAACAGGAACGCGGCGCCGGTCGCGCGCAGGGCGCGCAGCTTGGCGAAGAGGCGGGCGGTGCCGCCCGCGTCGAGCCGGGCGGTGGGCTCGTCCAGGATGATCAGCCGGGCGCCGCCGGACAGCGCGCGGGCGATCTCGACGAACTGCCGCTGCCCGACGCCGAGGTCCTTGATCCGGGCCGCGGGGTCGATGTCGACGCCGTACTCGGCCAGCAGGGCGGCGGCCCGCGCGCGCAGGGCCCGCCACCGGATCACCCGCCCGTCCGGGAACCGGTTCAGATGGAGGTTTTCCGCGACGGTCAGCTCGGGGACCGTCATGGGCTTCTGGTGGACGCAGGCGGCCTTGCGCCGCCAGGCCGCGGCGTCGCCCCAGCGGGGTGCCGGTTCGCCGTCGAAGGCGACCCGTCCGGCGTCCGGCCGGGTCAGGCCGGTGAGTACGGACACCAGGGTGGATTTCCCGGCGCCGTTGCGGCCGACGAGGGCGTGTGCTGCACCGCGCCGTACGGTCAGCCCGGCGCCGTCCAGGGCCACGGTCGGCCCGTAGCGCTTGACGATGCCCTCGGCCTGTACGGCGGGCGGGCCGGCCCGGCCGTCGTCCGTGTCGTCCCGCACGCTCGCCACCTCTACTTCCCCGCGGGCCGGTTGGCCCACAGTCGCGGATCGTCCACGTCGGCCCGCGTGACGAGCGGGGCCGGCAGCTGGTCCTCCAGGCCGTTCGGGATCTTCACTATCTTCGAGCCGTGGCCGGTGGGGCCGGGCGCGAACGTCCGGCCCGCGAGCGCCGCTCGCGCGTAGTACAGCGCGTACTTCGCGTACAGGTCGGCCGGCTGGGACAGTGTGGCGTCGATCGTCCCGGCGCGGATGGCGGCGAGCTCCTCGGGGATGCCGTCGTTGGAGACGACCGTGATGTGCCCGGCGGTGCCGGCCGGCTTGAGCAGGCCCCGCTGTTCGAGGAGTGCCAGGACGGGCCGGAGGAACGCGCCGCCCGCCTGCATGTAGATGCCGTCGGTGTCCGGGTACCGGCCCAGCAGGCTCTGGAGCTTGGCGGAGGCGACCTCGCCCTTCCAGTCGGTGGGCAGCTCGTGCACGGTGATCCCCGGGTACTTCCTGCGCATGCAGGCGGCGAACGCCTCGGAGCGGTCCCGGCCGTTGACGGAGCTGAGGTCCCCCTGGAGCTCGGCGACCCGCCCGCGGCCGCCCAGTTTCCGGCCCAGGTAGTCGCACGACTTCTCCCCGAACGCGCGGTTGTCGGCCCGTACGACCATGTAGACCGGCCCCGCGTCGGGCCGGGTGTCCACGCTGACCACGGGGATCTTCCGGTCCGCGAGCCGGCGCAGTTCGGCGGTGATCGCGCCGGTGTCCTGCGGGGCGATCACCACCGCACCGGCGCCCTGGGCGGTGAGCGCCTGCACATTGGAGACGACCTTGGCCACGTCGTTCTGCGAGTTGGACAGCGGCAGCGCCCTGGTCCGGCTCGCGGCCAGCTCCTCTTCCATGTGGTCCTGGTAGGAGCTCCAGAAGTCGGTGTCGGCGCGCGGCAGGTCGATGCCGATCTTCCCCCGGGCGTCGCTGCCGCGGTTGCAGCCAGCGAGCGCGGCGGCCAACAGCAGGCCGCACACCGCCGCGCCGGTCGTACGTAGTCTCATGGTCCCGTCCCAGGTCGAGGTGTACGGCGGTGCTGCGCCGCCCGTCCCGTACGGCTCGCGGTCCCGCCGTACGTCAGAGGACGGGGCGCGGCCGCAGCCCCTGCATGCCGCCGTCGACCGCGAGCGCGGTGCCGGTGATGCCGGAGGCGGCCGGGGACGCCAGGTGGGCGATGGCGGCGGCGACCTCGTCGGCGGTGACCATCCGGCCCGTCGGCTGCCGGGCGTTGAGCGCGGCCCGCTCGGCCGCCGGGTCCGGCGCCTGGTCCAGCAGCCGCCCGACCCACGGGGTGTCGGCCGTGCCGGGATTGACGCAGTTGACGCGGATGCCCTCGCGGACGTGGTCGGCGGCCATGGCGAGGGTCAGGGAGAGCACGGCGCCCTTGCTGGCGCTGTAGAGGGCGCGCTGCGGCAGTCCGGCGGTGGCGGCGATGGAACAGGTGTGGGTGATCGAGGCGCGGCCGGGACGCTCGGCGGCGCTGCGCCGCAGGTGCGGCAGGGCGGCCCGCGCGGTGCGCACCAGCCCCAGGACGTTGACGTCCAGGACGTGCCGCCACTCCGCGTCGGGATTGTCCTCGACCGTACCGACGGCGCCGATGCCCGCGTTGCCCACGAGGGCGTCCAGCCCGCCCAGCGCGTCCACGGCCGCGGCGACCGCGGTCCGTACGGCGTCCTCATCGGTCACGTCGGCCGTCACGGGCAGCGTGCCGGGCGGCGCCCCGGCCGGGTCGCGGTCCAGTACGGCGACCCGGGCGCCGCGGCGCAGCAGCAGGGCGGCGGTGGCGGCGCCGATGCCGGAGGCGCCGCCGGTGACGATCGCGGCCATGCCCGCGAAATCGCGTCCTTCGGGGGCGGTGGTCATGCCGTGCCCTCCTGACCGCCCGTCGGGTCCGGGTCCAGGCCGGATTTCGGATCCGGGTCCGCGCCTTCCGGTGGCGTCCCGTCCGGCCCGGCCCGCCACACCGGCCCGTCCGGGAAGCGGTACGCGGCGACCGAAAGAGGCTTCATGCGGACGGAGAAGCCCGGGGCCGCGGGCGCGCGGTAGCGGCCGCCGGTGACGACGGCCGGGTCGGTGAAGTGCTCGTGGAGGTGGTCGACGTACTCGATCACCCGGTCCCGGCGGGTGCCGGACACCGCCACGTAGTCGAACATCGCCAGGTGCTGCACCATCTCGCACAGCCCGACGCCGCCCGCGTGCGGACATACCGGCACGCCGTATTTGGCGGCGAGCAGCAGGATCGCCACGTTCTCGTTCACGCCCGCCACCCGGGCCGCGTCGATCTGCACGAAGTCCACCGCGCCCGCCTGGAGCAGCTGCTTGAACACCACGCGGTTGGCGGCGTGTTCGCCGGTGGCGACCTTGACCGGCTGGCCGGAGCGCACCGCGGCGTGCCCGAGGACGTCGTCGGGGCTGGTCGGCTCCTCGATCCAGTACGGCTCGTACGGCGCGAGCGCGGTCATCCAGCGGACCGCGTCCGCCACGTCCCAGCGCTGGTTGGCGTCGACCGCGATCCGCACCCCGGGCCCGACGGCCTCCCGCGCCAGCCGCAGCCGCCGCACATCGTCGTCCAGGTCCGCGCCCACCTTGAGCTTGATCTGCCGGAAGCCGTCGGCCACCGCCTGCCCGGCCAGCCGGACGAGGGTGGCGTCGTCATGGCCGAGCCAGCCGGGCGAGGTGGTGTAGGCCGGGTAGCCCTCGGCCTTCAGGCGGGCGGCGCGCCCGTCGCGGCCCGGTTCCGCGGCGCGCAGGATCGCCAGCGCGTCGTCCGGGGTCAGCGCGTCGGACAGGTAGCGGAAGTCGACGAGGGAGACCAGTTCCTCGGGGGTCATGGCGGCCAGGAACGCCCAGACCGGCAGTCCGGCGCGGGTGGCGGCCAGGTCCCAGGCGGCGTTGACCAGCGCCCCGGCCGCCATGTGCGCCACGCCCTTCTCGGGGCCGAGCCAGCGCAGCTGCGAGTCGTGCGTCAGGTCGCGGTGCAGGGCGGCCAGACCGGCGGCGGTGGCGGGGACCGGGCGGCCGGTCACGTACGGGGCGAGGGCACGGACCGCGGCGGCGACGATGTCGTTGCCGCGGCCGATGGTGAAGCACAGGCCGTGGCCCCGGCCGCCCTCGGCGGTGCGCAGCACGACGTAGACGGCGGAGTAGTTCGGGTCCGGGTTCATCGCGTCCGAGCCGGTCAGTTCCCGGGAGGTGGGGAAGCGGACGTCGTGGACCTCCAGCCCCGTGACGGTGTCGGTGACGGCCATGCGTACGCCTCCAGGGACGGGCGCGGAGGAACATCGGACCTTTCCCGGACCTCCGATGTATAGCGCCGCTCCGGCGGCAGCGTCCAGGGGGCGTGCGGACGGCGCGGGCCGGCGTCGAAATCCGGACGCCGGGCGGTGTCGGACCGGGCGCGGGCCCGGTACGGGGGCCGGGACGGACGCAATCCGAACACGTCGGATGTATGCACACTCGTTCGTGCACAGGGGCTGCGTTGCGGTACCACGGACGCCGTAGGCTGGGGGCGCACGCAAAGGAACTGCTGCCGGTGGCCGCCCAGAGGAGGCGGCGCCGGTCGGAAGGAGGCGCTGGGTGATCGAGCTCGAGGGGGTTCCCGAGCTGATCGACCCGGTCATGGTGGCCGCGTTCGAGGGCTGGAACGACGCCGGCGACGCCGCCTCCGCCGCGGTCGCGCATCTGGACCGGGAATGGAAGGGCGAGGTGTTCGCCGCGCTGGACGCGGAGGACTACTACGACTTCCAGGTCAACCGCCCGACCGTCTGGCTGGACGGCGGCGTACGGAAGATCACATGGCCGACGACCCGGCTCTCCGTCGTCCGGATCGCCGACGCGAACGGCAAGGGCAAGCCGCGCGACCTGGTGCTGGTACGGGGCATCGAACCCAGCATGCGCTGGCGCTCGTTCTGCAACGAGATCCTCGGCTTCGCGCACGAGTTGGGCGTGGAGATGCTGGTGGTGCTGGGCGCGCTGCTCGGCGACACCCCGCACACCCGCCCGGTGCCGGTCAGCGGCGTCACCTCCGACCCGGACCTGGCACGCCGGCTGGATCTGGAGGAGACCCGGTACGAGGGCCCGACCGGCATCGTCGGCATCCTCCAGGAGGCGTGCACCCACGCGGGCGTCCCGGCCGTCAGCCTGTGGGCGGCGGTGCCGCACTACGTCTCCCAGCCGCCGAACCCGAAGGCCACCCTGGCGCTCCTGAACCGCCTGGAGGATCTGCTCGACCTGCGCATCCCGCTGGGCGAGCTGAGCGAGGACGCGCGCGCCTGGCAGCTGGGCGTGGACCAGCTGGCGGCCGAGGACAGCGAGGTCGCCGAGTACGTCCAGTCGCTGGAGGAGGCGCGGGACACCGCCGACCTGCCGGAGGCGTCCGGCGAGGCCATCGCCCGCGAGTTCGAGCGCTATCTGCGCCGCCGCGACCCGCAGGCCGGTCCCGGCCTGGCGACCGAGGGCGGCGTCGCCGACGGCCGCGACGGCTCGTACCTGCGCGACACGGCCAGCGGCCGCACCCGCCCGCCGAAGCCCGCTGCGAAGGAACCGAAGGAGTCCAAGGAGGCCAAGGAGTCCAAGGATTCGGGCCGCGAGCCGGGCGGCCCGGCGGAGGCCAAGGGTCCGGAGGCCAAGGGACCGGAGGCCGCGGAACCGGAAGCCAAGGGGCTGGAGGCCAAGGGACCGGAAATCAGGGGTACGGACTCCACGGGTGGCCCGGACTCCCGGAAGCCGGGCCCCGAGGAGCCGGAGGACAGCCCCAAGGACGGCCCGGCGGACGGCTCCGAGAGCTGACCCCAGGGGCGGCCACCGGGCCGCCCTCCGGGTCGTCCCCTAAGGCGGCGTGGGTGCGGGCTCCTCCTCACCGGTGATCCCCGGGCGGGCACGCGACAGGAAAGCTGGTCTTCGTCTTCGTACGAACGAGCCCCGGCTCGCCCACTCCTGGAGCGCCCTTGCGTACCCGCCTCACCACCGCCGCCCTGATTGCCGCCCTCGTCACCGGTGTCGCCGTAGGCCCCGCGGTCGCGGCGCCCGCACCCGCCGGAACGCACACGACGGCCCACCAGCGGCACGACGGCCCGAACGTCGCGGCGCTCCGGCAGGCGCTCAGTGGGCTGCCGGACCGGGACACGACCGCCGCGCTGGTACGGGTGGGCGGACAGGGCAGCTGGCACGGGAGCGCCGGGGTGCGCGACCTGTCGACGGGCCGCGGGCCCCTGGAGAACGCGCGGTTCCGCGCGGGCTCGACCACCAAGACGGTCACCGCGGCCCTCGTCCTCCAGCTCGCCGCGGAGAAGAAGATCGACCTGGACGGCACCGTCCAGCACTACCTCCCCGGCCTGCTGTCGAAGGACTTCAACCCCATCACCGTACGGCAGTTGCTCACCTTCACCAGCGGCCTCCAGCCGGGCGCGTCGCTGGGTCCCGAGAACGCCGAGGGGTACACGAACCGTTTCCGCACCCTCACCCCGCAGGCCGTCGTCGCGGCGTCGGTCGCCAAGGGGCCCTACTGCGGGGAAGACGAGGGACCGGGCAAGAAGCAGCGTTACAGCAATATCGACTACACCGTGCTCGGCATGCTGATCGAGAAGGTGACCGACGACACGTACGAGCACCAGGCGAAGGTCCGGATCTTCCAGCCGGCCGGGATGACGCACACCTCGTTCCCCGACGGGCCCGACCCGCGGATCCACGGCCCGCACCACCGGGGCTACCAGCGGCTGGTGAGCGGCGAGGTGGTGGACGCCACCGAGTGGAACATGTCGGACCGCTGGGCGGCGGGCGACATGATCTCCACCACCGCCGACCTGGAGAAGTTCCTGGTCGCGCTGTTCCGGGGGAAGCTCGTGCCGCAACCGCTGCTGGACCGGGAGATGTTCACGCTGCCGGACGTCAAGGGCGCCACGATGAGCGCGGGGCTCCAGCGCTACGACGCCGGTGACGGACTGGTCATCTGGAGCAAGAGCGGCGGCCGGCCCGGCTACAGCACGCTCATCGCGGCCACCCGCGACCTGTCGCGGACGCTGGTGTACTCCGTCAACTCGGTCGACGCCAAGAGCGAGACGACGAATCCGGTCGCCACCCGCCTCCTGAAGGCCGCCTTCGCGCCCGGCAGACACTGAGATCCGTATCGGAGGGGGAGTGGAGGAGAGCGGCCGACCGGGCTCCGAGCGCGGCCGGAACGGCCGCCGGACACCTCGCTGAAACGGCTCGCCCCTACTCGGTGCTACTCGGTGAAACGGCTCGCCCCTACCCGACCGTGAGCACGATCTTGCCCTGGATATGTCCCCGGGCGGCGCGTTCGTGCGCCGCCCGGGCGTCCGCGAGCGCAAACGTGCTGTCGATCGCGACGCGGACCGTGCCCGCGCCGAGCAGGCGGCCCGCTTCGGCGAGCTGCGCGCCGTGCGAGCGGACCTGGGTGCCCGAGACCGTGACGCCCAGCCTCGCGGTCTCCTCCTCGTCGTAGGCGCCGAAGAACACGGGGAACAGGGCGCCACCGCGCTTGAGCGTGCGCAGGAAGCGGCTGCTGTCGCGGCCGCCGACGGCGTCGAGAACCAGGTCGACGTCGTGCACGAGTTCCTCGGGCCGGCTCTTGGTGTAGTCGATGAACGCGTCGGCGCCGAGCTCGCGCAGGAACGTTTCATGCGCGCCCGATGCCACCGCGATGACCCGTGCGCCCCGCCATTTCGCCAGCTGCACCGCGAAGTGCCCCACACCGCCCGCGGCGCCGTTGACGAGCACCGTCGTATCGGCGCCGAGGGCCACCGGGCGGTGCCGCGCCGCCTGGAAGGGCGACGGGTGGTCGTGTCCGAGCTCGATCAGGAACTGCCACGCCGTCAGCAGGGACATGGGCGCCCCGGCGGCGTGCACGTGATCGACACCGGCCGGCTTGAGCGCGAGGTCCGACGCGGGCGCCGCCACGTACTCGGCGTACGCGCTGCCGTCGAAGCTGGGAAAGCGAAGGAGACCGAAGACTTCGTCACCGACGGAGAAGCCCGTCACGTCCGCGGCGACGGCCTCGACGACGCCGGACACATCCGTCCCCGGAATCACGGGCAGGTCGAACTTCGGCCGCGTCTCCGGAGGGAGGTTGCCCAGCCCGTCGCGCAGGTACCAGTCCGGCGGATTGACGCCGACCGCGTGCACGCGCACGAGCACCTCACCCGGCCCCGGCTCGGGTACCGCCACCTCGTCGTATCGCAGTACTTCGGGGCCGCCGTGCTCATGCAGCCGGACCGCCCGCATCGTGCGTGTCGCCATCGTTCTCTCCTGCCCGCATCGCGGGATACGCTGATTCGGATCAGCGATCCACATAAGTGGACCACTGATCCGAATATATGGACCACTGATCCGGATAGTCAAGAGGGCAGATGCGAGCCGACGCCAGGAAGAACCGTGACCACCTGCTCGCCGTAGCGGGCGCCGCCATCACCGAACAGGGCGTCGAGGTGTCCCTGCGTGACATCGCCCGCACGGCCGGTGTCGGGCTCGCGACGCTCCTGCGGCACTTCCCCACCCGCGAGGCACTGCTCGAAGCCCTGCTCCACACGAGCTTCGACGAGCTGACGGCGAAGGCGGCGGAGCTCGAAACGTCGGACTCCCCCGAAGACGCTCTGGTCTCGTGGCTCCGCGACTGCACCGCGTGGACGACCGAGTACCGAGGCGTGACCGTGCTGATGGCAGCCGCCATCGAGGACACCGAGTCCGCGCTCCACGCTTCGTGCGTCACCCTGCGCGCGGCCGGCGCGCGGCTCCTCACCCGCGCCCAGGGCGCGGGCACGGCCCGGACCGACATCGACGGCACCGATCTGTTCGCGCTGGTGGCGGCGCTCGCCTGGCTCGGCGATCAGCCCTCGCTCGCGCCCCGCGCCGATCACCTCTTCGACGTCGTCGCAAGCGCGATCCTGACCGGCTCGGCGAGCAGTGACACCGAGGGGGAAGGCGGCCCTCGCGCCAGTGGCTGACACCGTCGCGCAAGCAGACCGGCGCGCTCGGACGCCCGCCCGGCAAGGCGGATCGACGCCGGTCCGCCAAGGCGGTGGCTCACGCGGCCGGCATCGTTCCTCCTCCGGGCCCCGACCCGCTCCGATCCCCTACCGGCAGGGACAGCGCGGTGTACGGGGTCGTGGGTGCCGGCGGCGTCCCGCGGCGGGTGTTGGGGACGCACAGTTGCGTACGCGACCAGTCCACCGCCGGTTTGCCCGGCACGTCGAGGTCCGGGTCGGTGAGGCGGCCGACGGTCGTACTACCGGTGGCCGGGTCGAGGCGCAGCACATCGATCGCGTTCTGTTCCGGCCGGACGACGTAGAGACGGCCGCCCAGGGTGCGCAGCCCGTCGCCGCCGCACAGGGACGGGCCGTGATGGGGGACGCGGACGGCGCTCCCGGTCTTCGGATCGACCCGGTAGAGGGCTCCGGCGGCGGAGTTGAGGACGATCAGGGCGCCGTCGTCGGCGTAGGTGATGCCGGTGGCCGTGGGCCCGTCGCCCTGCACCCACTCCCCCGTCAGCGGCAGGGTGACGATGCCGCCGGGCGGGGGCGGGAGGGAGCCGGACGGGCCGTACGGCAGCAGGTGGATCCGGGGCCGGGCGGCGTCGGTCACATAGTGGCCCGCCCCGACCCCGATCAGGTCGCTCGCGTACGTCCCCGCGCCGCCGAGCGGATAGATGCCGCGGACCGCGCCCGTACCGCCCTCGACCACGCGCAGTTCGCCGCTCGCGCCACCCGCGATGAACAGGGACGTCTGCCAGTTGACCTGGAGGGCGGCCGCCGGGCTGCCGGTGCCCTGATGGACGAGGGTGCCCTCCCCCGTGGCCGGGTCGATCCGATGGACCGAACCGTCGTGGAGGGAGCCGAAGTAGAGCAGGTTGAACCGGCCGTCGGCGGCGCAGCCCGGCCGGAAGCCGTCGGGCAGCCGGAAGACCGTACGGCCGGGCCCGGCGGCCGTACGGGCGCGGGCCGCGGCGGGCGCGACAGGACCGAGGGCCGCGCCCGCTCCCAGGGCGGCGCCGGTGGCGAGCAGCTTCCGGCGGGTCAGGGCGCGTGCCCCGGCCGCGGATCCTCGCGTACGGCCGGTCATACGCACTCCACCGCCACCACGGTGTACGTCGTGGTCGGCAGCGGATCGACGTTCAAGCGGGCGTTGGGCAGGTAGATGCGGTCGCCGCAGACGGCGGCAGTGGTCGGGGTGTCGAAGCGCGGGTCGGTGATGCGGGCGACGGCCCGGCCGCGCGTGCCGCTGCCGTTCAGGCACAGGACGTCCACGGCGTTCTGGTGCTGCTGCACGACGTACATCTGGCGTCCCAGGAGCAGCAGTCCGTCCCCGTTCACGAGCGGCGGGCCGGTGTGCGGCACCTTGCGGGCATCCCCGGTGCGCGGATCGACACGGAAGAGCGCTCCGGCGACGGTGTTGACGACGAGCAGCGCCGAGCCGTCCGGAGTGCGTTCGATGCCGTTCGCCGTGAAGGGGCCCTGCACCCACTCCCCGGTCAGCGGCAGGGTGCGGATCCCGTCGGGGCCGGGCAGTTCGCCGTGGCGGCCGAAGGGCAGCACGAACAGCCGGGGCTGGTACGAGTCGGTGAAGTAGGCGGCTTCGGGGGTGAGCACGACGTCGTTGACGAGCGTCGGCACACCACCACCGACCTCGTACGTGGCCAGGACGGCGCCGTCGCGTGCGTCGACGACGCACAGCGTGCCCAGGCCACCCGCGATGAACAGCCTGCCCCGGGCGTCGAGCTTGAGACCGACGGACTGCCGGTCCGTACCGAGGCTGCCGGTGATCAGCCGCCCCCGGCCGGTGCTCAGGTCGGCGCGGTAGACCGAGCCGTCGCCGAGGGAGCCGAAGTACGCGTACGGGCCGCGGCCGATGGCGATGCCTTCGGGCCGGAATCCGTCGGGCAGGGAGATGGTGGCGGGCCAGTGGCCGGCCGCGTGCGCCGGCGGCGCGAAGGGGCCGAACGGTGCCAGGGCGGCCCCGGCGCCCAGGGCCGTACCGGTGGCCAGGAGTCTTCGGCGGGACAGGGAGTGGTGCATGGTGCACGTCCTTCCTGCGAGGGTCCGGTGACGACCAGCCCAGCACACCCCGCGGCCCACCGTCCGCCACAACCGTCCGTCTTCACAAGCGAATCGGGGCGCTCCCTCGTGAGAGGGAACGCCCCGGGGGGTGAGCGGGAGCCGCCGTACGGTTACAGCGCGACGCCGAGCAACGCGTCCACCGAGCGCGAGACCAGGCCGGGCGCGCCCTCGTCGCTGCCGCCGTCCGCCTCCTGCGCGGCGGCCCAGCGGTCGACCGCGGCGAGCGCGGCCGGCGAGTCCAGGTCGTCGGCGAGCGCCGTACGGATCTCCTCCAGCAGCGCCTCGGCCGGCGGGCCGTCCGGGCGGGAGACCGCGGCACGCCAGCGGGCCAGCCGCTGCACCGCCTCTTCCAGGACCGCGTCGGTCCACTCCCAGTCGGCGCGGTAGTGGTGCGCGAGCAGGGCCAGGCGGATGGCCGCCGGGTCCGTGCCGTCGCGGCGCACCTTGGAGACGAAGACGAGGTTGCCCTTGGACTTCGACATCTTCTCGCCGTTCAGGGCGACCATGCCGGCGTGCACGTACGCCTTGGCGAAGGGGTGCTCGCCGGTCAGGGCCTGGGCGTGCGAGGCACCCATCTCGTGGTGCGGGAAGGCGAGGTCGGAGCCGCCGCCCTGCACGTCGAAGCCCATGCCGAGGTACTGCAGGGCAATGGCCACACACTCGATGTGCCAGCCCGGCCGGCCGCGGCCCAGCGAGGCGCCCTCCCAGCTGGGCTCGCCCTCGCGGGCGGCCATCCACAGCATCGGGTCGAGCGGGTTCTTCTTGCCGGGGCGCTCCGGGTCGCCGCCGCGCTCGGCGGACAGCACCCGCATCGCCTCGGCGTCGAGCCGGGAGACCTCGCCGAAGTGCCGGTCGGCCTCGACGGAGAAGTAGATGTCGCCCTCCAGCTCGTAGGCGGCGCCGTTGTCGCGCAGCCGCTCGACCATCGGGACGATCCACGGTATGGCTTCGACGGCGCCGACATACTCGCGCGGGGGGAGCATCCGCAGGGCCGTCATGTCCTCGCGGAACAGGGCGGTCTCGCGCTCGGCGAGTGCGGTCCAGTCGTCGCCGGTGGCCAGGGCCCGCTCCAGGAGGGGGTCGTCGACGTCGGTGACGTTCTGCACGTAGTGCACCTGGCGCTTCGTGTCGAG
Organism: Streptomyces rimosus subsp. rimosus; assembly: GCF_000720725.1. Lineage (GTDB taxonomy): Bacteria > Actinomycetota > Actinomycetes > Streptomycetales > Streptomycetaceae > Streptomyces > Streptomyces rimosus_A. Next base: position 42,557 of record NZ_JOCQ01000006.1, read on the forward strand.
CCACACGCGCTGGACCAGGTCGAACGCGTTGTAGGTCGCCGCGTGCCCCATGTGGGTGGCGTCGTACGGCGTGATGCCGCAGACGTAGATACGGGCGACGGGACCGGGGTCGAGGGTCACCCGTCCGCCGGTCGCGGTGTCGTGGATCCTCAGGTCGCGGCCCTGGCCGGGCAGGGCGGGGACCTCAGAAGCGGGCCATGCATGCATGCCTTGAGCGTAACCGGACGCATGTTCCGCATACGAACCGGACCACGGATCATGGCCGAATACGGACTCTTGCGCCGGACGGCGATGTGTGCAGCCGTACCCGGAAGACAGGCGCGCCCTTGCCCGGCCCCCGGCCGCTTCTCAGACCGGCGGCCAGGGGATCGGCGGCCAGTCGCCGCCGGGCCGCGGGTGCACCCCGGTGCTCAGCAGGTCCGTGACGCGTGCGCGCAGCGCCGCCAGCTCGGCGCCGGTGATCAGCGCGGCCAGTCGGGTGGCGAGCGAGGCGCCCTCGGCCAGCGCCGTGGCGAGCCGCTCCAGCACCGCGCGGGCCTCCTCGGTCAGCGGCTCGCCCGCCCAGCCCCACAGCAGCGTGCGCAGCTTGTCGTCGGCGTTGAAGGTCACGCCGTGGTCGATGGCGTAGAGGCGGCCGTCGGCGGCGGGCAGCAGGTGGCCGCCCTTGCGGTCGCCGTTGTTGATCACGGCGTCCAGGACGGCGAGCCGGCGCAGCCGCTCGTCGTCGGCGTGTACCAGAAGCGCGGTGCGACCTTCGCCGACCTCGGCGAAACCCACCGGTTTCCAGCCGGGCCCCGGTTCGTCCTCCTCGACCAGCGCCAGCAGCTCCGCGCCCTCCGGCGCGGCCTCGATCCACTCCTGGACCATGCCCCGGCCGTACGGGCCGTCGCGCAGCACCGTGGTGGGGATCAGGTCCCAGCCGGTGGCCCGGGACAGCTCGTAGGCGGCGACCTCGCGCTGGGCGAGCGTGCCGTCGGGGAAGTCCCACAGCGGGCGCTCCCCGGCGACGGGTTTGTAGACGCAGGTGCCGGTGGCGCCCTCGTAGGTGATCGTGCAGTACAGGACGGCGTTGGACGCCTCCCGGACCTGTCCGCGTACGGTCAGCTCGCCGCGGGCCAGCGCGTCGGCGGACAGCCGTACGGGGCGCCCGGCGGCGGCCCGGCCGGCTATGCCGCCGTCGGCACGTGCGCCAACACTGCCGTTCGTCCCGCCGTCCGGGCTCTCACCCGTCCGGCGGTCCGCCACCCGGTCGGCCGGCCCGGCGCCGCCGGCCGCCACCGTCTCCTCGCCCGGCATCACGCGTCCCGCCGGTACCCGTTCTGGCGCGGGCACACGTGTCCTTCCGGGTCGAGCGGCAGGCTGCACAGGGGGCACGGCGGGCGGCCCGCGTTGACGACCTCCAGGGCGCGCTTGGCGAACGAGCGGGCCATCGCGCCGGTGAGGCGCACGCGCAGCATCGGCGGGCCGTTCTCGTCGTCCTGGAGCAGCCGCTCCTCGGCCTCGGCGAGGTCCTCGTCGGTGTCGGCGTCCAGCTCGACCAGCGCCTGGGCCTCGATGATCATGCGCTGTTCGTCGCCGTCCCAGGCCAGCGCCATGGTGCCGACCCGGAACTCCTCCTCCACCGGCGACTCCAGCGGCGCGGTGTCGGACTGCTCGGTGGGGGCGACCGCGGGGACGGGGGCGTTGCCGCCACTGCGGCGCACCACCTCGTCCAGCAGCTCGTCGACGCGTTCGGCGAGCGCGGCGACCTGGGTCTTCTCCAGGGCGACACTCGTGGTGCGGCCGGCGGCCGATGCCTGGAGGAAGAAGCTACGGCGGCCAGGCAGCCCGACCGTACCGGCCACGAAGCGGTCCGGCGCGTCGTAGAAGAACACCTGACGGGACAACGTCCTGCTCCGTTTGCTCGACTGCAAGGTGGTGGTCGCTGCGGTTCCTGTGGGTGATGCGTACGGGTGCGGTGCGCAGAAGGTGTGGCCGGCAGCGTCGTCGCACCACCCTACTGCGCCCGCTGATCACGGTCCGCCCGCGCCGCCGCCGACGGCCGCGTCCCGGTCGTCCGCCGCGGAGCTGCCGTCCTCCCTCGGCGCCAGGGTGCCGAAGTCACCGGTGTCACCGAGGCGTACGACATACGGGCGCAGCCGCGTGTAGCGGATCGCGGTCAGCGAACAGGGTTCGACCGAGATCCGCTGGAACAGGTCGAAGTGCAGTCCCAGGGCGTCGGCGACCAGGGACTTGATGATGTCGCCGTGCGAGCACATCGCGTAGACGGCCTCGGGGCCGTGCGCGGCCTCGATCCGGGCGTTCCAGTCGCGGACCGCGTCCACGGCGCGCGCCTGCATGCCGCGCATCGACTCGCCGCCGGGGAAGGCGGCGGCGGACGGGTGCTGCTGGACGACCTCCATCAGCGGCTCGTCGTTCAGCTCGGCCAGCTTGCGGCCCGACCAGTCGCCGTAGTCGCATTCGGTGATGCGGTCCTCGGTGTGCAGCGGCAGGCCGGGGCGGGCGTCGAGAAGGGGTTGCAGGGTCTCCAGGCAGCGTTGCAGCGGGCTGCTCACGGCGGCGGCGAGCGGCAGGTCCGCCAGACGGCCGGGGAGTGCCGCGGCCTGGGCGGCGCCGCGCTCGTCGAGGGCCACTCCGGGCGTCCGCCCGGCGAGCAGGCCGGAGGTGTTGGCGGTGGAGCGGCCGTGCCGTACGAGGATCAGCGTGGGCATGGCAGCCAGCCTACGTTCTCGGGAAGGCGGCACCGGACGCAGGTCACAAGGCGGCGGCACCGAGGCCCGCAGCCTTACGGGCCGGCTTCCGGACCCCGTACCCGTATACCCGCGCGCCCCCGCTGTGCCCTGCGATCCTGGCATGGTCCGGGAGGGCGGGTGACAATGCCCAGTGTGATCGTCGACTGCGCCATCTACCAGGACGGCCGCCGCACCGAAGGGCCGAGGGACTTCTCCGACGCCCTCGATGCGGCGCGCGCCGAAGGGCACTCCTTCCTGTGGCTCGGGCTCCACGAGCCCACGCAGGAGGAGTTCGACCGCGTCAGCAGCGAGTTCGGGCTGCACCCGCTCGCCGTGGAGGACGCGCTCAAGGCCCACCAGCGGCCCAAGCTGGAGGTGTACGACGACTCGCTGTTCATGGTGCTCAAACCGATCGCGTACGACGACGCGGCGGGCGCCATCTCCGCCAGCGAGCTGATGATCTTCCTCGGCGACTCCTTCGTGGTCACCGTCCGGCACGGCGAGGCCAGCCCGCTCGCCGCGGTGCGCCGCCGCCTGGAGCACGAGCCGGACGTCCTGCGGCACGGCCCCACCGCGGTGCTGTACGCGGTCGGCGACGCGGTCGTCGACCACTACATCGAGGTGGCCGCGGAACTCCAGGTGGATCTGGAGGAGTTGGAGGCGGAGGTGTTCGCCCCGTCCCGCGGCGGGGACAGCAACAACACGGCGGCGGCGATCTACGCGTTCAAGCGCGAGGTGCTGGAGTTCCGGCGGGCCGCCAACCCGCTGGTGGAGCCGATGCTGCGGCTGCAGAACCCCGGGGTGCCCTTCGTGCACGACGAGGCCCGCCCGTTCTTCCGGGACGTCGGCGACCACCTCACCCGCGCCAACGAGTCCGTCGAGGGCCTGGACCGGCTGCTGTCGGACATCCTCAGCGCCCATCTGGCACAGATGGGCGTGCGCCAGAACGACGACATGCGCAAGATCTCCGCCTGGGCGGCGCTGGCGGCCGTGCCGACGCTGATCGCCGGTGTGTACGGCATGAACTTCGAGCACATGCCGGAGCTGAAGTGGTCCTGGGGCTACTACGGCATCCTGCTGCTGATGGTGGTCATCGAGCTGTTGCTGTACCGGACGTTCAAGCGCCGCGGCTGGCTGTGAGCGACGGCGCGCAAGGGGGCGCGCGAGCCGCCCCCGCCCGGGCCGCGCGCACCCGTGCGCCGCACCGGGCCGTGCCCGCCCGTACGCCTCAGACGAACTCCGTCGCCGCGGTGGCCGGGCCGCCCAGCGCGTCCCGCCGCTCCGGGGGCCGCAGCGTGACCATCCTGCGCCGGCCGCCGAGCCGCTCGTACGCGTACACCGCGCGGATGCCGGCGGCGAGGACCGCGGACTTGGCCCGCGACCAGCCCAGGATGCGGCCCATGTGGGCCATCACGGCCAGGCCGACGTCCCGGTAGACCTCGATCTCGACACGCGCGCAGTCGCGCAGCGTGCGCCGGATCACCGGGCCGTGGCCCTGCTCCACCAGGCGCAGCAGTTCCTCGTGGCAGTAGGCGAGGTGGTTCTCCTCGTCCTGCGCGATCATCCGGACCGCCTTGCCGATCTCCGGGTGGTCGCCGAAATGCTTCTTCAGCAGGTCCATCTGCTCGGCGGCGCGCTGCTCGGTGACCCGGCTGTGCGCGAGGTAGACGACGATGTCCCGCTCGGTCAGCGGCTCGTCGCGGCGCAGCTTGTCGTGGGCCAGGCCGATGCCCCGGCGCTCCAGGAGGACGGTGTAGTCGGTGGCCCCGGGGACCGGCGCCGGGTCCAGGCCGCGCTTGCGCAGCAGGGCGTTGAAGAGGCGGCCGTGCTTGTCCTCGTCGGCGCCGTGCCGGGCGACCTTGGGGGCCAGGGCGCGCAGGGAGGTGGGCATCAGCGCGGCGATCCGGCCGTTCTCCCAGCCGCCCTGCGTCTCGCCGCTGGCCGCGATGGAGCAGAAGAGCCGGTAGGACTCGTCGTGGTCGAATATCTCCTGGAACACGCTTCGCGCCGAGAGCATCGGGCACCTCCGGTACGCCACATCCGCAAAAGAAGAGTAAAGAGCGGTACGTGGGAGGTGGCAACCGATGCGTCGGCCATCTCGTCCGTTCGAGTGACCCGCGGGGCGGCCGTAAGACGGACCGGCGGCGGTACGGGACGCCGTCGCGTAACCACGCGGGCCGTGCCGGCGTTGTGCGGGATGACGGCCGTGGCGGGGAAGACCCCCGAGCCCCCACCACGGCCGCGGGCTTGCCCGGCCCCGGTACGGGCCCGGGCCCGCCGCCTCGCTCGTCGCGTCAGCTCCGCTTCACGCCAGCCCCGCGCGCTCCAGCGCCTCGGTGCCCGCCCGCAGCGAGGCGATCCGCTCCTCCAGCGTGAAGCCCGCGGGCGCCAGCGTCAGCGTGGTCACCCCGGCCGCCGCGTAGGCCTGCATCCGGTCCGCGATGCGCTCGACGGACCCCAGCAGCGTGGTCTGGTCGATCAGCTGGTGCGGGATGGCCGCCGCCGCGCCCTCCTTGTCGCCGGCCAGGTACTTGTCCTGGATCTCGGTGGCCTCCTTCTCGTAGCCCATGCGCCGCGCGAGCTGGTTGTAGAAGTTCTGCTTGCGGCTGCCCATGCCGCCCACGTAGAGCGCGGTGTACGGGCGGAAGGTGTCGGCGAGCGCGCTGACGTCCTTGTCGGCGCCGACGGCCAGCGGCAGCGTCGGACAGACGTCGAAGCCCTCCAGCGTCTTGCCGGCCTTCTCCCGGCCCGCCCGGATGTGTGCGACGGCCGTCTCCTCCAGGTGGTCGGCGGAGGGGAAGATCAGCAGTGCGCCGTCGGCGATCTCGCCGGTCTGGGTGAGGTTCTTGGGACCGATCGCCGCGATGTAGAGCGGGATGTGGGAGCGCTGCGGGTGCACGGTCAGCTTCAGCGGCTTGCCGGGGCCGCCGGGCAGCGGCAGCGTCCAGTGCTGTCCCTCGTAGGACAGCCGCTCGCGCGTCATCGCCTTACGGACGATCTCCACGTACTCGCGGGTCCGGGCCAGCGGCTTGTCGAACTTCACGCCGTACCAGCCCTCGGAGACCTGCGGCCCGGAGACGCCCAGGCCCAGGCGGAAACGGCCGCCGGACAGGGAGTCGAGGGTGGCGGCGGTCATCGCGGTCATGGCGGGCGTCCGCGCCGGGATCTGGAAGATCGCCGAGCCGACGTCGATGCGCTCGGTCTGGGCGGCGACCCAGGACAGCACGGTGGGCGCGTCGGAGCCGTACGCCTCGGCGGCCCAGCAGACCGCGTAGCCGAGCCGGTCCGCCTCCTGCGCCACGGCCAGATTGTCCGCGTCCATCCCGGCGCCCCAGTAGCCGAGGTTGATCCCGAGCTTCATCGCGCTCCCCTTACTGATCAGTAACGTCGGTGTTCCGGGGACTCTAGCGCGGGGTGGCGCCGGGCGTCACCGGCCGATGGGTCACAGGGGTGCGGCGCGGCGGGCCGCCGGGGCCTCCGAGTGCCGACGGCGCAGCGGGCCGCCGGGCCGGGCACGAGCCGGGCGGCGCCCCTGGACACCGGGTTGTCCACAGGCCCGGCGGCACACCGGCGAGGGTTGTCCACAGGGTCCCCTGACCCGGCCGACGGGCCAGTAATCTCAAGGTTCATGGAGCAAAGGCACCTCGGCCGTACGGGCCTGCGCGTGTCCCGTCTCGGCCTCGGCACACTGACCTGGGCCCGGGACACCGACGAGCACGACGCCGCCGAACAGCTCAAGGCGTTCTGGGAGGCCGGCGGCACCCTCGTGGACACGGCGGACGTGTACGCGGACGGCGGCGCCGAGTATCTCCTCGGCCGCCTCTGCGAGCAGCTGGTGCCGCGCCGGGACCTGGTGATCGCGACGAAGGCGGGCAGCGTCCTGGACGCGGACCGCCGCGTCGACGGCTCCCGCCGCCACCTGCTGGACGCGCTGGACGCCTCGCTGGAACGTCTCGGCACGGACTACGTCGATCTGTGGCAGCTGCACGCCTTCGACCCGCACACTCCGCTGGAGGAGACCCTCCAGGCGCTCGACATCGCCGTGGCCACCGGCCGCGCGCGCTATGTGGGCGTCTCGAACTTCTCCGGCTGGCAGCTGGCCAAGGCAGCGACCTGGCAGCTGTCCGCGCCGACCATACGGACGCGCCTGGCCGGCACCCAGATGGAGTACTCCCTCCTCCAGCGCGGCATCGAACGGGAGCTGCTGCCCGCGGCGCGTGACCTGGGCGTCGGCCTGCTGCCCTCGTCGCCGCTGGGGCGCGGGGTGCTCACCGGCAAGTACCGCCACGCCACCCCCGCCGACTCCCGCGGCGCCTCGGAACAGCTCGCGCCGTTCGTCGCCCCGTATCTGGACGACACGGCGAGCCGGATCGTCGAGGCGGTCACCACGGCCGCCGACGGCCTCGCCGTCACCGCGCTGCAAGTGGCTCTCGCGTGGGTGCGCGACCGCCCCGGAGTCGCCGCCCCGGTCGTCGGCGCTCGCACGGCGCAGCAGCTCAGAGCGGCATTGTCAGTGGAGACCCTTAGTCTTCCTGACGAGATCTGCCGGGCCCTGGACGACATCTCGGCCCCGGTGCACCACTACCCCGATCACGACTGGAGCACGCTGTGAGTACCGACCGCCTCTCCGACGAGGCCGCGCCCGAGCCCACCGCGCCCGGCCCGGAGACCACCGAGGGGGAGACCGCCGCGGCGGGCGCTTCCGGGGCGGATGCTGCTGGTGCGGATGCTGCTGGTGCGGATGCTGCTGGTGCGGATGCTGCTGGGGCAGGCGGTACGGACGCGGGCGCGGGTGGTACGGGCCCGGGTGCGAGCGGCACGGGTGCCGGTGCCGCCGGTGGGGCGGGTGCCGCCGAGCGGGGCGGTGTGCCGAGCGCCGCGGCGCTGGCGGCGGCGGTGCGGGCCGTGGAGAGCGGTGAGCGGTCGGCGGACTCGTTCTTCACCGCGCGCTCTCCTCGGGCGGGCGGTACGGGGGCGGCAGCGGGCGCCCGTAAGAACGGCGGCGTCCCGGCTCCGACGACCGGCTCCCCGGAACGCGCCGGTCAGGGCGGACCGGCGGGCCGACCGGCAGGCCCCGCGCCGGAGGGCGCGACCGCGGCCCGGCCCGCCCGGAGCAATGCTCAGAGCGGCGCTCCTGATGGTCTTCAGGACGGCGCTCAGGGTATTGGCCAGGGCGCTGCCCAAGGCCACACCCACCCGGCCCCGAACGGCGACGGTCCCGGCCACCCCGCCCCCGCGGAGCACGCCGCCGCGCACCCGGCCGCGACGGCCGACCTGGCCCCCGGGCTCGGCGGCGTACGACAGGTGCTGGCGGCGGGCGGCGCCCCCGAGGCGCTGGCCGGGAAGACCGCCGAAACGCTCGGCGACCGCGCGGCGGAAGCGCTGCGCGAGGACCCCTGGCAGCTGCTCTCCGTGCCGGGCGTCCGCCCCGAGCAGGCCGACGGCTTCGCGCGGGCGCTGCTCGGGGCGGCCTGCGGGCCGGGCGACGAGCGGCGCGGACAGGCCCTGGTCGGCTGGCTGCTGGAGCAGGCCGCCCTGGCCGGGCACTCCGCACTGGAGGCGTCCGCGCTACGCGACGCGCTCGCCCAGCGCTCCGTACCGGACCCGGACGAAGCCCTGCAGACGGCCATCGCCGAGGGGACCGCGCTGGTCTTCCAGGACGCCGTCGAGACGCCCGGGGCGCGCCCGTCGGCGGCCGACGAGGACGAAGAACAGCCGGTGCGCATCCTGCTCGGGCTCGACCGGTTCGCCATGGCCGAGGAGAGCGTCGCGGACGGCCTGGCCCGGCTGCTCAACACCTTCGAAGAGCCCTCCGACGTGGATGGCGACGTGGACGAAGACGTGGACGACGCTTCCGAAGGCAATGAAGGCGGCGAGGGCAGCGCCGGGGACGGGGAAGGCGGGGAACGCCCCGGCGCCGCCGCGCCGGAGCCGGACGCCGACTCCCTCGTACGGACCGTCCGGCAGCCGCGCCCGGCCCAGTGGGAAGCCGCCGCGACGGCCGCCCCCTCCCCCTCCGCCGCCGAGCTGATCCGAGCCGCGGCCCGCAGCGGCCTGGTCGCGCACACCGGCGCCGAGGCCGCCCGTGCCGAGCCCGCCGCGCTGATCGCCGCGGCCCGCGCCCTCGGTCTGCGCGCCTGCGGCGCCACGCACACGGCCGACGGCCGCGCCCGGCTGTCCCGCCACATCACCGAGGCCACCGAGGCGTACGCGGACCTGGCGGCGACGGGCACCCCCGACGACGCCGCCAAGGCCGCCGTCACCCTCTCGGGCCTGCTGGCCGGCCGCGAAGGCCCCGGCCGGGACGCGGACGGCGCGCTCGCGCTCGACCTGCTGGTCGTCCTGGACGCGCCCCAGCTGGACCTGGAAACCGCCGCGATGCTCGTCGAGTCGCTGACCGACGGCACCCGGCTGGTGCTCAGCGGCGACCCTGGCGTGCTGTGGTCGGCGGGCCCCGGGCGGCTCTTCGCCGACGTCCTCGCCGCCCGCTGCTGCCCCCAGGTCGCCTCCCGCACCCCCGACTTCGGCCCGGTGGGCGAGCTGGTCTCCGGCATCGGCATCGGCGAGCTGACCCAGGTCGAGGCGCCCGGCAAGGAGGTGGTGATCGTCCCGGCCCGCGACCCGGGCGAGGCGGTGCACCGTACGGTGCAGCTCGTCGCCGACTCGGTGCCCCGCGCGATCGGCGTGCCCGCCGAGCAGACGCAGGTCATCACCGTCGGCCACGGCGGCGCCGCGGGCACCCGCGCGCTGAACGCGGCCCTCAAGGAGCGGCTGAACCCCGGCCCCGGCCGGTTCGGCGGCTTCGACCCCGGCGACCGCGTCGCCTACTCCCCCGCCCCGGGCCGTACGGTCCCCGGCACGGTCACCGGCGCCGACGCGGCCGGTCTGCACCTGGAGTGCGCCGGTGCCCCCGTGGTCGTGCCGCGCGAACGGGTCGGCGCGGACACGGTCCGGCACGGCTGGGCGATCACCGCCCACCAGGCGGTCGGCGCACGCTGGCCGGCCGCCGTGGTGGTCCTGCCGGGCGACGCCGCCAAGGGCCTCACCCGCGCCTGGGTCTACACGGCCTTCGGCCGCGCCGAGCGCCATCTGTCGGTCGTGCAGGGCGTGGACCAGGCACTGCCGCGCGCGGTCGCCGAGATCCCGGCGAAGGAACGCACCACCCGTCTGCGCACTCTGCTCCAGCTGCACACCGTCCAGGCCACGGCGGACGCCCTGGCCGGCTGATCATCCGGCACGGAGCCGGGCGGCGTGTCCGTACGGGCCGGTCACCCTCCGTCCCGTACGGCACCGAGCGAGGCGTCCGTACGGGACCGGTCAACACCCGCCCGTACGGCACCGACCGCCCCTCCGTACGGAACGGTCAACACCCGCCCGTACGAACCAACCCAGGCGGCGCCACCACACGGACACGCGCCGCCCGGCCCCACCGCCCCAGCCCCCGTAACCACCCCGCCACGGCCGGCCTCAACGATCCCGAAACCGGCCAAAGACCACCCGGGAAACGACCGAAGACCGCCCCCGGCCCCGGCCACGAACGCTCCAGCCCGGCTCCGCTGCCCGCTCCCCCTCGCCTCTCCCCGTCGGGTCACCTCTCCCCGTCGAGCCTCTCCAGCACCTCGTCGTCATCCGCGTCGGCTTCCAGGTCCTCGTCGAAGACGGAGCTGACGTCGAAGCGGCACACCACCCGCTGCGGGTCGGTCTGGTCGAACGGGGCGGAGAGCCATTCCCCGGGCTCGGGCATCTCGTCGGCGGCGACCACCCACAGCGTGGAGTCGCCCTCCTCCAGGCCGAACTCCTTGTGCCGGGTGGCGATCTCGTCCGGTTCGAACTCCCCGAAGAGCACGCCCAGCGCCGCGTGCACGCTGCTGCCGACCACGCCGGCCACCGACCCCGTACCACCGTTGACCGCCCTGGCCTCCGCCGCGGCGTCGGCGGCCGATTCGGGGTCGAGGTCGGCGATCCGCTGGGCCTGCGACAGCAGCCGCTGCGGTTCGGCCACCGCGTAGTCGCGCCGGATCAGCACGCTCAGCGCGCTGGGTTCCTCCGGCCCCGCGTAGGCGGGCAGCGTGTCGTTCCCGGGGATCTCGAAGGGAGTGACCTCGTCATAGGTGTCGTACAGCAGCTCGTCGTACGCCTCAGCCGCCGCGGCGAGTTCGTCGAACGCGGCGTAGACGGCGGGGTCGTCCTGGCCCGAGCGGTGTTCGACCGCGTCGAGGTGACGGTCCAGCGCGGCTTTGACCGCCTCGGCGGCGGCACGTACCTCGGCAGCGGAAGGCTGCGCAGCATCAGACATAGTGCAGACGCTATCCGTACCGGGGCCGGTCCCGCACAATAGATGCGATGCCGGAATACGAATTCTGCGATGTGTATGTGCCGCGAGGGGTCTCCCGCAAGGCCGCCACACGCCTGCTGACCGATCATGCCGAGTACGGACACTGGGAGTTGGACCGCCTGCGCCTCAATCCCGACGGCAGCCGCCGCGTGCGGCTGCGCCGCCGGATCATCCGCCAGATCCGCGCGACCTGGTGAGCGGCCACGGCCGCCGCGGCACGCGCCGTCCGAGGTGACCGCCGCGCCCGCGCCCCTCGCCCGGACACGGCGGAGCGGGCCCCGCCGACGCGGGGCCCGCTCTGTCGTACCGGCCGGACGCCGGGGCCGGGGCGGCCGGATGACCGGCGGCCGCAGCCCGTACGGTGCGTGTGACCGGCCTGGACCCGTACGGTCCGCGTAACCGGCCCGGACCCGTACGGTCCGCGTGACCGATCCGGACCCGTACGGTCCGCCGGTGGCCGGTCCGGCCGTCATATGCCATATGCCGTGCGCGCGCGGGGCTGTCGGGCCCCGCGCCCGCCGGCCCGTCAGCGGCGTGCGGAACGCGCGCGGCGGTAGAGCACCGCGCCGCCGATCAGCAGACCCGCGCTCGCCGGCAGTGCCACACCGAGCGCACCTGCCCCGGTCTGGGCGAGATTGCCCGCTTCCTCTCCCGCTTCCCCGTCCTTGTCCTGTCCCGCTTCTCCGCCCTTGTCCTGCTTGGGCGGGGTGACGATCTGCGTATGCGGCGCCGTCTCCTCCATCTGGGCCCGCGGGCCCCGTACCTGCTCGGCGCCCGCCGTGTCCGTCGTGTGCGGCGCCTGCCCTTGCGACGGAGTCGCCGGCTCGCCCGCGCGGTCCTCGGCCGGGGTGACGGGGCCGCCGCCGGACGGCCGCGGGCCCTGCGGGCCCGGGTGGTGGGGCGCCGGGTGGTCGGTGCCGGTTCCGGTGCCGTCGCCGGTGCTGCCGCCGTTGTCGGTGCAGCCGTTGGCGTTGACGGGGTTGCCGAGCCCGACGACGTCGACGGAATTCCCGCAGGCGTTGACCGGCGCGTGGATCGGCGCCTGTACGTTGTTGCCCGAGGCGACGCCCGGCGAGGACTGCGCCGAGCCCTGCGCGCCGGAACCCCCCTGCCCCCTGCTGCCGTGACCCCGGCCGCCGTGCGCGCCGCCGTCGGTCCCGCACCCGTTTCCCATGGCGGGATTCAGCAGCCCGACGACGTTGGCGGAATTGCCGCAGGCTTGTACCGGGATGTCCACGGGGATTTGACCGGCGTTTCCGGCCAACACCCCCGGGGAATGCGCCGCATTCCCCTGCGCACCGGAATCCGCGTGCGCGTAGCCGCTCGCGACGGCCAGTACGCCGCTCGCTGCCGCCATCGTGATCAGGCCCTTTTTCCCGACCTGTCGCATAGGTTCGCTCTCCCCTGCCTTTGACCTGCCGAATGACCCGCGGAACGCCTGGCGTCCGCGTGCCGGAACAACCGTCGGCTCCGGAGTGCATGGCGCGCACTCCGGAGCCGACCGGGATTACAGCCTTACGGTTTCAGGCACCGCGTCAGTCGTTGACGCAGGTGTTGCCAAAGGCAGGGTTCAGCAGCCCGATGATGTCAATCGTGTTGCCGCACAGGTTGATCGGCACGTGGATCGGGACCTGGACGGCGTTGCCCGAAATGACGCCCGGGGAGTTCAGGGCGGCGCCCTGCGTCCCCGCGTCGGCGACGGCGATGCCCGCGCCGGCGAGCACCAGACCACCGGTGGCAGCCGCGGCGGCGACGACCTTCTTGATCATTATTCCTCCTTGTTGGCAATGCGGTCCCAGCCGCGGACCGCACCCTCTGCAACGAGGAGAAGGTGATGAAGCTACGAGCCTATGACGGCATTCACTCGTTCCGGCTAAATACGCACGCCTGGGCGATTGTCCGGTCCGCGTGCGAGGCCGGGCAGCGGAAGTCCCGTGCGCCGGCACGGGATTTCGCCTCAGCTCTGCTCGATGAACCGGTCGAGCACGCGCGTCCCGAACTTCAGTCCGTCCACCGGTACCCGCTCGTCCACGCCGTGGAACATTCCGGCGAAGTCCAGCTCCGGCGGCAGCTTCAGCGGCGCGAAACCGAAGCACCGGATTCCGAGGTCGTCGAACGACTTCGCGTCCGTACCGCCGGAAAGCATGTACGGAACGGCCCGGGCGATCGGGTCCTCGGCCTTCAGCGCCGACTGCATGGCCGCCACCAGGGGGCCGTCGAAACCGGTCTCCAGTGCCTTGTCGGCATGAATGTCCTCGCGCTTGACCCGCGGACCGAGAATCCGGTCCAGATCGGCGAGGAATTCCTCCTCGTGGCCGGGCAGGAACCGGCCGTCGACGGCCGCGGTCGCCTGGCCCGGGATGACGTTGACCTTGTAACCGGCGCCCAGTTGGGTCGGCGCGGCGGTGTTCTGCAGCGTGGCACCGATGATCTTGGCGATGCCGCCCAGCTTGGCGAGGGTCTCCTCCATGTCCTCCGGGTCCAGCTCGGTGCCCAGGGCGTCCGACAGCTCGTCCAGGAACGACCGTACGGTCTTGGTCACGCGCACCGGGAACTTGTGCCGCCCGAGCCGCCCGACCGCCTCGCACAGCTCGGTGATCGCGTTGTCGCTGTTGGTCATCGAGCCGTGACCGGCGGTGCCGTCCACGGTGAGCCGCATCCAGTGCATGCCCTTCTGGGCCGTCTCGATCAAGTAGAGCCGCAGGTTCTCGTTGACGGTGAAGGAGAAGCCGCCGACCTCGCCGATGGCCTCCGTCACCCCCTCGAAGAGCCCGGGGTGCTTGTCGACGAGGTGGCGGGCGCCGTAGACGCCGCCGGCCTCCTCGTCGGCGAGGAAGGCCAGCACGATGTCCCGCGGCGGCTTGCGGCCGGAGCGCAGCCGGTCGCGGACGACCGCGAGCGTCATCGCGTCCATGTCCTTCATGTCGACCGCGCCGCGGCCCCACACGCACCCGTCCGCGATCTCCCCGGAGAAGGGGTGGTGGGTCCAGTCCGCCGCGTTGGCGGGCACCACGTCGGTGTGGCCGTGGATGAGCAGCGCGGGCCGCGACGGGTCCGCCCCCTCGATGCGGGCCACGGTGGAGGCGCGGCCCTTGTGCGACTCGATGATCTGCGGCTCCAGCCCGACCTCGGCGAGCTTCTCCGCCACGTACTCGGCGGCGGCCCGCTCACCCGGCCCGGAGTGGTCGCCGTAGTTGCTCGTATCGATCCTGATCAGGTCCCGGCACAGGTCGACGACCTCGTCCTCGCCGGTGACCGTACGGGCCGGCTGCGACTCGCTCACACTGCCTCCTCATGGTTCACGGCCGCGCCGTCCTCCCGAAGGGGGCCCGGACCGCGGCGGGGGTCCACCGCCATCCTCCCCCTCGGCGGCGCTGCGCCCAAGGCCGCAATACTCCCGACATCCCCTGGTCACAGGCGCGCCCCCGCCGCGGACCGGCCGTGATCGACCACCCCTGAACGTTTGCTATTGTTTTCCATGTCGGAACGGCCGAGGGCCGGAGCGACAGACACCTGGTCCGGGTGGCGGAATGGCAGACGCGCTAGCTTGAGGTGCTAGTGCCCTTTATCGGGCGTGGGGGTTCAAGTCCCCCCTCGGACACAACGCAGAAGACCCCAGTTCATCTGGGGTCTTCTGCATTTCCACCGGCCCGCACCTCCGACCTCCCCTTGCGCCGCTAGCCTTCGCGCATGGATGTTCATCTCGTCATAGGTTTCGGCCCCGCGGGGGCGGCAACGGCCCGGTTGCTGGCCGGAAAAGGGCGTTCCGTGCGGGTCGTCACGCGGTCGGGCCGGCCCGCCGAGCCGGGGATCGAGCATGTCGCGCTGGACGCGGCGGTGCCGGAACAGCTGGCGGAGGCCGCGCGGGGCGCGACCGCGATCTACAACTGCGCCTCGCCTCCGTACCACCGCTGGACGCGCGACTGGCCGCCGCTCGCCGCTTCCGTCCGGCACGCCGCCGAGCAGACCGGTGCGGTCCTCGCCCTGCTGGGCAATCTCTACGGATACGGCCCGGTCCAGGGCAAGCTGACCGAAGACCTGCCGCCGGCCGCGACGGGGCCGAAGGGACGGATCCGGGCCGACATCTGGGAGCAGGCGCTCGCCCTGCACGAAAAGGGCCGTATTCGGGTGGTCGAGGTGCGCGCGTCGGACTTCTTCGGTCCGGGTGTGACCGACGGTGGCCATCTGGCCTCCCGGGTCGTCCCGCGCATCCTGGAGGGCAAGCCGGTCTCCGTCCTCGGCGACCCGGACGCGCCGCACAGCTGGACCTACCTGCCCGACGTGGCGAGGACGCTGGTCGAGGCCGCGGAGCGGGAGGGCGCCTGGGGCCGCGCCTGGCACGTACCGACCGTGCCGCCGCTGTCCACCCGGGAGATGGCCGGCAGGCTCGCGGAACAGGCGCGGGTACGGCCGGTTCCGGTACGGCGGCTGCCGTCGGCGGTGCTGCGCGCGGCGTCGCTCGTCTCACCGCTGCTGCGGGAGCTGAGGGAGGTCCGTTACCAGTTCGACCGGCCGTTCGTCATGGACTCGTCCGCGTACCGCGAGGCGTTCGGCGCGGACGCGACACCGCTCGATCACCAGCTGGCGGCGACCGTGGACTGGTGGCGGGCGCGCCTGGCCCGCGCATGAGCCGAGCGCGTTCGACGAGGACAACAGGGAAGAGGGCGGAAGCGGGCAGCCGGAGAACGACAGCCGCACGAAAGGAGCGCGCGGCGGCCCCATGCCCTCCGCGGCTCATCGCGCCGGCGCCGTGCGACCGTGGCGACCGGCCGCCGCCGCGACGAGCTCTCCCTCATGCGGACACCCCCGTCGTCCGCGTGAGTGGACATGGAAACTACTCTGTTCATCTCCGCTAACGCGATCCCGACGTTAAGTGCAAGTCAGGGTCCTGTCAACTAGGATGAGTTGGCACTCCGAGGCAGCTCACCCCGGCGCATGAGAAGGAGCCCCGATGTCGTCACTGGCCGGGAAGGTCGACAAGCTGTTCACCACGATCCGCGCGAACGGCCGCGAGTACACGTACGAGGAAGTCGCGCGCGGATGCAGCGAGTTGAGCGGCGGTACGTTCTCCAAGACGTACGTCTGGCAGCTGCGCACCGGTCAGCGCACCAACCCCACCAAGCGCCATCTGGAGGCCCTCGCGGCGTTCTTCCGGGTGCCGGTGGCGTACTTCTTCGACGACGACACCGCCGGCCGCGTCGACTCCCAGCTCGCCCTCGCCTCGGCGATGGGCAACGCCGAGGTCCGTGACATCGCGCTGCGCGCCATGAGCATGGACGACTCCGGCCGCAAGTCCCTGGCCCGCATCATCCGCGAGGTCAGCAAGATGCACGCCACCACGGCCGCGGCGCGCGGCCGGCAGCCGAACGAGCCGGTCGACAGCGAGGAGTAGTGCTCCGGATGCCTTTCCCCTGGCGTGACCGCCACGGCAGAGGGTCTTCTTCCGGGATGAAGGCCCTGCGCCGGCAGTGCCGGGAAAAGCTGGCCTCGTACGGGCTCCCGCCCGCCTACGACCTTCCGCTGCTGTGCGACCACCTGGCCCGGGTGCGAAACCGGGAGATCCACCTGGTGGCCATGCCGATGGGCACCTCGGGACCGTGCGGGCTGTGGCTGTCCTTCCCGGGTACGGACTACGTCGTCTACGAGGCGCAGACCAGCCGGCACCACCAGGAGCACATCATCGCCCACGAACTGGCCCATATGATCTGCGGCCACCACGGCGTGGGCGTACCCGGGGACGACTCCGGCACCCAGCTCTTCCCGGACCTCGACCCGTCCCTCGTACAGGACCTGCTGTACCGCGAGAACTACTCGGATGCCCAGGAACAGGAAGCCGAGGTCATGGCCTTTCTCCTCGGGGAGCGGCTGCGGGCCGGCACGCGCGGGCGCGCCGACGCGCCGGACCCCAACAGCGTGCTGGGCCGGATCCACGGATCGCTGAACTGGCGCCGCGAGGACGGTTCATGAGCGGCATCACCCACATCCGGTACCCGATCGCCGCGCTCGCCTGCTGGATCGCGTTCGCCTACACCCTCGTACCGCTGCTGCGCGGGCACCGCCGCAACGCGGGGCTGATCGCGCTGTGCGCCTCGTTCGGCTGCCAGGGCATGTACCTGTCCATGTCCACCCCGGTGCGCTGGACGGGCACCCTGTTCGGCACCATCACCTGGTACAACGTCTCGGTCCAGCTGTGGATCATCGCGGTGCTGGCCTGTCAGCAGATCCTCCTCATCCACTGGATACATCCCCGGGCCGAGGCGCGCGTGCGGGCCCGGCGGCGGCTGCTGCTCCTCGCGGCGGTGCCGGTGACGATGGTGGTGCTGTTCTTCCTGGCGACCCTCCAGGGGCCGCCCCGCAACATCTTCACGCACCCCGGCGACCAGCCGTTCTTCGTCGCCTACCAGGCCGCCTATCTCACCGCGTTCGTGGTCGGCAAGGTCCTGGTGGCGCGCGCCTGCTGGCACTTCGCCAAGCTCACCGACCACCGCTGGGTGCGCCGCGGGCTGCGCATCGCGGCGGCCGGCGCGGTCATCGAGCTGGTCTACCCGGCCGGGCGGTACGCCGATGTCTTCCTCGCGCAGTACGGCTGGAACCCGATGCGCTGGTCCGACGTGTCCCGTACGACGCTCACCATCGGCATGGTCCTCAACATCGTCGGCTGGACCGCCCCGCTGTGGGGACCGCGGGTCTCCGCCGCCCGCAGCTGGCTGGCCGACTACCGCAGTTACCGGCTGCTGCGCCCGCTGTGGCAGGCGCTGCACCAGGCGCATCCGGAGATCCTGCTGCCGTCCAGCACCGGCAGCGACCTGTCGGCCCTGTACGACCTGCGTTTCCACCTGCACCGCCGGGTGATCGAGATCCGGGACGGCTGTCTGGCGCTGCGCGGGCACCACGGCGATCCGGGCGCGGTGCTGATGCCGGGGCAGGGGGCCGCGGCGGTGCGGCACGCCGAGGTGGAGGCGGCGCACATCGCGGCGGCGCTCGCGGCCGGGCCACGGCCGCCGGGCCCCGAGGCGGACGATCCGGCCGGCGTGGAAGGGCCGTCGGGCCCGGACGGGGTGCCGGCGCCTGCCGCGGCGGGCGGTCCGGACTTCTCCGCCGACGTGGCGTGGCTGGTCGAGGTGTCCCGCGCGTTCGCCCGGGTCCGGCCCGCGGTGGCATCGGCCGGGCGGTGACCGTACGGGGACGGGCCTGGCGATCGCCGTACGGCCAGTGACCGTACGGGTACGGGCCGGGCGATCACCGTACGGCCAGTGAGTACGGGTACGGGCCGGGCAGTCGCCGTCCCGGCCCGTGCGCCAGGCATCCGCCGCCTACCCGGCGAACGCCACCCCCGGCAGCCCCTGCCCCACCCCGGGCACCACGAACAGATTGCCCGCCTCCGGCTCGGCGTCGCCCAGGTCGCGGCGGGCCGAAGTCACGTAGAGGTCGGTCAGGTCCGGGCCGCCGAAAGCGCAGGCGGTGGTCAGCGAGGCGGGGAAGGTGATCTCGCGGTCCAGGCGGCCGTCCGGGGCGTAGCGGCGGACGGCTCCCCCGCGGAAGAGCGCCACCCACACACCGCCGTCGGTGTCGGCGCACATGCCGTCCGGCGCGCCGTCGGTGCCGGTGATCTCGGCGAACACCCGGCGGTTGGCGGCCTTCCCGGTGTCGAGGTCGTAGTCGAAGACGTCGATGCGGCGGGTCGGGGTGTCGACGTAGTACATGCGGGTCGCGTCCGGGCTCCAGGTGATGCCGTTGCTGAGCCGTACGCCGGTGGCCGCAGTGTGCGCCGTGCCGTCGGCGTCGACGCGCGCCAGCCAGCCGGGCGCGGTCTCGCCGGCGATGGTGCCCACCCACAGGCGGCCGCGGCCGTCGGTGCTCGCGTCGTTGCCGCGTACGCCCTGCTGCGACCACTCGGTCAGCCAGCGGCGGGTCCCGTCCGGGCCGGTGACCGCCACGCCGTCGCGCAGGCTCAGGACGAGGCCGCCGCCCGCCCGGGGCAGCGCCGCCGCCACCGGCTGGTCGACCTCGGTGACGGTATCGGCGCCGTCGGCGGGGCGGTAGCGGTGGATCCCGCCGTTGTTCATGTCCACCCACAACAGCGTGCCGTCGGAGGCGTCCCAGGTCGGGCATTCGGCAAAGTGCGCCCGTACAGCGAGGGCGACTTCAACATTCACGGTGCACATTCTCCTCGGGAACGGGGATCACGGGCCGGGCGCCGCTCCCGGACCCGGCCCGGGAGCGGTCCGGTTCATCCGGTCAGTACGGGTCCGAGTGCGTCCATCAGCACCGCCGTACCGTCCCCGTCGAGCACGTCGACGACCGGCAGGCCCAGGGAGCGCAGGCTCTCCACGTTCTCACGGCCGCGGGTGGCCACGGCGACGACCGGGGCGCCGCCCAGCTCCTCCACGATGCGGATCTCGCTGCGCGGGTCGTGCACGGGCAGGTGCTCCCAGTGGTAGCGCCGGGAGCGGCGCGGGTCGTGCACGAAGACCACGGCGTCGGGCTGTGAGCCCTGGAGGATCGCGGTGGCCAGGCCGCCGAAGGCCGGGTGCAGCACGGACGCCTGCCCCTTGATGATCAGCAGGTCGTGCCGGGGGTCGGCGCGCTGCACCAGGTGCTCGACGAGCCCGGCCGCCTGGAAGACGGGGGTACGGTCGATGATCGCGCCTTCCGTGCAGCCGGCCAGCAGGCAGGTCTGGCCGGTGCCGACGTATCCGGAGTCGATACCGCGCGCCTGTGCCTCCCGGTGCAATTGGAGGGCGACGGTCCGCTTTCCCACGACACAGTCGCTGCCCGCCACGTGCACGAGTTTGGCGCGGGATCGCCGGAGACGGCCGGAATACTTTGGCAACTCGTCGTACGGGCGGCGGACATCGATCAGCTGCTGGCCGTCCGCCGTCTTATCGGCGAATTCCGTGTGCCGCAGCTGGAGGTGGAGGCAGGAAATGACGTGCAGGCCGTTGCGTACGGCGGTGGCGATCTGCTCCCACCAGAATTCCGGGAGGTCTCCGGGCTGCCGCGGCGCGTGCTGCACCTCGCCGTCCACCACCTCGACGTGGTCGGACTCGGTCATCGCGATGACCAGCGCTTCCGGCCGGAACCGCAGGGCCTCCTCCAGCGAGGAGACGACCGGGACGTCGGTGCCGGGCACCACGGACGCGGTGCTGCCGGAGGTGTGCAGGCGGTCGACGACCGCCACGGCTTCGAGGACGGTGCTGTGCCGCAGCACCCCCTGTGCCGTCTTGCCTTCGAGAAGGCCGAAAACCCCGTCGGCGAAGAGCACGGAACGAAGCGGAAGCCGCGGAAACCCGGATAGGAGCATACCCGGAACCCTACCCACCGGAACTCTTTCGCGGAATGCCGAAGGGAGCCTGTACGAAAGCGGGTTGGTGTCCGGCAAACGGGGTCGGTCCGCTTTCCCGCGGAGTTCACGCGGAGTTCCCACGGCGGCGGTACGGGGGTACAGCGGTACGGGGATACAGCGGTACGGCACCGGTGCACCCGTTCCGTACCGCCGCCGCCTATTCGTAACGGCGCGTCACATCACCGGCCCACGGAGCGCCGTTTCCCCGGCGAAGGTCTTGGACTCCATCAGGAACTCGGCCAGTGCCCCGTCGTGCGGCAGTCCGGGGCGGGACCAGTGGGTGGGCACGGCGCCCCAGTGGGTGTTGCGGATCAGCGGGCTCGCGACGCACTCGCGTACCAGGTCCGCGTCCTCGCTCAGCACCGTGAGGGCCAGGGTCCGGCCGAACGCGGCGGGGCGCAGCTCCGGTTCCCAGGGCGCCACGGCCGCGTACGGAAAGGGCAGTTCGATGCCGAACCGCGGGTCCCGCGCGCTGTCGAGCGGGACGACGACCGGCCGCAGGGCGGCGCTGCCGTCGCCCAGGTCGGCGAGGAACCGTTCAGCGGGGTCAGCGTCCGATCCGGCCGCCAGGCGCGGGCCGACGGTCTCGTACAGCGGGCCGACGGACTCGTGCAGCTGCTCCGCGAGGCGCCGGGCCTCGTCCAACGGCCGTACGGGCAGGACCGCGTCGGTGTGGCCGGGCGGGAGCAGCGGGAGGCGGGCGAGCCGTTCGGCCAGGGCGTGTGCGAGGCCCGGCGCGTCGTCCTCGCACAGGACGGCGCTGGCGTTGAGGCACTGCACACCGGCGTCGGCGGCGACCGAGTCGGCGATGGTGTCCAGGTGGGACCGCCAGGGCACGTCCCGGGTGATCAGGACCTTGGAGCGGCCGGGGCCCTGCGCGAGCACCCGCCTGCTGTCGGCGTAGCGGGTGACGACGGAATCACCGCCGTAGACCAGGCCGAGGTCGGCCCCGTCCACGATGGCCTCCGCGTGTTCGTGGGTGGTCGGCAGCAGCGACGCGTACCCGGGCGCGAGGCCGGCCTCGCGCAAGGCCCGGACGAGCCGCCGCGGGGTGAACGGGTCGCGCTGGGAGGGGCGTACGGCCACCCGGTACCCGAGGGCGAGGGCGCCCAGCCACTCCACATGAGTGGCCGGGTGGTTGCCGGGCGCGAGGACGCCGAGGACATCTCCCTTGCGTACCCACACCACCGCCGCACCGGCGCTCGTCCGCCCCGCGGCGGGCGGTTCGCCGAAGGGCAGATCCCCGAGCGGTACGGCCCCCCTGGGGCGCTGCGCGGACAGGGTGTCCGCCGCGGCCCGTCCGGCTTGCGCCACCCGGCCGAGGGTGCGGCGGGCGACGGAGACGGGCAGCCCGGAGACCAGCGCCTGGCGGCGGCAGTACGTGTCGGGGGTCTCGCCGTCCAGGGTCGCCGTCGCGAACAGCTCCCCCGCCCGCGCGAGGGCCGCGAGGCGTTCGTCCGCCGCCTGTTCGGGCGCGGCGCGCATCTCGTTGATCACCTGGCGGATCAGCAGGGGCGGCGCGAGGGAGAGTTCACCGACCGGGCGGCCGGTGACGTCGGTGAGGGTGGTGCGGTTGGCGGAGCGGTACGGTCCCGCGGGCCGCTCGACGTCGATGTCGCAGCCGGTGCCGTCCGGGGCGGCCGCCGCGTCGTCCGTCATCTCAGTACACCCCCTCGATGATCTTCGCGCCGCCGTCGTCGACGGGCCGCACGTCGGCCACCCCGTCGCCCGCGTAGCCCGCCACCGGCGCGACCCGCACCGCGACGTCCCGTTCGAGGACGTACGGCAGCAGCACCTCCGGGCTCAGCTGGCGCATGCACACCCGCCCGCGCTCGCCGTACGCCACCTCGCGCGACAGGTCGTCCGGATCCAGCAGGGACAGGTGCACGTACGGGTGGAAGGGCTGGAAGACGCATGGATGGGGGTCGCCGGGGACGGCGGGCCGCTGCGGCGCCCCGCCCATCATCGTGTTGCCGTACAGGCCGCCGAGGACCGCACCGGGAAAGACCTCGGCGGACAGCAGCCGGAGCGTCTCGGGGTCCATCGAGGTGCCGCCCCACAGGATCCCGCGCACCTGGTCGCGGACGAGACCGGCCAGGCGCGGGCGTTCGGCGATCGCCTCCAGGAGGGGCGGCGTCGCGTACAGCAGGGAGACGCGCTGCGAGGCGAGCACCCGCTCGGCCTGGTCGAGGAGGTGGTCGACGTAGTGCCGGGCGAGGTCGGTGTGGCCGTCCCGAAGGCACCGGCGCACCCAGCGCGGGTCGAAGTCGACCGGGAAGAAGACCGCGCCGCGCAGCCGGGCGAGTTCGCGCACCGCCTCGGCGACGACGTGCGGTCCGGTGGGGCCGAGGAAGAGCAGATTGCCGTCGTGCGAGGGAAAGCCGTGCTGGTCGAGGACCTCGGACCACCAGCGGGTGTTGCGGGCCCACTGGCCGAGGTCGACGGTGCGCTTGGGCGGGCCGGTGGTGCCGCCGCTCTCCCAGACGGCGGGCGGTCGGCCGAGGCCGCGCAGGCCCGCCGGCAGCAGGTCCTCGACCGGTACCTCCCGCCACTCGGAGCTGACGTCGGGGAAGCGGTCCAGGTCGGCGACGGTGGTGATGTCCTTGCGCGGGTCGAAGGGCAGCGAGGCGGCGCGCTCCACCCAGAACCGGGAGCCGGTGGCGGGGTCGAAGTGCCACTCCATGGCCGCCGCCACGACGGCGTCGGCGGAGGGCAGTTCGTGCCAGGGCGTGCCGAGTACGGCATCCACGTCGCGCATGCTGGGTCGCCTTTCTGCTGGTGTGTGGGCCCGATCCACCGGATCATGGGATGTTTGTCGGTGCAATGCGGGCCGGGACATTCCGGCTTGAAGCGCGCGAGGGCTGGCCGGAACCGTATCCCCGCTGCTGAACGCGCGGAGCGCGGTCCGGCACCCGTCGTACCCGGGCATTCCGCTTCGGCCCGCACCCGCCCCACGTACGGCACGGAGCCGTGCGCCCCGGCCCCTCAGGCTTTGACTGCCCGCAGCGCGAACAGCAGCGGAATGCGCGGCTGCTCCGGCGGCAGCCGCCACCAGCCGTTCTCCGCCTGCTCCATCGCCTCGAAGCGCTTCCAGGGCAGCAGGTCCGTCTCGCGCAGCAGATCCACCGTCAGCCCCGCGCCGACCAGCGCGCCGACCGTCTCCCCGAGGCCGTGCCGCCACTCGTAGCTGGTCGTCGCGCCCTCGACGGGCGGTCCGTCGGTGTACGTGTACGGCGTGTCGCTGCGGATGGCGCCCCGGCCCGCCAGGTAGTCGTGGGCGAGCACCAGGTGCTCATCGCCCGGCGCGCGGTCCGGGTCGGGCGCAGGCCCCAGGGAGTTGAGCAGCGGGTGGAACTCCACCACGTACAGCATGCCGCCCGGCCGCAGCAGCCCGGCGATCACCTCGGCCCAGCGGGAGAGGTCGGGCAGGTAGCAGAGCGCGCCCTTCCCCGTGTACACCACGTCGAAGCGACGGCCGCCCAGGGCTTCGGCCGCCCCGTGCACATCGGCCTGGACGAATTCGATCTCCCGCCCGCTGTCCGCCGCCAGCCGTCGCGCCTGCTCCAGGGCCGCGCCGGAGAAGTCCAGCCCGACGGTGCGCGCCGCACCCCGCTCGGCGAACGCCTGGGTCTCGGTGCCCAGATGGCACTGGAGGTGCAGGACGTCCCGGCCCGCCAAGGGCCCGAGGTCGTCCCACTCGAACGGGGCGAACCAGTCGTCGGCGGTACGCGAGCCGTCCAGGCCGTAGAAGGCACTGGCCACGTGCACCGGGGTACGGGCGTCCCAGTTCGCCTGATTGGCGCGGAGCATGGCGTCGGTCGCCGGGGCGTCATGCGTCGAGGACTCATGCGTCGGGGACACATGCGTCGAGGGTTCATACGTCGGAGACTCATGCGTCGAGGCGCCGGTCACCGGGGCGCCGGCCCCCGGAAGAGCGCTGTCCTGAGTAGTCACAGCGGCCTCCCTACCCGGCCGCGCGCGAACAGATGCCCAATACGGGCCGCTGTGGGTCAGGTACGGGGCGTCGCCGTGCGTCTGTCCCGGTGAGGAGGTGTGCGGTGTATCCACCGAGGAACTTCGACATCGGATGGCCGGATCTCGCGTACGCGCTGGCGGCCTGCGGGCGCGAGGGCGACGCGGACCGGTGGGCGGCGACCGTGGAACGGCGGTTCGCGGAAGGGGGCGTACGGGTTGAGGGGGGCGTACAGGCGGAGCGGGACGTACGGGCGGAGGGGGACGTACGGGCGGAGGGGGGCGCCGTCCGGCCGGCAGACGAAGACCGGCCGGCAGACGAAGGCGGCCCTGCCCCCTGCCTGTCGGCTTTATCCGTCCGCAGCGCGCTGGACCTGGCCCTGACCGCCGCCTCGCTGCCACGCGGCAGCGAGGTGCTGATGTCCGCCGTCACGATCCCCGACATGTGGCGCATCGTCACCGAACACGGCCTGGTGCCGGTGCCGGTGGACCTCGACGCCGGCACACTGCTGCCCACCACCGGGCAATGGGCGGCAGCCGCCACCGGGCGCACGCGCGCCGTAGTCGTCGCCCATCTCTTCGGCACCCAGACCCCGCTGGACCCACTGGCGGAGCTGGCCGCCCAACACGGCTGGCTGCTGATCGAGGACTGTGCCCAGGCATACAGCGGCCCCGGCTTCCGGGGCAGCCCGAAGGCCGACATGTCGCTGTTCAGCTTCGGTCCGCTCAAGACCGCCACGGCGCTGGGCGGCGCGGTGGCCGTCGTACGCAATCCGGGGTTGCTTGCGGCCATGCGCGCGCTGCACCAGGAGTGGCCGGTGCAGACACAGGACGCGCAGGCGCGCCGGGTCGCCAAGTACGCCTCTCTCGCACTGCTCACCACGCGGCCGGTCTACACCGGCCTGGTGACCGCCGTCGGCCTGCTGGGACACGACCACGCGAGCGGCCTCCAGAACACGGTCGGCGCCTTCGCCGGTACGGATCTCATGCCGGCGATCCGGCACCGCCCGAGCCCCGCGCTGCTGGACCTCCTGGACCGGCGGCTTCGCGCGCCGGACATCGCGCGGGCGGTGGCCGAGCGGGCGGAGGTGGCACGACGGCTGGTGGCACGCCTGCCCGCCCCGTCCCTGGTCTACGGCGCGGCCGCACCCGTACACACGTACTGGCTGTGCGCCGTCCCCACCCCCGACCCCGACGCGACCACCACCCGGCTGCGCGCCGCGGGCTTCGACGCCGCACGCCCGACCTCCCTCGGCGCCGTACCGGCACCCCCCGACCGCCCACAGGGCGCACGAACCGCGGCGCACCTCGTCCGGCACGCCGTCTGCCTCCCCCTGCGCCCCGGCATGACCGACCGGACCCTGGACCGAATGGCAGCCGTCCTGGACCCGGAGGACTGGGGCACGGCCCGATGAGATACCTCAGCCCAGCCCTTCATCGATCTCTCCGGGCTTCCGCGCCCAGAACAACGCGTGCCCGCCATCCCCCTCCGGCACGAACTCCTCCCCTTCCACGGACAGCCCGGCCGCAGTGATCCACTCCCGGTAGGTCTCCTTACCGGGATGGCTCCACCACATCGGAGCCCCGCCCCCGAGCCAGTCCTCCTCGATCCCGGTCCAGGCCCCGTCCCCGGCGACCACCAGCAGGGTGCCACCGGGCCGCAGCCACCCGGCGATCCGCGACAGCAGCACCGGCTGCTCGGCGAGCGGCAGATGGATCAGCATGTACAAGCAGACAACGGCGTCGAACGAGGCGGAAGGAAAGTCGGCGTCAACAGCATCAGCCCGGCGAAAACGGGCCCGCGGCACAAGCCCCCGGGCCCGCCGCACCTGCACCTCACTCACATCCACCCCGACCACGGCGTGCCCGGCCCCACTCAGGTCCCGCGCGACGGGCACACCACACCCACATCCGAGGTCGAGCACATCGGCTCCGCCCGGCAGCCGCTCCAGCAGGGCGGCGATCCAGGGCGTGTACGTGTCGTCCTCGGCGTCGTCGGCTCGGTAGGCGTGGGAGACGATGTCGTAACCGCGGCGGACGAGGGCTTTGGGGTTGGGGAATTCCGGGGCGGCGGATTGAGAGCCGGCGGATTGAGAGCCGGCGGATTGAGGGTTGGCGGATTCGGGGTTGGCGGATTCAGGGTTGGCGGATCGGGGGTTGGCTGGAGGCGTCACGGTGCGGACGGTAGGGGCGCTGGTGAGCGTGGGCGAACGGTTTTCCGGTGTTGGGCGGCGCCCCTCGTCGCGCAGGCCCTCGGCAGAACAGCGTCGGTCTCGTCTCCGGTAAAACGCTTTGCGGGTGTCGGTGTGCGGGTGCTGAGGTGGCACGGTGATCCATGATGACGGGACAGCGACTGTCCGACCGTTGACACTGGCTTGGGTGGGCCGCCATCTGGAGGACGGCGAGCGGGTCGTCGGAATCGAGGCGCTGCACGGCGGCATCACTGCCGAAATGCGGAGGCTGACCGTTGGCACGCGGGGCGGAGGCGCCCGTCACCTGGTGCTGCGGACCTTCGTCGACCCGTACTACGTCGAGCAGGCCGAGGACTCGCTGAGCAGGGAGGCCGGTGCCCTGAGCCTGCTCGCGGGGACCGATGTGGCGGCCCCCGGACTGGTCGCGGTCGATCCGACCGCCGCGTATTGCGAGTATCCGTCGCTCCTCATGACGCATCTGGCGGGCCGGACGGTGCTCGGCGACGAGGGTGTGGAGGCGCGCATTCCCCTGCTGGCCCGGCAACTCGTGGCCATTCACGCGTTGCGGCCCGCCGAATCCGAACGGCCCCGGAAGTTTGTGACGTTGACGACCGCCGACACCGTCGTCACTCCGAAGGGTGCCGACACGGCGGCATGGGCCGCGGCAATCGACGTGATCCGCGAGCCCGCGCCGCCCTATGAGGGGCGGTATCTGCACCGGGACTTCCAGCCCGGGAACGTGCTGTTCGACGCCTCAGGGCCGGCCGGGGTCCGGATCGCGGGGGTCGTCGACTGGGCAGGGACCTCCTGGGGGCCGACGGATCTCGATGTGGCGCACTGCTCCACCAATCTCGCGCTGCTGCACGGCCCGGCGTGGGGACTGCGGTTCTTCGAAGCGTACGAGGAGGCCGGCGGGGTGCTGGCCGCGACCGCGAAGGACCGGTTGTACTGGCAGGTGCGGGACGGACTGGCGAGCTCGGAAGAAGTGCGGGAGGTGGCGCAGGTGTGGCGGGAGGCAGGGAGGACCGAGCTGACGACGCGAGTCGTGGAGGAGCGGCTGGACGCCTATGTCACCGCTCTGCTGGACGGGCGGGGCTGAGCCGTAGCGGCGATCTCGGCCGTAGCGGCGATCTCGCTCGCCGTGGCAGCTCCCCTCGGCTCGTGTCCGGGCCCGGCTCTCAGGCCGACGGACGATCCGTCCTCCGGTACACCGAGCGCAGCAGTTGCTCCTTCGCCGGACCGCCCACCCGCCACGTCAGATGCCACTCCCCCTCCGAGACGACCGTGAACTCGCCTTCGTAGAGGTCGGCGGCGCAGGGGTGGCGGGTGGTCCAGTGGCCGGTGCGGAGGTCGAGGTCGTGGAAGGGGCGGCCGTCGGCGAAGGTGATGGCGGCGGTGCCGTCGGGGCGGGGGTGCAGGCGGAGGGTGCGGGTGGCGGGGGTGGTGGTGCCGTTCCAGGTCAGGTGGCCCTCTTCGATGTGGCGGAGGGGGACGGGCGCGGTACCGGCTCCGGGGTTTTCCGGGTGGTAGTGCGCTGTGCCGTGGAAGGTGCCCTGCGTGCCCGTACGGACGTCGGCAACGGTGCGGTCGATGGTCCACCAGCCGGCCAGGTACGCGGCGGCGTCCGGGGCCGGGTACCGGCCGCCGGGTGCGGGCGTGCCGTCGTGCTCTGTCGACATGGCGCCATTGTCCCCGGTGGCGGCCGCGGTACCGCGGGCGGGCCGCCGGACAATTGCCGTGCGTCCGCGTCCGCCGGGTCAGTAGGGTGCCGCGAGGTAGAGAGCCGGCCCGGGCCGGACGACGGTGCGTACGAGGAGAACGGTGTGAGCGCAGTGGGCGGCGGGGTGCGCCGGGCGCGGCAGGTGCTGGTCTTCGATGCCGACGACACGTTGTGGGAGAACAACGTGATCTTCGAGCGGGTCATCGAGGAGTTCCTGACCTGGCTGAACCATCCGGAGCTGGGCCGGGACGGCGTACGGGCCCTGCTGGACGAGATCGAGGCGGCCAACGCCGCGGTGCACGGCTACGGCAGCAAGGTGTTCCTGCGCAGCCTCGGCGAGTGTGTCCGGCGGGTCCGGCGGCGGGAGGCCGACGCCGGGGAGCTGGCCCGGATCGCGGGCTGGGCGCGGGCCTTCGAGGCGGACGAGGTGGAGCTGATCCCGGGGGTCGCCGAGACGCTGGCGGAGCTGGCCGGGCGGCACCGGCTGCTGATGCTGACCAAGGGGGACGCGGCGGAGCAGCGGCGGAAGGTGGAGGTGTCGCGGCTGGCGCACCACTTCCGCGACGTCCGCATCGTGCCGGAGAAGAACGTGGGGACGTACGAAGAGCTGGTGCGGACGTACGCGCTCACGCCGTCGGTCACCTGGATGATCGGCAACTCCCCGAAGTCGGACATCCTGCCGGCCCGGGAAGCGGGCCTGAACGCGGTGTTCATCCCGAACGACAACACGTGGGTGCTGGAACACGGCGTACTCGACCCGGCCGATGAGAAGGTGCTGCATCTGGAGAAATTCGCCGAGTTGCTGCGGCACTTCTGAGAGGCGGGAGGGCGGGCGATGGCTGAGGCCGGCGGGATGCTCCGGGTTTCGTGTGTGTTCGTGTGTCACGACGGCGGCGGCAGGGTGCTGCTCGCGCGGCGTGGCGCGGGGGCCCGGGACGAGCCGGGGACGTGGGACTGCGGTGCCGGAGCGCTGGAGTTCGGCGAGAGCTTCGAGGCTGCGGTGACGCGTGAGGTGTACGAGGAGTACCGCGCGACGCCGCTGGAGATCGCCCAGCTCGGGGTGCGCAACGTACTGCGCGGCGAGCCGGTGGAATCGCACTGGGTCGCCGTGGTCTTCGCGGTCCGGGTGCGCCCGGACGAGGTGCGGATCGGCGAGCCGCACAAGTTCGACGAGCTGGGCTGGTTCGCGCCCGGCGCACTGCCGTCGCCGCTGCACTCGCAGTGCACCGAGACGTTGGCGCTGTTCCCGAAGCAGTGAGGGGACCACACGGGTCAAGGTCTCGTACGGGTGAGGGGCGGCGCACGGCGGAGGTCGTGCGCCGTGCGCCGCCCGGGTGGCGTTACATCGGCTCGGTGTCGGTCAGTTCGCCGTCCAGCGCGAGCCAGCGGGTGATACCGATCTCCCGGAGGAACGCCGGATCGTGGCTGACCACGATCAGTGCGCCCCGGTAGGAGTCCAGCGCCGTGACGAGTCGGCGCACCGACGCCATGTCGAGGTTGTTCGTCGGCTCGTCCAGCATGAGGAGCTGGGGCGCGGGCTCGGCCAGCATCAGGGCCGCGAGGGCGGCCCGGAAGCGCTCGCCCCCGGAGAGCGTGCCCGCCTGCTGGTCGGCACGGGCGCCCTTGAAAAGGAACCGCGCCAGTCGGGCCCGTATCAGATTGTTGGTGGCTTCCGGGGCGAACCGCGCGACATTCTCGACGACGGTCAGCCCGTCGTCCAGGACGTCCAGCCGCTGCGGCAGGTAGCGGTGCGGCACGTAGATCCCCGCCGTGCCCTCCTCGGGCGGGATCTCGCCCGCGAGCGTCCGCAGCAGCGTGGTCTTGCCGGAGCCGTTGCGCCCGGTCAGGGCGACCCGCTCCGGGCCGCGCAGTTCGAGGTTCGCGTACGCGCCGTAGCGTGTCCGCAAGCCTCGTACGGTCAGCACCTCGCGGCCCGGCGGCACCTCGGTGCGCGGCAGGTCGACGCGGATCTCGTCGTCGTCCCGCACCGCCTCGGCGGCCTCGCCCAGCCGCTCCCTGGCCTCCTTCAGCTTCTCGGTGTGCATCGTGCGGTGCTTGCCGGCCGATACCTGGGCCGCGGCCTTGCGGCTGTTCATGACGATCTTCGGCTCGCGCTTCTGCGCGTACATCTTGTTGCCGTAGCGGACCCGGCGCGCCAGCTTCATGTGCGCGTCGGCCAGTTCGCGCTTCTGCCGCGCCACGTCGGCCTCGGCGACCCGCAGCATGCGCTCGGCCGCTTCCTGCTCGACGGCGAGCGCCTGCTCGTACGCGGTGAAGTTGCCGCCGTACCAGTGGACCTCGCCGCCGCGCAGGTCGGCGATACGGTCCACCCGGTCGAGCAGTTCGCGGTCGTGGCTGACCACGACCAGGGCGCCGGACCAGCCCTCCACCGCGGTGTAGAGCCGGTGGCGGGCGGCCAGGTCCAGGTTGTTGGTCGGCTCGTCCAGCAGGAGCACCTCCGGGCGGCGCAGCAGCAGCGCGGCCAGCCGCAGCAGGACGGACTCGCCGCCGGAGACCTCGCCGACGGTGCGGTCGAGGTCGATGGCATGCAGGCCGAGTTGGTCGAGGGCGGCGCGAGCGCGCTCCTCGACGTCCCAGTCGTCGCCGACCGCCGTGAAGTTGGCCTCGCCGGCATCGCCGTTCTCGATGGCGTGCAGGGCGGCGCGGGTCCCGGCGATGCCGAGGGCCGCGTCCACCCGCGTCCTGGTGTCCAGGGCGGCGTTCTGCGGCAGGTAGCCGATCTCGCCGGTCACCTTCACTGCCCCTTCGGTGGGGCGCAGCTCCCCGGCGAAGAGCTTCAACAGGGTTGACTTCCCCGCGCCGTTGAGGCCGATGAGGCCGGTGCGCCCGGGGCCGACGGCCAGGTCGAAGTCCTCCAGTACGGGGGTGCCGTCGGGCCAGGCGAAGCCGAGGCCGGTGCAGACGATGGCGGCAGAGGTGGCGGGAGAGGTGGAAGAGGTGGTCATACGGGTCTCCTCGGTGCGCGCGGAGGTACGGGGGACGGCGCGGGAGACACCACGAAGGTCCACGAGAGAGCCGGGCCGGCGTCACGAGAACGCTGACGTCACGAGAACGCCGACGTTACGAGAACGCTGACGTCACGAGAACGGTGAAGCCGGGCGGAGGGCGGGCCGTACATTGCGGATCGCCGAGGTCGTGGACAGGGCCGCGCAGCGGGTGCCGGTCGTGCTCTTCGCACGCTCTCGCACCTCGCGCCGCGGGCGCGGTGTCTCATGACCTCAGACGAGCAACGGCCTTCTCCTGTCGACGGCAATGGGGCCGAGAAGAACGTTACGGGGCGCACCACGAAAACGCAAACGCTATTTCCGTAGCATTTGCGGGAGGGGGCGGCACGGCGAAGGGGCGGAGGGGTGGCGGAGAGGCGGCAGAGGGCCGGAGGGGCGTCACCCGCCCCTCCGACCCCGGCCCCGGCCTCAGCCCGCCTCCCGCGACCGCGCCCGCACCCGCCCCGGCCCGGCCGCCTGCAAGGTGATCCCCGCGGTGAGCGGCACCTCCCGGTCGACCGCCGTCAGCTCGTACGAGCGCAGCAGAACCGCCGCCGCCAGTACCGACTCCAGCATCGAGAAGTGCTGCCCGATGCACGCCCGCGGCCCGCCGCCGAACGGGAACCACGCGTAGCGGTGGCGCGCCGCCTCGCGCTCCGGGGTGAACCGCCGCGGGTCGAAGCGCTCCGGGTCCTCCCACAGGCCGGGGTGCCGGTGGGTCACCCACGGCGAGACGATCACGTCGGCGCCGTCCGGTATCCGGTGGCCGTCGATCTCGGTGGCCGCGACACCACGACGGCTCACCACGGGCGCCGCCGGGTACAGCCGCATGGCCTCCTTGAGGGCCATAGTCAGCCGCGGCAGCCGCTCCAGGTCGGCGGCTTCCGGCTCCCGGTCCCCCAGTACGGCGTCGATCTCCTCCCGTACCAGCGCCTGTTCCTCCGGGTGCCGGGCGAGCAGGTGGAGGGTGAAGGCGAGCGAGGTCGCGGTCGTCTCGTGTCCGGCGAGCAGGAAGACCAGGACCTGGTCGCGGACCTCGGTGGCGTCCAGGCCGCCGTCCGCCGCGTTGCCCGCATGGCTGAGCAGGGACAGCAGGTCGGCGCCGGCGCCCGGTTCGCCGGCGGCCCGACGCCCGGCCACGATCCGGTCGCAGACCGCGTGCAGTTCGGCCGTCGCGGCGGCGGCCCGGCGGTTGGCGGGGGTGGGCCAGTGGCGCGGCGGGTTGCGGGGCGAGAAGCCGCGCCGTACGACGTACGAGTTGATCACCGGGAAGCAGCGGTGCACGGTGGCGACCGCGGCCTCCACGTCCGTGCCGAACAGGATGCGGGAGACCGTGCGCAGCGCGAGCCGGTTCATCTCGCCCACCAGGTCGACCGTGCCGCCGGGCGCGGTCCGCCAGCGCTCGGCAACGGCCTGCGCCTCGGCTGCCACGGCCGACGCGTAGCCGTCCACCCGGCGCTTGGTGAACAGCGGCTGCACGATGCGCCGTTGGCGCAGGTAGTCGGCGTCCTGGCTGGTCAGCAGGCCGTTGCCGAAGGACTGCCGGACCTCTTCGTAGAACGGGTGGTCCTTGCGGAAGTTGGCGGCCTCGGAGGCGAGGATCTGCTGGCTGCCCTCGGGCGAGAACACCCCGTAGAAGACGCTGCGCAGGCCTGGTGGGCCGGCCGAGAAGCGCACCAGGTCGCCGTGGTCGCGGCGGGCGCGCGCGAATGTGTCGAGCGTGCTGCGCCGCAGGTCGAACATCGAGCCCAGGAACGGTACTCCCCGGGGGCCCGGTATCGCCGGGCCGGAGCGTGTGGTGAGGGTCATGAGGGCGATACCTACCCCGGCCTACCCCGAGCCGCACGGACCGAATGATCAACACCTGCCCCGCGCAGCACGGACCGAATGATCAGCACCTGCCCCGCGTAGCATGGGCCGAATGATCAACAAGCGTGCCGGCCGCCAGCCCGCCGAAGCCCCCTGCCGCGTCACCGTCTGCCGCGGCTGCTGCTGCGGCGACCCGCGCAAGGTCCCGGGTGTGGACCACGCGGCGCAGATCCCGCGGCTGCGGGCCGCGCTGGCGGGCGCCGCGGAGGTCCGCGCCTCGGAGTGCCTGGACGTCTGTGACCAGGCCAACGTCGTGGTGGTCCAGCCGTCCCGCGCGGGCCGGGCAGCGGGCGGGCGCCCGGTGTGGCTGGGGCTGGTCAACGACGACGCGGCGCTGGACGACGTGGCCGCCTGGATACGCGCCGGCGGCCCCGGCCTCGCGGAGCCGCCCGGCGTGCTGGACCTGTACGAGTTCACCGTGTCGCGGCGGGTGCGGGAGGGGCTGGAGGGGTGAGAGTGGGTACCGGGCTCGGGCGGGGCGGGCTCGGCGCGGGCTCGGCGCGAACTCGGCTCGGGGGCTTCGTCCGCACCTCCTCCGGGTAAGCCCCCGCCGGGGGGACGATCACGTTCGATTCGTCTCCCAAGGCGCGCGATTAGCCCTCGGGACGTACGGCCGACCTCCGCCCGGAGAGGCTTCGCCCACGCCACCCCCGGGTAAGCCCCCGCCGGGGGAACGACCACGTTCGATTCGTCTCCCAAGGCGCGCGATTAGCCCCTCCGGCCCGCAGCCTCCACCGCCGCTTCCGCTTCCGCCTCCGCCGCCACTTCCGCCGCCACTTCCGCCTCCGCCTCCGCCTCCGCCTCCGGGCCGAGGCTCAGTTCAGGTGGCGTACGAAGAGATGAGCCACCGCAGCGGGCCCCCCGGGGGTGGCCTGGTCCGGTGAGCTGCCGAAGAGCACGGTGTCCCCGGCGCGGTCGACGCCCAGCAGGCGGGCGTGGTCGGTGCGCTGTGTGCCGTCGGCGCCGATGCTGACGCGGTCGACGGCGCCGGTCACCAGGTTCCGGACGAAGACGTCGTCGACGCCGTTGGTGTCGCCCGGCACCAGATCGGTGGCCCGTGAGGCGAAGTACACCTTCCGGTTGTCGGCGCTCATGTACGCGCCGGTCGCCGAGCTGCCGTCGGCCTGCGTGCCGTCGGCCCGCAGGCTCAGCAGCCGTACGTTGTCGGTGACCAGGTCTGTGCCGAAGACGTCCGCCTTCTCGTTGGTGTCGTTCTCCACGACGCGCGGCGAGGTGCAGGAGAACAGGGCGTGACGGCCGTCGGGGCTGAGGCTGATCCGGTCGGCCCGCAGGTCCTCTCCCCCCAGGCCCCAGGCGGCGAGCCGGATTCGGCGGCTGCCGATGTCGTACACGTAGAACTGGCGGTCCGGGGAAGGGCGCCGGAGCCCGGGCCTCCCTTCCGTACCGGACGGGCCCGTGGGGACGCCGTTGGACTTGAAGCCGACCCTGCGTCCGTCCGCGCTGATCACCGGTGAGGTGTAGCGGCCCCATGCCAGCGGGCCGCCGATGCGCACCGTGGTCCCCTCCCGGCGGTCCCGCACGTAGAGGTAGTCGGTGCTGTCGCCGCCCGGCACCAGGTCCTTGCGGTTGGAGGAGAAGACGACATGGCGGCCGTCGTCGCTGATCTGCCCGTTGGTGCTGCGCGCGGCCGGGGAGTCGTCGGCACTGGGCACGAGAAGCTCGGTGCGGCCGGTCGCGCGGTCGCGGACGTACACATCGGACCGGTGGCCCGTACGTACGGTGCCGGTCAGGTCGGTGGCGGCGGACGAGAAGACGACGTGGCGCCCGTCCGCGCTGATGCTGTCCGCGTAGGAGTCGTCGTCGGCCACCGCGCCGTCCGGGGTGGCGCTGATCAGCTCGACCCGGCCCGTGCGGAGGTCCTTGAGGAAGACCTTCACCCGGTCCCCCGCGGCCCCGGGGACGAGGTTGGTCGCCCGGGAGGTGAAGACCACGTACCGCCCGTCCCCACTGATCCGCCCGTTGTCCACGGCCGCGTCGGCCGGGGTGCCGTCCTGCGCCACGCTCACCTGCTCGGTGCGCGGCTGCCGGGCGTCCGCCGCTGCCGTGGTCGGCGGCAGGGCGGTCGCGAAGCCGGCCGATAACGCCGCCGCCACGGCGGCACTTCTGAGTCGATCGAGTCGTCGACCGGGGTGACGCATGGTGGATCCCCCTCGCACGGTACGGAATCACGGTACGGAATACGGGCATATGCGCATCGAGTACGCGAAGGCAGCCAACAGCCCCGTCAGCCTCTGGTCAACGAAAAGCGAGGGCGACTCCGCTACGGATACGGCCGTTGCCGGAGTGCCCGCCTGGACGCGACGGGACGCGATGGGTGTAAGCGCCCGCGCCAAGTCTCCACACCAAGGCCCCACTTCGAGGTCCCGCACCAAGGTCCCACCCCTGGATGCTCCCGCCCCCGTTGCGCATCATCCCATCAGCCGATGTGCGCTCCCCCTGGCTGATGACCTGGATGCGCCCAGCGGTCGACGCCCGTGGAGGCCAGGGCGCATGAGACTCGAACTTCACCGCGTAACACGGGGGTTGGAGTGGACAGATGGGACCGGGCCGGCCGGATTGCGGCGTACGGGGCGGCGCTCGCGCTGACGCCGTACTTGCTGATCAAGGTGTCGTGGGTGGCCGGTTCGCTCCTGGGGCTGCTGCCGGTCGGCAGCGGGTTCGGCAAGGCGGAGTGGGTGGTGCTCAACAGCGCGACGATCGGTATGGCGGGGGTCGGGATCGCGGTGGCACTCGCGCTGGTGCGGTCGTGGGGGATGCGCATTCCGGGTGCGCCGTTGGTCTTCTGCGCCTGGGTCGGTACGGGGTTCCTCGTCCCGGTCCTGCCGTATGCCGTTCTCGGTTCGCTGCTGGTCTCGGCGGACGGCGACCGCAAGAGCGGGAGTGACGCGGGCCCGTCGATGCCCGGCTGGGAGGCCGCGCTGATCCAGATAGGGTTCGTGGGCATGGGGCTGGGTCTGGCCGTCGCGCTGCCCGCGTACTTGCGGAGGCGCTGGCCGGAGGCGTTCGCGGGTCGGCTCGGGGACGGTGCAGGGGGTTTACCGAGCAGACGCGACTCACCGACGGCACCGCCGTGGACGGCCGTGGTCGGCGCCACCGTCGGTCTCGTCTGGCTGTACTGGGCGGTGGGCGGCACCGCCGGTGTCGCCCACCGCGGCGAGCGGGATCTCGCCTGGCACCTGCTGTCCGGGGTCTTCGGATGCTGGGCGCTCGTGGCCTCCGCCGCTTCCTGGGCTGTCGTCCGCGGCAGGCCCGCACAGGTCCCTCGATGGGTGCCGATGGTGCTCGGCTGGCTCGGCTCGGGCTCGCTGTTCGCATGGAGCGGCTGGAAGCTTCCCTTCACCTTGTACCTGGCGATCGCGCAACCGGCCGGTGCCACCCTGCCGGAAAGACTCGTACTCGCGGCAGTCCTGCACGTGGCAGCGGTGGGGACGGGCGCCGCGATGCTGGGCGCGCTCGTCCGTACGCGGTTGTCGTCGCCCAGCTCGCGATGAAAGCTCGCTCAGGCGGCGGCATTCTCCGGCGGCCCGTGCCTTGGAGGATTACCGGAGTCTTACGGACCTGGTCCAGGAAGCCCGGCCGCCCGCTCCACGCGCTTGGCTGGACGCATGGAACCCATCGCACCCCGCCGCTCCCCACTGCTGCGCCGCGCCGTCGTCGTCCCCGCCCTCCTCGTGGCCGTGGCCGTCGCGGCCGTCGCGCTCTACCTCTTCCAGCCGTGGAAGGCCCTGACGAACACCACGGTCGACGAGGCCGCACCGTCCGCCACCTCCTCCGCCATGGGGCAGATGCAGGACACGGACGGCATGAAGATGCCGACAGCCCGCGGCTCCTTCGTCTCCCACGAGCACCCCACCAGCGGCACCGCCCGCGCCCTGCGCCTCGCGGACGGCGGCCGGGTGGTGCGGCTGGAGGACCTCAAGACGTCCGAGGGACCGGACGTACGGGTGTATCTGTCGCACCGCGGCGCCGCCGACGCCGAGCACGGGCTCGGCGCGGGCGCCGTCGAGCTGGGCAAGCTCAAGGGCAACCTCGGCAATCAGAACTACGCCGTGCCGGCCGGCACCGACCCCGCCGCCTTCCGCAGCGTGGTGATCTGGTGCCACCGCTTCTCCGTCTCCTTCGGCGCCGCCGACCTCCCGGCGGCGGCCGCGATGGCACGCTGATCCCGTGAGCCGAACCTCCCCGCCCGCCGACCCGCCGCCCGGCCCGGTGCCCGCCGCACCGCCCCGGCGCATCCTCGTCGTCGAGGACGACCCGACCGTCGCCGAGGTCGTCACCGGCTATCTGACGCGCGCCGGGTATGTGACCGAGCACGTCGCCGACGGCTGGGCGGCCCTCGACCGGGCCGCGTCCTTCCGCCCGCACCTGGTGGTGCTGGACCTGATGCTGCCGGGCCTCGACGGTCTGGAGGTGTGCCGCAGGCTGCGCGGTACCCACGCCACCGCGCCCGACCCGGCCCCGGTCCCGGTCCCCGTCGTGATGCTCACCGCCCGCGGCGAGGCCCCGGACCGCATCCTGGGCCTGGAGCTGGGTGCGGACGACTACGTGACCAAGCCGTTCAGCCCCCGCGAACTGGTGCTGCGCATCGGGTCCGTACTGCGCCGCGCGGAGGCCGCCCCGCCGGCCGCCACCCCGGTCCCGCCCGTACGGGCCGGCGACCTGACCGCGGACCCCGTCGCGCGCCACGCCGTACGGGCGGGGCGCCCGCTGTCCCTGACCGCCCGCGAGTTCGACCTGCTGCTCTTCCTGATGCGCAACCCGGCGCGGGTGTTCGCCCGGGAGGACCTGCTGCACCAGGTCTGGGGCTGGGAGTTCGGCGACCTGTCCACCGTGACCGTGCACGTGCGGCGGCTGCGCGAGAAGATCGAGGACGATCCGGCGGCACCGCGACTGATCGTCACGGTGTGGGGCGCCGGGTACCGCTTCGACCCGGAGGGCGGCGCGGGCGACGGCCGTACGGCCTCGAACACCCCGCCCGCACCCACCGAAAACCCTCGCCCGTGAACCCATCCGAAGGCCCCGCCCATGAACCCTGCCGTAGGTCACCGCCCATGAACCCTGCCGAAGGCCCCCGCCCGTGAACGACTTCCTCGTCATCGTCGCGCTGGCCGCGCTCGGCGCCGTGGCGGCCGGGCTGCCGGCCGCCGCTGCCGTACGGGTGCTGCGCCGCCACTCCGTCGCGCTGTCGCTCTTCGCGGCGGGGGCGCTGGCGGTCGTCACCATGGCGGCCGGAACCGTCGCGGTGGCCCAGGCGATGTTCCTCTCGGCGCACGACCTGGGCGTGGTGATGGCCGTGGTCGCCGTCTCCGGGCTGGTGTCGCTGGCCGCCGCGCTGCTGTTCGGCCGCCGGATCGCCGCGGGCAGCCGGCAGCTGGCGGACGCGGCGCGTACGGTCGGCAGCGAGGGCGGGTTCGCCGCGCCCGCCGAGCCACCGACAGCTGAACTGGCCACGCTGGCCGAGGCGTTGGAGGAGACCAGTGCCCGGCTGGCACGGGCCAGGGAGCGCGAACGCGCGCTGGACACCGCCCGGCGCGACCTGATCGCGGGCATCTCCCACGACCTGCGCACACCGCTGGCGGGCCTGCGGGCGATGGCCG
This sequence comes from Streptomyces rimosus subsp. rimosus, assembly GCF_000720725.1. GTDB lineage: Bacteria > Actinomycetota > Actinomycetes > Streptomycetales > Streptomycetaceae > Streptomyces > Streptomyces rimosus_A. Next base: position 81,346 of record NZ_JOCQ01000006.1, read on the forward strand.
AGGCATTGGAGGACGGCGTGGTGCGGGGCGCGGACGCCGCCCGCTACCACGCCCGCATCCGGGTGGAGGTGGACCGGCTGGCCGGCATGGTCGACGACCTCTTCGAGCTCTCCCGCATCCAGGCGGGCGCGCTGACGCTGACGCCGTCCCGGGTGTCGGTGTACGACCTGGTGGACGACGCGCTCGCGGGCGCCCGGCCGCTGGCCGCCGCGGGCGGGGTGCGCCTGGTGGACGGCGGGGTGGCGGCCGTACCGGTCCGGGTGGACGCGCAGCAGATCACCCGGGTGCTGGGCAATCTGCTGGTCAACGCGATCCGGGCGACGCCGGACGGCGGCACGGTCGCGGTGGCGGCGCGGCGTGCCGACGGCCGGGTGGTGCTCGCGGTGGAGGACGGCTGCGGGGGCATCCCGGAGGCCGATCTGCCACGCGTCTTCGACACCGGCTGGCGCGGCGCCCCCGCCCGTACGCCGCGCGCGGACGGCGGGAGCGGCGCCGGGCTGGGCCTGGCGATCGTCCGCGGCATCGTCGAGGCACACGCGGGGCGGGCCACGGTGCGCAACACGGAGCGCGGCTGCCGGTTCGAGGTCGACCTCCCCGACGGGTGAACGTCGCGCGCGCGTACCCGTTGAACAGCGTATACGCGTACCCGTACGGCAGTACCGGCCTGCCGTCACCCCACCGCGGCCCCGCCCTGCGGCATGATGGCGATCATGATGGAGGAACACCTGCCGGACGCGGCAGAAGTGGCCCGACTGGTCCAGGACGTCGTGCCCGGAGTGCACGCCGCGGACATCCGGCCCATCGGTGAAGGCGGCGACCACGCGTCCTGGTGGGTGGGCCCGGACCATGTGGCGCGGTGCGCGCTCGACTCCGGCGGGTCGGAGCGCCTGCGCCGGGAGCTTGCGCTGCGCGAGCTGATCGGGGACCGGCTCGGTGTGCCCGTACCGCAGAGCGTCGCGAACGGGAACTGGGCGCGTGGGCGCGCGTTCACCCTCGACACCCGGCTGGACGGGGTCTCCGCCGAGCAGCGCCCGGTCCCGGCGGCGGGCGAGGACGATCTCGCGCGGCTGCTCGTCGGGCTGGCGCAGGTGCCCGTGGCGGACGCCGAGGCGCTGGGCGTACCGCCGGAGGCGCCGCGCAATATGCCCGGCCTGCTGCGGCGGGCTTCGGCGGCGGCGGAAGCGGTGGCGGCGCGCGGTGAGTTCGACACCGCGTGGCTGCCGAGGCTGCGCGTACGAGAGGCGGAGGAGGCGACGGCGCCCGCCAGCCTGGTGCACAACGACCTCAAGGGCGAGCACCTGCTCGTGGCCGGGGACGGCCGGATCAGCGGCGTACTGGACTGGACGGACGCGGTGACCGGCGACGCCGCCGAGGACGTCGCCGGGCTCGCGATCTCGGTCGGTGCCGTGGCGGCCGTACGTATCGCGACCGCCGCCGGATTCGACCGCGGCGCGTGCGCCCGCGCGCTGCAACTGGCCCGCTGCGACACGCTGACGCTCCTCTCCGACCGGCTCAGCGGCCAGGACGACAGCCCGCTGCCGCTGCTGCGTACACAGCTGCGGCGTGCGTGGGAGCCGACTGCCCTGGACGGGCCGGGACAGCACTCCTAGCGCGCGCGGCGGTCCAGGCCCTCTGCTTCCTCCTCCGGTGCCCACAACGGATGCTCCCGCCGTGCCCATGCCGCGTCGACGGCTCCGGTCCGCATGCCCCGGCGTGCTTCGGGGTCGCCGTACGCCCGCCATACGTGGCCCGCGATGACGACGATGACCGCCAGCGCCAGCCAGTCGTGGACGAAGGTCGCGCCGGTGCGCCAGAGCAGTGGGGCGAGGTGGGTGAACCACATCAGCAGGCCCGTACCGGCCATGACCAGGACCGCGCCTGCCAGCCAGGCGGCGTAGAGCTTCTGGCCCGCGTTGAATTTGCCCGCCGGCCGGTCGGACCCGCGACGCAGCGCGGAACGCAGCCAGCGGCGGTCGTGCGGCCCGTACCTGTTGAGGCGGGTCAGGTCGGCGCGCAGCGCGCGCGAGGCCAGGCCGAGCAGCAGCGGTACGGGCAGCAGCAGGCCGGACCACTCATGGACGGTGACCATGAGCGCCCGTCGGCCGACGAGTTGGGCGAGGAGCGGGACGTAGAGGCAGCCCGCGGTCAGCACGCAGACGGCCATGAGGGTGGCGGTGGCGCGGTGCACCCAGCGCTGGGCGGGCGTGAAGCGGCGTACGCGCGCGCTTGCCGCCCGTACCGGTGCCTGTGCCCAACCGGCTGCGCGCTCAGACGGTCGGCGCATCGTCGCGTCCGTTCGAGCGGCCGACCCACGCGTCCACGTCGTAGCCGCGCTCTTCCCAGTACCCCGGCTCGACCCGCTCGGTGACGGTGATGCCGGAGAGCCACTTCGCCGATTTGTAGAAGTACATCGGCGCGGCGTACAGCCGCACCGGCCCGCCGTGCGCGTGCGGCAGCGGCTTGTCCTGCATGGTGAGAGCGATCAGCACATCGTCGCGGCGGGCCTGTTCGAGCGTGAGGCTTTCGCTGTACGCGCCGTCGAAGCAGGTGAAGCGGACAGCCTTCGCCCCGGGCCGTACCCCTGCCGCGTCCAGGAGGCGGCGCAGGCGTACGCCGGTGAAGGGCGTGTCCGGGACCCGCCAGCCGGTCACGCACTGCACGTCGCGCACCAGGCGCGTCTGCGGCAGCGCGCGCAGGTCGGACAGGCGGTACGTGGTGGGGCGTTCGACCAGGCCGCCCACCGTGAGGCGGTAGGTGCGGGCGTCCTTGGCCGGTACGGAGGCGGTCACCGAGTAGTAGCGGAAGCCGCCGCTCGCCGGGAGCAGTCCGGTCAGGCCGGTGGGGTCGTTCCGCGCGGCGGCGCCGAGCGTGTTGTCGTACGCCTGTTGCAGGTACGGCGCCGTGGCGATGCCCGCGACGCCGGTGACGAGCATGCCGAGCACCAGGCGGCGGCCGACGGGGGTGCCGTGTCCGTCGGCCCCCGGCCCGGTGCGGTGCCGGGCGGTGCGGTGCCCGGCGATGGGCGCGCTGTCGTGCGCAGGCGCACGGTCATGCGCAGACGCGTGATCGTTCGGAGGTGTGTTGTCGTGCGGGGTCACGCCTCGATTCGAGCACCCCGCCGGGGGCCCGGCCAGCCTTCCGGACGGGACGTCAGGCTTTCGTCATCTTTCGCGGCCGTCACCCTTCCTGGGCGTGGCAGTGCCCTTCCCGCCCTCCCCCGCCGCTCTCGCGCGGCAGGTCCAGCGTCGGGTTCCGGTCGAAGAAGCCGGTCGGCCGGAGGGTGAAGCCGCAGCGGTCGACCGGCATGACCGGCCAGTCCTCCAGGCGCGGCAGGTGGGTCGGCCCGAAGCAGTGCCAGAGCGTGAGGGCGGTGTTCTCCAGGGACTCGCCGGGGCGCGACCACGCGGTGACGCCCGCGCCGCCGGGGTGCTGGTTGGGGTAGTCGCCGTCCGGGAAGCGGCGGTCGGGGGTGCTGCGGGTGATCCACAGGTGCTTGGTGGCGTAGGCGGCCCGGGCGGCGACCGGGGAGTCCGGCCGGGCGAGCAGGGTGGGGCCGGACGGCTGCGGGGTCAGGGTGTACGCGACGGGCCGGCCGGTCCGGTTGCGGGCGGACGGGTTGGTGATCCGCCAGCGGCGCCCGGCGGCCGGGTCGGCCAGGCGTCCCGCCTCGCCGGAGTCGGTGACGGGGGTGGCGCGGACGGTGAAGGCGTTGCCGTTGGGGTTGTCCGGGCCCATGGGGAGCGGAACGACATCGACCTCCTCCACCGTGTTCGCGTGGCCGTCCACCGCCGGGTCCAGCCGGGCGCAGAACAGGTGCTGGTGGTACGGCGCCTGGAGGCCGGGGGCGACCTCCGTGGCGTACGGGGAGACCGTGCCCGGTGCGGACGCCGAGGTCTGCACCACACCGGTCGACTTGACCTCGAACTCGATGCCGCCGTCCTGGTAAAGGTACCAGTAGAAGCCGTAGTCGTAGTTGCTGAGCGTGACGATGTACGAGACGACCAGACGGCGGGAGCGGCGGCTCTCGGCAGCGAAATCGTGGAACATGTCGGTGTGCTTCCACAGGAGGCCGTGGTCTTCCTCGTGGATGCAGATGGCGTTGGGCAGCGTCCGCGGCACGCCGTGGTCGTCGGGGACGACGGCGTCCACGTACACGATCTCGCCGAGGCAGTCGCAGCCCAGCCGCAGCGCGTTGGCGTTGCGGCCGAGGGTGTACTCGCCGACGTCCAGGTAGCAGATCCAGTTGCGGTCCGCGCCGTGATCGGCGTACGGAACGGCCATCTCGGCGAGCGAGGCGCGGTGCAGCACGGGCCGTACGCGGTCGCCGTCCCGGACGGAGACCTCGTGCAGGACCAGGCCCTCGCGGGCGTTGAAGTCCAGCCGCAGCGACCAGTTCTGCCAAGAGAGGCGGTGTCCGTCCAGGGCGAAGGAGGGGCCGTCGGGCTGGCTGATCTCCAGTGCTCTGAGGTCGGTGCGCGCCGGGCCGTTGAACCCGGCCTCGTAGCGCCCGCATTCGGCGGGGACCGGTACCGCGCCGGTGTCCACCAGCCGTACGACCCGCCGCTCGGTCAGGTCCACGTCGACGACCAGGCCGCCCACGGGGTGCGCGAACGGGTTGTCGGTGGCCTCGCAGCGCAGGAACGTCAGCGAGCGCAGCATGCGGCGCCCGGTCTCCTCGGCGCGGCCGAGGTTGCCGACGGCGAGCTGGGTGCAGACGGCGAGCCCGGTGTCGGTGATGCCGCGCTCGGCCATGGCCTTGCGCCAGCCCGGGTCGGCCTTGACGATCGCGTCGCAGCGCTCGTACTCCTCGAAGAGGACGGGCGGCTGGCCGTCCGCCGCCGGGTCGAGGCCGCGGTGCGCGAGCAGCGTGCCGGCTGTTACGTCGACGACCGCCTCGGTACTGGCGCCCGTCGCGGTGTCCAGCAAGGTGACGCGCAGCCGGCGGACGACCGGGGCGCCGGGGCGGTGCGCGGTGACGGTGCGCCGGTCCGGCTCGTCCAGCAGGACGAGGGGGAAGCGGGTGGTGGCGCCCACCAGCCCCGCGTCGCTCAGGATCCCGCGGGCGGCGGTGATCTCGTCGGCGGTGAGCGGGTCCAGCGGGTGCGGGGCGGATGCGGGCGTTCCCGGGGCGGTGGACGCTCTGCCCGCGTCCCGCGGGTCCATGGCGCTGCGTGCCATCGGTCAGCTCTCCTCACGCGGCGTCGGCTAGGACGGCACACTCGCCGCCTTCTCCAACTGGAACGACTCGTTCCCCAGGCCGATACGGGCGTGCGTCCCAGGGCGCCGGGCGCGCAGCACCCGCCCGTGGACCAGTCCGACGACGGCCGCCAGGCCGATGACGCCGGGCAGCACCCAGCCCAGCGCCGAGCCCTCGGCGCTGACCAGCACATCGAAGTCCTTGACCGCGTAGACCAGCACGGTCAGCAGGCCGAGCGCGGCCAGCCCGGCGGCCAGCAGCCGGCCCGCCTGCGCCCGGCCCGCGCCGCGCCGTACGAAGAAGGCGATGACGGCCACGGACGCGGTCGCCATCAGCACGATCACGCCGAGCGCGCCCACGTTGCCGCCCCAGGTGAACAGCTTCAGCACCGGGGTGGTGGGGTCGCCGGCGGGCGTCCGGTCGGTGAGTGCGAAGACACCCACCACCGCGAACGAGACGACCGACTGGAGCAGTGAGCCGAGCGCGGGCGCTCCGCTGGATTTGGCGGTGCGGCCGAGGGGGGCGGGCAGCAGGCCCTCGCGGCCCATGGCGAAGGCGTAGCGGGCCACCACGTTGTGGAAGCTGAGCATCGAGGCGAAGATGCCGGTCACGAAGAACACGTGCAGGATGTCGGCGAACGTGCCGCCGAGCCGGGTCCCGGCGAGGGCGAAGATCAGGTTGGGGCCCTCCTTGCCGGCCGTGGCCACGACGTGGTCCGGGCCGGTGGCCACGCCGATCAGCCAGGAGCTGAGCGCGAAGAAGACCGCGACGAAGCCGACGGCCAGGAACATCACCCGGGCCACCACCGTCTGCGGGCGGCTGGTCTCCTCGGCGTAGACGGGGGCCTGTTCGAAGCCGACGAACGCGGCGACGGCGAAGCACAGCGCGGTGCCCAGGCCCGCGCCGCCGAGCGTGGCCGGGTCGAAGGCGTGCAGCGACAGGCCCTGCGGTCCGGGCCGCGCGGCGAAGGCGATGTCGACGACGACGATCAGGACGACCTCGACGGCGAGCAGCACGCCCAGCACCTTGGCGTTCAGGTCGATCTTCAGCGCGCCGAGCACGCCGATGACCAGGACGCCGAGCAGGGCGGGCACCCACCAGGCGACGCTGACGCCCAGATGCTTGCCGAGCAGCCCGGACACCTCGAAGCCGAAGATCCCGTAGATGCCGAACTGCAGGGCGCTGTAGGCGGCGAGGGCGACGAAGGAGGCGCCGGCGCCGACCGTGCCGCCGAGGCCGCGCGCGATGTACGCGTAGAAGGCGCCGGCGTTGTGGACGTGCCGGCTCATCTCCGCGTAGCCGACGCTGAACAGCGTCATCACCACGCCCAGGATGACGAACAGCAGCGGCTGCCCGACGATGCCCATGACCTGGTACGTGGTGACCATGACACCGGCGACCACCATGAGGGGCGCGCTGGCGGCCAGCACGGACAGCAGCAGGCCGGGCGTGCCGATGCGGCCGGCGCGCAGGGCCCGTTCCTGGCCCTTGAACGTGCTGATCTCCCCGGGGCCGCCCGGCCTGCCGGTCCGTCCAGGGTCGCCCGTGTTTCCCGTACTGCTCGTCAGCATGGCGCGGTGGTGTCCTTTCCGTGGAGCGCGGGCGGGATGCGCTGCGTGCGGGGCGTGCGTCGTGCTTGGCGCGTGGTGCGGGGCGTGCAGAGTGGTGCCGTACGTGGTGCGGCTACGTGGTGCGGTGCGCGCCGTGTGGTGCTTACGGCGGTGATGCGGGTGCTGCGTGCGTGGCGCGTGGTGCGGCGTACGTCGTACGGGCGCCGGAGCGGCCGGGAACGGCAGCCGGGCGCCGGGGGTCAAGCGGTGTTGAAGGCGGTGTCGCGGGCGGCTTTGAAGGCCTTCCGGGCGTCCCGGTCCGGGTAGGACCACGGCGCGGCGGTGACGTGCGGGCCGATGCGGTGGAAGAGCGCGGCGGCCTCGGCCATCCTTCCCTCGTGGTACTTGGCGTGGGCGAGGAAGTTGAGATCCACCTTGCGGCGCGGGTGGCCCTCGCCCTCCCACTCCAGCCACCAGTCGAAGGCCGCCTTCATGACCTGGCGCGCGCGGCGGGTGGACCAGTGCCCGGAGGCCGCGGGGTCCGCCGGTTCGAGTCCGGCGGCGGCCAGCGCGCGGTAGCGCTCCGCGTGTGCCACGACGGGGAGGATCGCCAGCGGCGAGTCGGCCGGGGCCTGTTCGGCGGCCCAGTACGCGAAGTCGTAGACCTGGTGCAGCGGATCGGCGGCGCCGCCCTGCTGCTGCTCGGCCAGGCAGGCGGCCATCAGGTGGTGGGCGTGGTGGTGGTCCGGATGCCGGGCGCGCACCTGGTCGAAGGCGTGCTCGCGTTCGTCGGGGGTGCCGGTGCGGCGGGCGAGGATCAGCATGCCCAGCCACGGCGTCGGATCGCGGGGGGCCATGGCGGCGGCGAGGCGGCAGGCTTCGAGCGCGGCGTCCGCGCTGCTCTTGCCGCGCAGCGCCTGGAAGACGAGGGCGCAGGCCAGCAGGGCCGCCGCGTCGGCGCTGTCGGGTTCGGCGAGCCGCCAGTCCCCGGCCCAGGCGGCGCTGGCCGGGCCTTCGGCGAGCACCACCAGCCGGTGGCCGCGCAGGTCCCAGTCCGTTCCGGTGTCGGCGAGCAGCGTCCGTACCCGGACCCAGCGGCCGTGCGCCAAGGCGTCAACCGAGGCGGCGAGTTCGGTGTCGTCCAGGGCCGGGTCGAGCACCGGCGCGTCCTTGCGGCGGGAGCGGCCCAGGGGCGGGGGTGGCGGAGGGGGCACTAGCAGGAACACTCCACGACGCGCTTCACCTCCGGACGCGCCGCTTCCGGACGCGCATGTGCAGAATCGGTGGACTGATCGACACCGATTGGTCACGCACAGCAAAGCGGCAGGCACAGCCGTGCGTCAAGGCTGTGCCGGGAATGGCCGGAAAGCCAACTGCCTTGCCCGTCAGCACACTTGTCAACAAGCGCTGGACCGGCAGCGGCGCGGCGGAATGTGACCGGCCGGTAGCCGCATGGCTCCCGCGGCCGGCAACCCGCTCGGCCCCGCGGTCGGCAACCCGATCCGCCCCGCGACCGGCCCGCGCCCGGCGCCCCACGCTCAGCTCCCCCGCGCTCACCCCACCGCCTTGGCCGCCGCCCGTCCCGCCGTACGCCCCGAGAAGATGCAGCCGCCCAGGAAGGTGCCCTCCAGCGACCGGTAGCCGTGTACGCCCCCGCCGCCGAAGCCCGCCGCCTCCCCGGCCGCGTACACGCCGGGCAGGGCCTCGCCGCTCTCGGTCAGCACCCGCGAGGACAGGTCCGTCTCCAGGCCGCCGAGCGTCTTGCGGGTGAGGATGCTCAGCCGTACGGCGATCAGCGGACCGGCCTCGGGGTCCAGCAGCCGGTGCGGCGGCGCCGTGCGGATCAGCCGGTCGCCCAGGTATTTGCGGGCGCCGCGCATGGCGGTGACCTGGGCGTCCTTCGTGAAGGAGTTGGTGATCTCACGGTCCCGCGCCACGATTTCGCGGCGCAGCGCGGCCTCGTCGAGCAGCGGCTCCTTGGTCAGCTGGTTCATCCGCCGTACGAGATCGCCGAGCGAGCGCTCGACGATGAAGTCCGCGCCGCGGTCCATGAACGCCTGGACCGGGCCCGGGGCGCCGGGCAGCGCCCGCCCGATCACGTCCCGGACGCTGCGCCCGGTCAGGTCCGGGTTCTGCTCGGAACCGGACAGCGTGAACTCCTTCTCGATGATCTTCCGGGTGAGCACGAACCAGGTGTGGTCATGGCCGGTGCGCATGATGTGTTCGAGGGTGCCGAGGGTGTCGAAGCCGGGGAAGAGCGGCACCGGCAGCCGCTTGCCGTGCGCGTCCAGCCACAGCGGGGACGGCCCGGACAGGATGCGGATGCCGTGCCGCGGCCAGATCGGGTCCCAGTTGTCGATGCCCTCGGTGTAGTGCCACATGCGGTCCCGGTTGATGATCCGGCCGCCGGCCGCCTCCGCGACGCCCAGCATCAGGCCGTCCACGTGGGCGGGCACCCCGGACAGCATCCGCTCCGGCGGCCGGCCCAGCCGCTCGGGCCAGTTGGCGCGCACCAGGTCGTGGTTGCCGCCGATGCCGCCGGAAGTGACGATCACCGCCTGGGCGCGCAGCTCGAAGGCGCCGCCGACCTCCCTGCTGCTGGGCGTGCCGCGCTCGGCGTCCGACGGCTCCAGGACGTCCCCGGTGACGGTGTCCACGGCGCCCGCGCTGCGCGCCAGGCCGGTGACGCGGTGCCGGAAGCGCAGCTCCACCAGACCGCGCGCCACCCCGGCCCGCACCCGCCGTACGAACGGCTCGACCAGGCCGGGGCCGGTGCCCCAGGTGATGTGGAAGCGGGGTACGGAGTTGCCGTGGCCGGTCGCCTCGTAGCCCCCGCGCTCGGCCCAGCCGACCACCGGGAAGAACCGTACGCCCTGCCGGTGCAGCCAGGCCCGCTTCTCGCCCGCCGCGAAGTCCACGTACGCCTCGGCCCACTTGCGCGGCCAGTGGTCCTCCGGGCGGTCGAAGCCTGCCGCGCCGAGCCAGTCCTGCCAGGCCAGCTCGTGGCTGTCGCGGATGCGCAGCCGCCGCTGCTCGGGCGAGTCGACGAGGAAGAGGCCGCCGAAGGACCAGTGCGCCTGGCCGCCGAGACCGCTCGCCGGCTCCTGCTCCAGGAGGATCACCTTGCGGCCGGCCTCGGCCAGCTCCGCGGTGGCCGCGAGACCCGCCAGCCCCGCTCCGATCACGATCACATCAGCGTCGTAGGCGTTGTAGGCCATGTCTGCCCGTCTTCTCTGCTCGCCGCGGCACCGGAGGGCCCGGCCGCCGTCGTGGCTACCGATCCTCAGCGCGTCCGTACGGCACGTCAACCGCGTGTTCGGGTGTCGCCCGCGCGGGTACCCGGGGGTGCCCGGTGCCCCCGGGCGGGCGGCGGACCGCCGTACGGCTCGCTATCCTCGGCCAAGTCCCCGCCTTCCCCGCCGACTTGAGGTGCGTGACGTGACGGTGTTCCTGCTGGCCGTGAGCGCGGCCTGCTGCCTGGGGTCCGGATTCGTCCTCCAGCAGGGCGCGGCCCAGCGGGCCCCGATGCAGGACTTCCTCTCCCTGCGGCTGCTGCTCGACCTCGCCCGGATGCCGCGCTGGCTGGCCGGCATCGGCTTCATGGTGGCTGGCATGGCGCTGGGCGCGGCGGCCCTGGCCGAGGGCGAGGTCACCCTCGTCGAACCGCTGCTGGCCACGAACCTGCTGTTCGCGATGGCCCTGTCCCGGCGCCTCACCCGGCAGCGGCTGGGCCGCCGGGGCTGGGGCGGCCTGTGGCTGCTGGCGGGCGGCGTGACGGCGTTCATCGTGGCCGGCGAGCCGCACGGCGGCCGGAGCCCGGCCGGTCCGCTGCGGCACTGGCTGGTCATGGGCGCGGTCCTCGGTCTCGCGCTGCTGCTGGCGGCCTGCGCCAGGCGGGCGCGGATGAGCCGGGAGGCGGCACTGCTGGGCATCGCGGCCGGTCTGCTGTACGGCCTCCAGGACGCCCTGACCCGGATCAGCGGCGAGCGGTTCGGGCGCGGCGGCTGGGCGGCGCTGCTCACCGGCTGGGAACCGTACGCGGTGCTGGCGCTGGGCGTCATCGCGCTCGTACTGGTCCAGAGCGCCTTCGAGACGGCGCCCCTGCGGATGTCGCTGCCCGCTCTGACGGCGGCCCAGCCGCTGGCGGGCATCGTCTGCGGAGTCGGCTTCCTGGGCGACCGGCTGAACCTGACCACCGACGCGCTCGCGTGGGAGGCGGCCGGACTGGCGGCGGTCGTGACCGGCATCGTCCTGATCGGCGGCCATCCGGCGATGCCGGCGGGGGTGGCCGGACGGCCGGAGCGGGTGCCGGTGGTGCGGGTGGGGTGAGGTTTGGTGGGTGGGGAAGGCTTGGCGGGTGGGGAAGGCTTGGCGGGTGGGTACGGAGTGGCCGCCCGGCGGGTGTGCGCACCGGCGCGGTTGTCATGCTCACGACACGAGATCCCATACCGCGAGAGATACCCCTTGACCAGCAGAAACAAGACCCGGCACCCCTTCCCCTTCCGCAGCTCGACGCGCTTACCTCTTCGTAGTCGCACGAATCCCGTACGAGCCGCCCGAAGAGTGAGGCATGCCATGAACGACGCCTGGTACGTCGACGACCGCTGCACCAACTGCGATGTCGCCCGGCAGCTCACCCCGGAGCTGATCGCCGAGGCCGGGGGACGCTCCGAAATCGTCCGGCAGCCGCGCGACGCGGTGGAGGAACGGCTGCTGCACGCCGCCGCGTTCGCCTGCCCCACCCGCTCCATCCGGCGCCCGGACCGTCGGCTGGACCCGCGCCTCGATCCGTTCCCGATGCGGCTCGGCGACACCGACGTGCTGCTGTGCGGGCACAACTCGCAGCACACCGCCGGGGCCAACTCCTACCTCCTGCGACGTCCCGGCGGCACGCAGCTGATGGTGGACACACCACGCTGGAGCGAACCGCTGGCCGCCCGGTACGAGGCACTGGGGCCGGTCACCGATGTCCTGCTCACCCACCGGGACCACGCGGCTCACGGCCGCCGGTACGCCGACCGGTTCGGGGCCCGGCTGTGGATCCACGAAGGCGACCTGGACGCCGCGCCGGACGCCGACCGCGTGCTGCGCGGCACGGAGAGCGCGGAGATCGCCGACGGCGTGTACGCCCATCCGCTCCCCGGCCACACCCGGGGCAGCGTGCTCTACGTCGCCGACGAGCGGTACTGCTTCAGCGGGGACAGCTTCTACTGGTCGCGCACGACCGGCGACATCGAAGTGGCGGACAGCGTCACCTGGTACTCCATCGAGGAGCTGGCCGCTTCCCTGGCCCGTACCGCCGTCGGGCTGCGCTTCGAGTGGCTGCTGCCGGGCCACGGCGACCGTACGCACCTGCCCGCCGCCGACATGGCCGAGCGCGTACGGCGGCTGGCCGAGCGCACCCGGGAACTGCGCCCACGGCCGGTGGACTTCACGGCGGTGCGCTGGTGAGCCGGACCGGAACCCCACCGGAGCACCACCGACGCCGGATCGGAGCCGGATCGGACGGACCGGAGCCGGATCCGGCGGCCCCTCGACGCCTAATAATGTCCAGCATTAGAGTGCCCGCATGGCGAGAGCGACGGGGGCCGGCACCCGGGAGAAGCTGCTGCGCGCCGCGGAGGAGGTCTTCGCGGCGCACGGTGTGGACGGGGCGCAGACGCGGGACATCGTGCGGCTGGCCGGGCAGAGCAACCCGTCGGCCGTGCAGTACCACTTCGGTTCGCGGGCCGGTCTGCTGGACGCCGTGATGGCCGGGCGGCTGGCCCGTACGGAGGCGGTGCTCGCACCCGCGCTGGCGGCGGTGGAGGCGCGGTCCGGCGCCGCCGGTCCCGGACTCCGCGCCCTGATCGGCGTGCTGATCACCGCCGAGGCGACCCAGCTGCGCGACGACCGGGGCCGCCGCTGCCTGCGCGTATCCGCCCAGTTGACCCACGAGAGCGGCGTCCGCACCCGCACCCCGCACCCGACGCTGGCGGGCACCGCGACCTGGCGGCTGATCGGCCTGGCGGAGGACGCGCTCGCCGCCGCGGCCCTGCCCGAGGCGCTGCGCCTGGAGCGGATCGATCTGGCGCTGACGCTGATCGGCGCGGCGCTGGCCGACCGGGCGCGGCAGCACCTGGACGGCGTCCGGCCGCTGACGTACGAGGAGTTGTTCCTCGCCGACCTCATCGGCACCACGGAGGCGTTCCTGCTGGCCCCGCCCGCGGCCCCGCATCCGTGAACGGTCCCGTACTCACTCCCCGGATTCACTCCCCGCACTCCACTTTCCGCGCCCCACTCCCCCAGGCAAGGAGCCGACATGCCCGACCTGCACGGCAAGAACATCATCATCACCGGCGGCGCGCGCGGCCTGGGGGCCGCTGCCGCCGAGCACGCGGTCGCGGCCGGCGCACACGTCGTCCTCACCGATGTCCTGGCGGACGAAGGCCGGGCCACGGCCGAACGGCTCGGCGAGCGGGCCCGGTTCCTCGTGCACGACGTGACCTCGGAGGACGACTGGCAGCGGGCCGCGGACTTCACGGCCGAGACGTTCGGCGGCATCGACGGCCTGGTCAACAACGCGGGCATAGCCACCGGTCAGCCGCTGGACTCGGTCTCCGTGGACTTCTTCCGCAAGGTCCTCGACGTGAATCTGACCGGTGTCTTCATCGGCATGAAGACCGTGATCCCGGCGATGCGCGAGCGCGGCGCGGGCTCGATCGTGAACATCTCCTCGGCGGCGGGCCTGATGGGCCTGGCGCTGACCGGCGGTTACGGCGCCTCCAAGTGGGGCGTACGCGGCCTGACGAAGATCGGCGCGGTGGAGCTGGGCGCGGAACGGATCCGGGTGAACTCGGTACACCCCGGTATGACCCACACCCCCATGACCGCGCCGACCGGCATCGAGAAGGGCGAGGGGAAGTACCCCGGCACGCCGATGGGGCGGGTCGGCGAGGCCGAGGAGGTCGCGGGGGCCGTGGTGTTCCTGCTGTCCGACGCGGCGTCCTACGTCACCGGGGCCGAACTGGCGGTGGACGGCGGCTGGACCGCCGGGCCGACCGTACGCCAGGTCATGGGACGGTGACACGCGCCGCCCGGCCCACCACCGCCGCGGCCCCGGCGAACTGATTGCATGGGGCCATGGACCCACAGCAACCACTGAACGCGGACGAGATCGTCGACATCGTCAACGAGAGCGACGAGGTCGTGGGGCAGGCCCGGCGCGGCGATGCCTACGCCCACCGGCTGCGCACCCGCTGCACGTTCATCCTCGCCCGGGACGCCGAGGACCGGATCTTCGTGCACCGCCGCACCCCGCAGAAGCTGGTCTTCCCCTCGCACTACGACATGTTCGTCGGCGGCGTGGTCGGCGCGGGCGAGACGTACGACGGGACGGCGCTGCGCGAGGCGGAGGAGGAGCTGGGCGTGAGCGGCCTGCCGCAGCCGGTCCCGCTGTTCAAGTTCCTGTACGAGACGCCCGAGCACACCTGGTGGTCGGCGGTCTACGAGGTGCGCTGCACGCTGCCCGTACAGCCGCAGGAGTCGGAGGTGGCCTGGCATGCCTTCCTCACCGACGCGGAGCTGGAACAGCGCATTCCGCAGTGGGAGTGGACGCCGGACGGCATGGCCGCCTACGAGCGGCTGCTGGAGTGGCGGGAGAGGCGGGCGGGGCGGGAGGGGTAGACGCGGCGGGAAGCGCGGCTGTCGGCGCGGCAGCGCGTAGGGTTCTGGCCATGATCCTCACCGACAGACTGCGGTCGATCGGCGCGGGCGTCCGGCTGTGGTTCACGCCCGCGCGCGTCCGCGAGGAGGGCACGACCCCCGACTACCGCTTCTCGCTCGCCAACGAACGGACCTTCCTGGCCTGGCTGCGGACCGGGCTGGCGCTGGTGGGCGGCGGGTTCGCGGTGGACCAGTTCCTGCCCCGGCTGCACGATGTGCTGCGGGTGACCTTCACCGTCGTCCTGCTGGTGGGCGGCGCGCTGTGCGCGGTGCGGGCGGTCAACCACTGGGTGCGCTGCGAGCGGGCGATGCGGCGCGGCGAGGATCTGCCCGCTTCCCGCTTCCCGGCCGTACTGGCGGTCGCCGTGGGCCTGCTGGCGGCGGCGATGGTGGTGCTGGTCGCCGTCGGCTGGACGCGCTGACCGATGGCCGGTTCGCCGCGTCGTGACGAGCCGTCTCGTGACCAGCCGCGTCGTGACCAGCCGTGTCCCGACCAGCCGTGTCCGGGCCGGGACCCGGGTCTGCAGCCGGAGCGCACCCGGCTCGCCTGGCGCCGCACCACCCTGTCCTGCACGGCGGTCGCGATCCTCGCGGGCCGCCAGGTGGTGCAGCACCACGCCCCGGGCCCGGTGGTGGTCGTGGCGGTCGCGCTGGTGCTGCTGGTGTGGATCGCGTTCATGGCGGCGGCGCACGTACGGATGCGGGCGATGTGCGACAGCCGGCCGCCGGTCCTGTCCGCCCGTACGGCCCTGGCTTTGGTGGCCTGCACCTGCGCACTGGCGGCGCTCGGCGCGGCGATCCTCGTGTGAGGCCGACCGGTCCGAGACGGACCGGCCCTTTCCGGCCGGGTGACCCACATCCCGGACTCACCCCCTGGACGCCATACCGACTAGTCGGCATGATCGTACCGGCCCGGTTGCCCGACCGTGGCGACCGCCTCTTTCCGTACGGAGGAGCACGATGAGCGACGGCACCCCTCCCCCGCGGTCCCCGGTGCGGCCGGGTCCACCGGGGCTCGACCTGGAGCGGCTGCGGGACCATCTGGACCGGGAGCGCCCCGGCACGGTGCGGGGCCCCCTGGATGCCGGGCTGATCGAAGGCGGCCGGTCCAACCTCACCTACCGGATCACCGACGGCACCGGCCAGTGGGTCGTCCGCCGCCCGCCGCTCGGCCACGTACTGGCCACCGCGCACGACATGCGGCGCGAGTTCCGGGTGATCAGCGCGCTGCACCCGACGGCGGTGCCGGTGCCCGAGGCGCTGCTGCTGTGCGAGGACGAGTCGGTCCTCGGGGCGCCGTTCTACGTGATGGAGCTGGTGGCGGGCACGCCGTACCGTACGGCGGAGCAGCTCGCCGCGCTCGGGCCGGAGCGGACCCGCGGCGTGGTGCTGTCCCTCGTGGACACGCTGGTCGCGCTGCACGCCGTGGACCCGGCGACGGTCGGCCTCACCGACTTCGGACGGCCGGACGGCTTCCTGGAACGGCAGTTGCGCCGCTGGGGCAAGCAGCTGGCGGCGTCGCGCAGCCGCGACCTGCCGGGCATCGACGCGCTGCACGAGACGCTGGCGACCACGCTGCCCGCCTCACCCGCGCCGGCCGTCGTGCACGGCGACTACCGCCTGGACAACGTACTGGTGGGCGCCGACGACCGGATCACGGCGGTACTGGACTGGGAGATGTCCACCCTTGGCGACCCGCTGACCGATCTCGGCCTGCTGGTCATGTACAGCGAGCAGGAGGACGTGCCCGGCTCCCCGATCGCCACCACGCGCGGCGCGCCCGGCCATCCGGAGGCGGCCGAACTGATCGAGCGGTACGCGGCCGGGTCCGGCCGGGACGTGTCCGGCATCGCCTGGTACACGGCGTTCGCGTACTTCAAGCTCGCGGTGATCCTGGAGGGCATCCACTACCGCTTCACGCTCGGGCAGACCGTCGGCGCGGGCTTCGACCGGATCGGCGAGCTGGTGCCGGTCTTCATCGACCGCGGCCGGGCCACGCTCGACACCCTGACGACCGCCGAGGAAGGCTGAGGCACACCGATGGACTTCGCATTCGACGCCCGTACCGAGGAGCTGCGGAAGAATCTGCTGTCCTTCATGGACGAGCAGGTGTACCCGGCCGAGGCGGTCGCCGACGAGCAGCGGGCGGCGCTCGCCTCGCCGTGGGACACCCCGCAGATCGTGGAGGACCTGAAGGCCGAGGCGCGCAGGCGCGGGCTGTGGAACCTGTTCCTGCCCGACGAGGAGCACGGGGCGGGGCTGACCAACCTCCAGTACGCGCCGCTGGCCGAGATCACCGGCCGCAGCCCGCAGCTGGCGCCCACCGCACTGAACTGCGCGGCGCCGGACACCGGGAACATGGAGGTGCTGGCACAGTTCGGCTCGGCGGAGCAGAAGAAGCAGTGGCTGCACCCACTGCTGGCGGGCGAGATCCGGTCGGCGTTCGCGATGACCGAGCCCGACGTGGCCTCCTCGGACGCCACGAACATCGAGACCCGTATCGAGCGGGACGGCGACCAGTACGTCATCAACGGCCGCAAGTGGTACATCTCCGGCGCGATGAACCCGCTGTGCCGGATCTTCATCGTGATGGGCAAGACCGACCCGGACGGCGCGGACGTGCGCCGCCAGCAGTCGATGGTGCTGGTCCCGCGCGACGCCCCGGGCCTCGAAGTCCGCCGCGCCATGCGGGTGTACGGCTACGAGGACCACTACCACGGCGGCCACGCCGAGGTCGTCTTCCACGACGTGCGGGTACCCGTGGCGAACCTGATCGGCGAGGAGGGCGGCGGCTTTGGCATCGCACAGGCCCGGCTCGGCCCCGGCCGCATCCACCACTGCATGCGGCTGATCGGGATGGCCGAGCGCGCGATCGAGCTGATGTGCCGCCGCGCCGTGTCCCGTACGGCCTTCGGCAAGCCGCTGGCGCGCCAGGGCACCGTCCAGCAGTGGATCGCCGACGCGCGGGTGGCCGTGGAGCAGCTGCGGCTGCTGGTGCTGAAGACCGCGTGGCTGATGGACACCGTGGGCAACAAGGGCGCGCACACGGAGATCCAGGCCATCAAGATCGCAACACCGCGTACGGTCGTGGACATCCTCGACCGGGCCGTGCAGCTGCACGGCGCGGGCGGGGTGAGCCAGGACTTCCCGCTGGCGGAGCTGTGGGCGGCGGCGCGCACGTTGCGCCTGGCGGACGGGCCGGACGAGGTGCACCAGCGGTCGCTGGCGCGGCGGGAGCTGAAGGCCTACATGTGACACTGGACCCGCATCCATTCTCTGACTAAGGTCAGGGAATGGATGCGGCACAGATCAAGCAGGTGCGGCGCTTCAACCGCACCGTCACCGAACGCGTGGGCGTGCTCCACGACCACTACCTCGGCCGCGACCGGCCCATCGGCGAGGCCCGGCTGCTCTGGGAGATCGGCGAGCGGGGGCAGGACGTACGGCGGCTGCGCGAGCGCCTCGGGCTGGACTCCGGTTACCTGAGCCGGCTGCTGCGCTCCCTGGAGGCCGACGGCCTGGTCACGGTGGAGCCGCAGCCCGAGGACCGGCGCGTGCGCACCGTCCGGCTCACCGAAGCGGGCCGCGCGGAGCACGCCGCGCTGGACGACCGCAGCAACGAGCTGGCCGGCTCCCTGCTGGAGCCGCTCAACGCCGGCCAGCGCGCCCGGCTGGTCGCCGCCATGGCCGAGGTCGACCGGCTGCTGACCGCCACGACGGTCACGCTGGACGCCGTCGACCCGGCCCACCCCGACGCGCAGCACTGCCTGAAGGCCTACTTCGCCGAGATGCAGGAACAGTTCGAGACCGGTTTCGACCCCACTCGGAGCCTGCTGCCCGACGCCGGTGAACTCCGGCCGCCGAACGGCCTGTTCCTGGTCGCCCGGCTGCACGGCGCACCCGTCGGCTGCGCGGGCCTGAAGCTGCCGCCCGGCGCCCCGGCCGAGGCCAAACGCATGTGGGTGGCTCCCGACGCGCGACGGCTCGGCCTCGGCCGCCGCCTGCTGGGCGAGCTGGAGGCACGGGCCGTACGGCACGGCCGTGACGTCCTGCGCCTGGACACCAACAAGGCGCTCGGCGGCGCCATCGACCTGTACCGCTCGTACGGCTTCGAAGAGGTCCCGGCCTTCAACGACGAGCCGTACGCCCACCACTGGTTCGAGAAGCGGATCGGCGGGGTCTGAGGGACCGGCGCCGCCAACGACCGGTGACGGCCCCTGTCCGGCGACCACCGTCGGCCTAGGGTTGCCGCATGCCGCATGACATCGACCGGCCGCGATGGGCCGACAACCCCCGGCTGAACTCCTGGCTGGCAGCCCAGCGCGCTGCCTTTCCCGCGTGGAGCAAGGAACTGGGCGATGAATGGGACTTCAGCCTGGCCTCGGTCGGGCTCCTCGAAGACGCTCTCAAGAGCCGGTACGCCGACCGGCACGAAGCCGACATCGATCGTGACAGCCCCTTTGCCGCGGTAGCCGCCTGGTACTTGGGCGAGGTATTCGTACGCAACCTCGGTCTCGTCTGGCGGTGCGTCCCCGAGGAACCGCCCACGCCGCCGCCCGCGGGCGGCTACCCAGTGGTGTACGCCGCCCGGGAGTCGATTCCGGCGGACGCTCTCGATCGGCTCGACGAGGACGAGGCCGTCGGCGGGGAGGACGACAGCGTCCCCTGGTGGCCTGTCATCGACCCGGCCGACACACTACGAGCCACTTCCACTGGAGAAGGGGAATGGCGCCTGCTCGACCTCGTCGCCGACTGCGAAGAGTTCAACCGCTGGTGCAGGTCCTTCGAGACCTGAGCCCTGCCGTTGTCCGGTGCCCCTCACGGCCGCAGTGCCCGCAGCAGCAGGTCGGCGAGGTGGTCGGCGACCTGCTGGGGGGTGAGCGGGCCGTCCTCGCGGTACCAGGTGCCGAGGTGGTGCACCGAACCGAAGTGGTAGTCCACGACCAGGTCGGCGGGGGTGGCGCTGCTGAACACCCCGGTGCGCTGGCCCTCTTCGACCAGTGCGCGGAACCGCTCGTGGTAGCGCCGCCGCTCGGCCCGTACCTGCTTGTCCTTCTCGGGCGAGAGGTGGTGCATCGAGCGGAAGAAGATCTTCGTGTCGTCGAGGTTCTCGATGGTGGTGACCACGACGTCCGCCGCGGCGTCCCGCAGCCGCCGCTCCACCGGCGCGTCGTCGTCCGCGAAGTGGTCCAGGCGCTCCTGCTGGAGCCGCAGCACCCGGCCGTACACCTCGTGCAGCAGGTCGTCCTTGGAGCCGAAGTAGTGGTACAGGGCGCCCTTGGTGACGCCGGCGGCCTCCACGATTTCCTGGACGGAGGTGCGGTCGTAGCCCCGCTCGGCGAAGAGGCGGGTGGCGGTGGCCAGCAGCCGCTGGGCCACGGGCTTGGCGGTTGCGGTGCCTGCGGAATTCCCCGTGCTCCCGGCGCTCCCGGTACTCCCGCCGTCCGTCGTGCCGGCCATCGCCCTCACCTGTCCCTCGTGCGTCGTGCGCTGTGCGTCATGCGTCGTGTCGTTGCGTGGTGTCGCTGCGTGGTGTCGCTGCGTGGTGTCGCTGCGTGGTGTCGCTGCGTGGTGCCCCCGCGGGCGCGGTCAGCCGCGCCCGCGCAGTTCCCGCCTGAGGATCTTGCCACTGGTCGTCTTCGGCAGCTCGGGCAGGATCTCCACCTGGCGCGGGTACTTGTACGCGGCCAGCCGCTCCTTGCAGTACCCGGCCAGCTCGGCCGGCTCCGCGTGCTGCCCGGGCCGCAGGCTCACATACGCCTTGACCGACTCGCCCCGGTACGCGTCCGGCACGCCGACCACGGCCGCCTCGCGCACCGCGGGGTGGCCGTAGAGCACGTCCTCGACCTCCCGCGGCCACACCTTGAAGCCGGACGCGTT
This sequence comes from Streptomyces rimosus subsp. rimosus, assembly GCF_000720725.1. GTDB lineage: Bacteria > Actinomycetota > Actinomycetes > Streptomycetales > Streptomycetaceae > Streptomyces > Streptomyces rimosus_A. Next base: position 101,677 of record NZ_JOCQ01000006.1, read on the forward strand.
GATCATGTCCTTCTTGCGGTCCACGACGTACAGCCAGCCGCCCGCGTCCATGAAACCGATGTCGCCGGTGCGCAGTTCACCGTCCGGCAGGGCCTCGGCGGTGGCGTCCGGGCGGCGCCAGTAACCGGGCACCACCTGCGGGCCGCGCACCGCGATCTCGCCCTGCTCCCCGAACGGCACGTCCCGGCCCTGGTCGTCGATGATCCGGATGACCGTGTCGGGGCCCGGCACGCCGACGGCGAGGGTGCCGGAGGCCGGGTCGACGGGCGCCTCGCGGCCGGGCGGGACGCTGGCGCAGGGGGCGGTGCACTCGGTCAGCCCGTAACCGTTGTGCAGGTACGGGCCGAAGTCCGCGCGGAACTTCTCGACCAGCGCGGGCGGCAGCGGCGCCCCGCCCGAGGAGAGGGAGGAGAAGGACGCGAAGTGGTCGCGGGTGACGCCGGGGTGGGCCGTCAGCGCCATGTAGGCGGTGGACGGGCCGACGGTGTAGGCGGGCCGGTGCTCCAGGAAGGCGTCTAGGACGACACCCGGCTCGAAGCGGTAGGCCAGCGCGAGGGTGCCGGCGTTGGCGAAGCAGGCGGCCAGTTCGCAGACCATGCCGGTGATGTGGAACAGCGGGGCCAGCGCGAAGTAGGTGGCGCCGTCGGGCAGGCCGAGGCCGGTGCGCTGCCGCTCGGCGTTGTAGGCGATGTTGCCGTGGGTGTTGGTGGCGCCCTTGGGCGTGCCGCTGGTGCCCGAGGTGTAGCTGATCAGGGCGGTGTCGGCGGCGTCCGGTCCGGCCACGCCGGGCGGCCGTCCCTCGTACGCGCGGGCCGCCGCCAGCAGGTCGTCGGCGCCCTCGCGCGGCCCGAGCCGCTCGCCGCGCAGCACGCGCGCGTCGTCGCGGGTCTGGAGGTCCCGCTCGCAGGCGGTCAGGGCGATCCGCACGGAGGGCGCGGCGGCAGCCGTCGTACGCAGGAACGCGTCCCAGGTGTGGTCCGCGCAGACGATCGCGGTGACCTCGGCGTCGGTGAGGATGTGCGTCATCTCGGCGGACTTGTACATGGGGTTGACGGGGACGACGATGCCGCCCGCCTTCCAGATGCCGAGCAGCGCGAGGGCGAAGTGCGGGGTGTTCTGGAGCATGATCGCGGCACGGTCGCCGGGCCGGAAGCCGTGTGCCGCCAGGTGCCCGGCCACGCCGTCGCTGAGCGCGTCGACCTCCGCGTACGAGAGCCGGCCGTCGAAGTAGGCGAGGGCGGTGCGGTCCGGGGCCCGGCGGGCGGCTTCCCGGAAGGCGTGCAGGGCGGAGGGGTGCGGGTGGACGGGGGCGCGCTGGGCGTCGGTGAGCTGGGCGAGCCAGGGCTTGTCCTGGTAGGAGGGCGTCTTGCCCTGGTGGGAGGGCGTCTTGCCCCGCTGGGAGGCCTCGTCCTGGTAGGAGGTCATCGGGCCACCTCCTCGGCCGCGGCGGCACCGGTGTCCGGCTCCACGACGGCCTCCGGCCGCCCGGCGCCTTCCAGCTTCCGCTGGAGGCGGTTCATGCCGCCCAGCCACCGCTCGGTGTCGCCCGCCCGCGCGGTGTAGTACTCCCCGACCTCCGGGTGCGGCAGCACCAGGAACCGCTCCTCCGCCATCGCCGCGAAGAGCGCGTCGGCGACGGCGGCGGGCTCGATCGCCGTCGGGGTCAGCACCAGTTCCCCGGCCGCGCCGGTGGCCGCGAGCATGTCGGTGCGCACCCCCTGCGGACAGATCGCGTGCACGGCTATGCCGCGGTGCCGGTACGTGAGCGACAGCCACTCCGCGAAGGCGTACGCGCCGTGCTTGGTGACGCTGTACGGGGCCGCGCCCACCATGGTCAGCAGGCCCGCCGCGGACACGGTGGACACGAACCGGCCCGCGCCACGCTCCAGCCACTCGGGCAGCAGCGCGCGGGCGGCCCGTACATGCGCCATCACGTTGACGTCCCAGGCCAGCTCCCAGGCGTCGTCCGGCGCCTCGGGCCCGCCGCCGGTGCCGACCCCGGCATTGGCGCAGAAGATGTCGACGGTCCCGCCGAGCGCTTCACGGGCTGCGGGCACGACGGTGGAGGCGTCCCCGGGCACGGCGACCGCGCCGATCTCCCGGGCTGTCGCCTCGGCCTTGGCCGCGTCCAGGTCGTTGACCGCCACCCGCGCCCCTCCGGCGGCGAAGCGGCGGGCCAGCGCGGCACCGATGCCGCCGCCCGCCCCGGTCACCACGACTGTCCTGTCCCGTACGGCTTCCACCTGCGGTCTCCCTCGGTCGCCCTGATCGGTCGCCCCTGACTCGACTGCCAGGCAGACTAACCAGTCGGTATGCCGGAGCGGAAGGGCGCGGACCGGCCCGTGCGCCGGACGCGGCGAGGGCGCGCGGCACGCCGTCCGGCGCGTTCCCCCGGCGGCCGCCGGGCGTTAGCGTGCGCACCACACTGGCCTGACGGCGGAGGTGGACGCATGACCCTGTCCAGACGGAATCTGCTGGCCGCGACGGCGGTCACGAGCATGGTGGGTGCGACGGCGATGACGGGTGAGGCGGCTGCGGCGTACGGGAGCACAGGCACCACCGGGACCGGTGAGGCGGGGCCAGGGGAGACAGGGGCTGCCCGCCCCCGGGTCCGTACCGGCTTCGACCGCCTGGCAGCCGACGGCTACGCCCTCCTGTCCGGCCGCCGCACCGGCATCGTCACCAACCCCACCGGTGTCACCCCCGACGTACGCCACATCGTGGACGTGATGCACACCGACGACCGGGTGAACCTGACCGCCGTCTTCGGCCCCGAGCACGGCTTCCGGGGCACGGCGCAGGCGGGCGGCTCGGAGGGCAGCTACGAGGACCCGGCCACCGGCCTGCCCGTCCACGACACGTACGGCAAGAGCGGCCGGGCGCTGGCGGACATCTTCACCCGGTCCGGCGTGGACACGGTCGTCTTCGACATCCAGGACGTCGGGGCGCGCTTCTACACCTATATCTGGACGCTGTACGACTGCATGGTCGCGTCCGTCCTCGCGGGCAAGCGCTTCGTCGTCCTCGACCGCCCCAACCCGGTGACCGGCCGCGCCGCCGCCGGCCCCGTACTGGAGCGCGCGCAGGCGTCCGGCGTGGGCCGGGAACCGATCGCCCTCGCGCACGGCATGACCGTGGCGGAACTCGCCCAACTCTTCAACGCCGAGTTCGTACCCCGCGCGGCGGGCCGGGCGGCCGACCTGGAGACCGTCCTGATGAAGGGCTGGCGGCGGTCGGACTTCTTCGACGCGACCGGCCTCCCCTGGGTCCCGCCCAGCCCCAACATGCCCACCCCGGACACCGCCCTGGTCTACGCGGGCACCTGCCTCTTCGAAGGCACCAACCTCTCCGAGGGCCGCGGCACCACCCGCCCCTTCGAGCTCCTGGGCGCGGACGGCATCGACCGCCGCTGGGCCGCCGCGGTCAACACCCTCGCCGCAGACATCGGTCTCCCCGGCGTCCACTTCCGTGAGGCCTACTTCGCCCCCGCCTTCTCCAAGTTCCAGGGCAAGACCGTCGGCGGCGTCCAGCTCCACGTCCACGACCGCAGGGCCTTCGACCCGGTCCGTACGGGCATCGCCCTGCTGGTCACCGCGGCCCGCACCTGGCCCGCCTTCGCCTGGCGCCCGGACCACTGGATCGACAAGCTGACCGGCACCCCACGCGTCCGCACGATGATCGACGCCGGCGCCGGGGTGGACGAGGTGACCGCGGCCTGGCAGGAGGACTTGGCCGGCTTCCGTCGGATGCGGCGGGAGTACTTGCGCTACCGGTGAGTTCGCCACGTCCTCCACGCGTGTCGCCGTCGCCATGCTCATCTTCTCAGGGCCATGAGTTGAGCGAGTGACCGGGACGCTCTTGCAAATGGTCGACAATGAGCGCGTGTACGTCCCCGAGCTGCTCGAATCAGCCTCCCTGCTGGCCCCGGAAGAGACCGCCACCGAGAACGACATCACGGTGCAAGACATCTGGGACTACCTCGCCCACGACGAGTGGGAGACCGCCCTGAGCCTGCTGGAGGAGCTCGGAGACGGTCGCTCGCTCCCTCTGGCGTTCTGGCAGAAGCTCGCCGAAGCGGCTGAGCAGCTCGGGCTTGAGCGGAGCGCGGCCTGGTGCCATTGGCGATGCGCCGAGATCCGCAACGGCGCGATCCGAGCCGATCTGACGCTCCGTCCTGCCCGCGAGGCACGACGCACGACACCCATCGTCGGCGCCGGTGTTCTGCGCCCCATGTGGGACATCGGACAGCTCTCACCCACCGGTGAACGTGCGGTCAGCATCGCCGCGCTCTGGATCGAGAACATGCCCACGCTGGAGCCCGGCGGGCATGCCACGGTTCGTCTTGTACCCCTCACCCCCGCCCACTGGACGCACGTCCGGCCCGGCCGGCAGATCACCATGCACGAGGACCGAACGGTGGCCGGGACCGCAGTCATTCTGGAGGTTCACCGCCCTGCCACCGTGCCCGGAGGGTGACGTGGCCTGGCTCCCCGGCCTCCTCGCTGGTGGACGTATCCCCCTCCTTGGGGAAGCACTCACAGCAGTACACCGAGGCACACCGAGAGGCTCCCAGACAAGCCTTCTGACCTGCGGAAACGTCGAAGATGAATGCCAACTGATCGCACCGAGGCCCATGGGGCGGCACCCGGTCCACAACCAGCAGTCCCAGCAACGTAATGGTCACGCCGAGCTCTTCCTTCACTTCTCGCACGGCCGCGTCCTCGGGCGCTTCGTTCGCTTCCGCCATGCCTCCGGGAAGATCCCACCCAGGCTTGTACGTCGGCTGCACGAGCAGGTAGGTCCCATGCGTGTTGCGGAGCAGCACGTCGGCAGCGACACGCTTACGGGGCTGCTTGGCATTGCCCTCCGCGAGGTAGGCGTGCCACGCGTCGGGGTCATCAGGCGTCGGCCTCATGGGCGTGTCCTCCACTCCGTGGCGAAATGATGTCCGCGAGCAGCAGCCTCCTGACCCGTGCGGCTTCATCGCATTGGGCCAGAAAGTCACGGACCGGCGGATACGCACGATGGCAAGTGGCGGCGGCGCCTTGCGCAACTCAACGCCAGGAGGCTCCCAGGGCCGGCGGGCCAAGGCGCGCTGCGACCGGTCGTCCGACGCCGCCTGGCTCCAAGCCATGCTCGGGGCTGCCGAGAAGTGGGCCGACCATCGCGGGGTGAGTTTTTGACGGTACAGGCCGTCTCATCATCCAAGACCCCCCATCCCACCTATTGACTCCCCCACCCTCCCGCCCGACAGTGCGCCTCATGCACAGTGACGCGTCATCAGCAGCCAACCCGGCGGAACTCTTCCCGGCCGCAACGGTTCCGGACCAGGGCGAGGGCACCGCCGCGCCCGGCTCTCCCGCCGCCCCCGAAAGCCTCCGCCGCGTGGCCGTGGCCTCGTTCATCGGGACGGCCATCGAGTTCTACGACTTCTACATCTACGGGACGGCCGCCGCCCTCGTCCTCAACCAGGCGTTCTTCCCGACCCTGGACCCGGTCAACGCGACCCTCGCGTCGTTCTCCACCTATGCGGTGGCGTTCGCGGCGCGGCCTCTCGGGTCGGTGGTGTTCGGGCATTTCGGGGACCGGGTGGGGCGGAAGTCCGTGTTGGTGGCCTCGTTGTTGTTGATGGGGTTGTCGACGGCGCTGGTGGGGTTGTTGCCGGGGTACGGGACGCTGGGGGTCTGGGCGCCGCTGTTGTTGATCCTGCTGCGGTTCCTGCAGGGGATCGGGCTCGGCGGCGAGTGGGGCGGGGCCGCGCTGCTGGCGGTGGAGCATGCGCCGAAGAAGCGGCGCGGGCTGTATGCGGCGTTTCCGCAACTGGGGCCGTCGGTCGGGTTCTTCGCGGCCACCGGGGTGTTCTGGCTGCTGTCGGCGGTGCTGGACGACGGCGCGTTCCGGTCGTGGGGATGGCGGGTGCCGTTCCTGCTGTCGTTCCTGCTGGTGGCGGTGGGACTGTTCGTACGGCTGAAGATCAGCGAGACGCCGGTCTTCGCGGAGGTGATGAGCAAGCGGGAAGCCGGCCGGGTGCCGGTGCTGGATGTGCTGCGGCGGTATCCGCGGGAGCTGCTGCTCGGGGCGGGCGGCATGGTCGTCGCGTACGGGCTCTTCTACACCGCTACGACGTACTGCCTGGCGTACGCCACCGGGACGCTCGGCGTCCCGCGCAACACCATGCTCGCCCTCTCGCTGGTCGCCTGCCTGTTCCTGGCGGCGGGCACCTGGCTCGCCGCCACCCGCTCGGACGGCGCGGGGCGCCGCAAGCTGGTGCTGGCCGGGACGGGGGCCGCGGGCGTCTGGGGGCTCGTCCTCTTTCCGCTGCTGGACACCGGGCAGCCGGTGCTGATCGCGGTGGCGATCGGCGGTGCGCTCTTCTGCATGGGTGTGGTGTACGGGCCGATGGGCGCGTACCTGCCGGAGCTGTTCGGCACCACCGTGCGGTACTCGGGCGCCTCGCTGGCTTACAACCTCGGCGGGGTGCTGGGCGGCGCGGTGTCGCCGCTGGTGGCGACCCGGTTGCAGGCGGCCTTCGGGTCGAGCTCCGTGGGGTGGTACGTGACGGCGATGGCGGTCGTGTCGCTGGGGTGCGTACTGGCGCTGCCGGAGACGCGGGAGAGGGAGTTGGCGGGGTAGGGATCGGCGCGCACCGGTAACGGCACCGGGGCCGCCCCGCGCCGTCCCGGATCGGCCCGCCCCCATCCCGGGTCGGCCCGCCCCCGTCCCGCCCCGGCGTGAATCGGCCACACCTGACGTATGGCCGGATCCACCCCTCCGCAGGACGATGCGCTGCACAACGCGGCGCGGCCCGGAATTCCGGCCCGGCAGCGTGGCCCGGCGCGCCGCTCAGGGGGTCGTCATGACGGATACCGCGGGCAGTTCCGGCGCAGCGGACATCGGCGTACTGCCGTACTGGGAGCTGACGTTCGACGCCGACGGCGACCCGGACGCCGGGCAGCGGGACCGGCTGGTGGCCGGGGCGGCGCAGCAGCGCGTCACCGATCTGCTGGTCTTCGCGCACGGCTGGAACAACGACCGGTCGATGGCCACGCGCCTGTACGGGCGGTTCTTCGCGCCGTTCCCCGCGATGGCGGGGGCCGGGGTGCGCCTCGGGTACGCCGGGGTGATCTGGCCGGCGATGCGGTTCACGGACGAGCCGATCCCGGACTTCCCCCCGGCACCGGCCGCCGCGCCCACCGCGCCGGCCGGTCCGCCGCTGCTGGACGACGCGACGCTGCGCGCTCTGGCGCGGTGCTTCCCCGGCCGCGACCTGACGCTGCGGCGCGTCCAGGAGCTGCTGGCCGAGCGGCCCGAGGCCCGGTCCGCCTTCGACGAGTACGCGCGCCTCGTACGCGACCTGGTGTCCGTACGCGCGGACAGCCCGGCGGAACAGCTGGCCGAGGACATGGGCACCGGCACGCCCGCGATGCTCACCGACGACCCGCTCGGGGTGTGCGAGATCTTCACGGCGGCGCTGGAGAAGTGCGGGCAGCAGGAGCTGTTCGGGGACGGTCTGAAGCGGCTGTGGAACGGGGCCAAGGAGTTCCTGCGGCAGTCGAGTTACTACGGGATGAAGCGGCGTGCGGGCGTGGTGGGCCAGCTGGGGCTGGGCCCGGTGCTCGGCGCGCTGGTGAAGAGCGCGCCGGGGGTGCGCATCCACCTGATCGGGCACAGCTTCGGCGCCCGGCTGGTGTCGTACGCGCTGCGCGGCATGCCCGCCGGGGCCACCGGGGTGAAGTCCGTGACCCTGCTGCAAGGGGCCTTCTCGCACTACGCCTTCGCTGCCCGGCTGCCGCACGACCCGGACCGGGGCGGGGCACTGAAAGGGGTGCAGCAGCGGGTGGACGGGCCGATGGTGGCCTGCTTCTCGCGGCACGACTCGGCGCTGAGCATGCTCTATCCGCTGGCCTCCAAGCTCTCCGGCGACTCGGCGAGCTTCCTTGGCCTGTTCGACCGCTGGGGCGCGATCGGCCATGACGGCATCCAGGCGGTGGACGGCACCCGGATCGTGCGGCTGGGCGCCGCGGTGCCGGGTGCGGGCTGCGTGAGCATCGACGCGTCCTCGGTGGTGCGTGACGGCCCGCCGCCCGCCGGCGCGCACAGCGACATCTGCCACGGGGAACTGGCGCGGGTGGTGCTGGGGGCCGGGCGGGTGACCGGTAGGTAGCCTCCGTCCGCGCGGCGCGAGCAGGTGCTCGTACGGGGGCGGGGCGTACGAAACCGCTTCGCACACGACCGACCGGATACCGCCAAGTAGCCCGCCGCATGGATCGATCGCCCGCGGCTTGGGTACCAGGAGTCACCGGCGCCCCTTGCGATGAGGGCGCCGGTACCGCGCCGCAGTCGGAAGGTGGGCAACCTTAACTTTCTCAAATCCCCACAGATGTACGGTGGATGATGCACACGAGGCGCGCCGGGCGCCGCGGGGGACACCGGGAGCGAGGGGCGACCGGTGCGGCGCGAGTGCCGCCACCACACACCCGCAAGACAGTTCGATGGATCCGGTGGGCGGTCCGCTACGTCCATTCTCTGTCCAGTCGGGTCCTCCCCACGGAGGTGGGATGAATTGGCCGGTTTCAGAGCTCTCGCAGAACAGGTGCGCAACCCCCGTCTCGTCGCCACCCAGCGGCGTACGGCCCTGCGCAAGTGCCTTGAACGCTTCGCCCCGTACGGGCACCGCGCGACCTGGCACCATCTGTGCACCAGGGCGGGCATCGCGACCGAGGACCGCGAACCCGACCCGGCGCGGCTGGTGGCCGCGCTGGAGGAACTGGAAGAGGCCCGCGCCGTCTGGCTCGGGTACGAGCAGGAGTTCGCGGCCCGCAGGCGCCGCGAGAAGCACGACGGCATTCGGCAGCCCAGCGCGCTCGACGACTGGCACCGGCGGACGTGGGGCGGCTGTGACATCGTGCCGTGCGAAGCGCCCCACCGGCATCCGGCGGCGCCGCTGGCCGCGGTGCTGCGCAGCATGATCCGCGCGATGGAGGCGGGTACGCCGCGGGCGGACTGCCCGGTCTGCGACACGCCGCGATTCGTCTGGCGCACGGATCTCGAACGCTTCCCGATGGCGGGACCGGTGTGCCAGGAGTGCGGGATCGTGGCGCCGCTGGCGGTGCTGACCAGGGAGACGCTGGCGCAGGCGCGGCAGTCGTCCCGCGAGCGGCGGCTGTTCGTGGCGGCCTGAGGGGCGGCCGGGGCGCGTCGCCGGGGCGGCGTGGGCGCTCGGCCGGGGCGGCAGGGCGTTCGCGGGGACGGGTGGCAGGACGTCCGCGGGGGCGGGCGCGGTGCGGGCGTACTTCCCGGAGGTGGGTGAACGCTGTACGTTCCGCCTCATGTGTGCGTCCGGCCGTTCCCGTACCGCCGTCGCGCCGCCGGGCTGGAGCCGCTGGCTCGTGCCGCCCGCGGCGCTGTCGATCCACCTCGCCATCGGGCAGGCGTACGCGTGGAGCGTGTTCAAGCCTCCCCTGGAGTCCGCGCTCGGCCTGTCCGGGACGGCCTCCGCGCTCCCCTTCCAGCTGGCCATCGTCATGCTGGGGCTGTCCGCCGCGTTCGGCGGCACCCTCGTCGAGCGCAACGGGCCGCGCTGGGCGATGGCCGTCTCGGCGGTCTGCTTCTCCGCGGGCTTCCTGGTGGCGGCGCTCGGCGCGGCCACCCGCCAGTACTGGCTCGTCGTCCTCGGCTACGGGGTGATCGGCGGCGTCGGCCTGGGCATCGGCTACATCTCCCCCGTCTCCACACTCATCAAGTGGTTCCCGGACCGCCCCGGCACGGCCACCGGCATCGCCATCATGGGCTTCGGCGGCGGCGCCCTGATCGCCTCGCCGTGGTCGGCCTGGCTGCTGGGCGTGCTGGGCACCGGCCCGTCCGGGATCGCCCGCACGTTCCTGGTGATGGGGCTGGCGTACGCGGTCTTCATGACGCTCGGGGTGCTGCTGGTACGGCTGCCGCCCACCGGCCGGGACGCCCCCGGTGCGCACCGGACCGCGACAGCGTCCCGCCCGCTGATCACCACCGCGCAGGTCTCCGCCCGCAACGCCCTGCGCACCCCGCAGTTCTGGTGCCTCTGGGTGGTGCTGTGCACGAACGTCACGGCAGGCATCGGCATCCTGGAGAAGGCGGCGCCGATGGTCGCCGACTTCTTCGCGCGCGGTCCGGCGCCGGTGAGCGTCTCGGCCGCAGCGGGCTTCGTCGGCCTGCTCTCGCTGGCCAACATGCTCGGCCGGATCGTCTGGTCGGCCACCTCCGACCTGGCCGGACGCAAGCACGTCTACCGCCTCTACCTGGGCGCGGGCGCGCTGATGTACCTGCTGATCGCGCTGGCGGGCGACGCCTCCAAGCCGCTGTTCATCGTGTGCGCCGCGGTGCTGCTCTCGTTCTACGGGGGCGGTTTCGCCACCGTGCCCGCCTACTTGACGGACCTGTTCGGCACGTACCAGGTGGGCGCGATCCACGGCCGGCTGCTCACCGCGTGGTCCACCGCGGGCGTCCTCGGTCCGCTGATCGTCAACGCCGTCGCCGACGCCCGCAGGTCCGCCGGGCACACCGGCCCCGAGCTGTACACGACCTCCTTCTTCATCATGATCGGTCTGCTCGTCGTCGGGTTCGCCGCCAACGAGCTGGTGCGGCCCGTCCATCCCCGGTACCACGAACCACCGCCGGCCGGGGCCCGGGCCGCCTCCCCCACCGCTCCGAAGGGAGCCGCCCCGTGACCGCCCGCCGCACCGCCCTGCTCGCCGTGGCCTGGCTGTGGGTCGGCCTCCCGTTCGGGTACGGCCTTTACGAACTGGCCCTGAAGCTGAGACAACTCTTCACGGGCTGACACAGCACCGCCGGTCCGCCCGGACCGGTCCCCCACAGCGCACCCGAAGGCGGACCCGCATGGCCGAACTGCACGATCTGACCGCTCTGGAGCAGGCCGCCGGGGTACGGAGCGGCGAACTGTCCCCCGTGGAGATCACCGAGCACTACCTCGCCCGCGCCGAGGACCTGGACAGCACGCTCGGCGCGTTCCTCACCCGTACCCCCGACATCGCCCGCAAGCAGGCGGCCGCGGCGGAGGACGAGGCGGCCGCGGCGCGGCGCGAGGGCCGGGAGCTGCCGCCGCTGCACGGGGTCCCGGTGCCGGTCAAGGACCTCACGCAGGTCGCCGGGGTGCGCTGCACGATGGGCTCGCGGGCGTTCGCCGACCAGGTGCCGGAGCGGGACGACCACGTCGTCACCAAGCTGCGCCGGGCGGGCACGATCCTGCTCGGCAAGACCAACACCCCCGAATTCGGCCTGCCCTGCTACACGGAGAACCTCCTCGCGCCGCCCGCCCGCACCCCCTGGGACCTGGAGCGTATGGCGGGCGGTTCGAGCGGTGGGGCCGCCACGGCGGTGGCCGGCGGGCTGGCCCCGGTGGCGCACGGCAGCGACGGCGGCGGCTCGGTCCGTATCCCCGCCGCGCTCTGCGGCCTGTACGGCATCAAACCGAGCCGCGGTCTGATCAGCTCGGGACCGCTGCTCCACGACGTCTCCGGCCTGGGTACGGCAGGCCCGCTCGCCCGTACGGTCGCGGATGCCGCCGCGCTGCTGGACGCGATGGCCGGTCCGATGCCCGGCGACCCGTACGCGGCGCCCGCGCTGCCGCCCGGCGAGACGTACACCGCGTACGCCGGGCGCGACCCGGGGCGGCTGCGCGTCGGCTGGCTGGTCGACGTGCCGTTCCCGGGCGTCGAGGTGCACCCGGACTGCCGGGCCGCCGTCACGGAGACGGCCGCGCTCCTGGCGGACCTCGGGCACGAGGTGGACGAACTGACCCTGCCCGCCGACGACAGCTACCGCCTGGCCTTCACCCGCGTCTGGTCGGTGATCGCCGCCAACCGCCCGGTACCGCCGGAGCGTGAGGCGGAGCTGCTTCCGCTGACCCGCTATCTGCGCAGGCGCGGCGCGGAGATCCCGGGGACCGAGTACGCCCGCGCGCTGTACGCGTTCCGGATGCTGGGGCAGCTGATCGCCGACGGGGTGATGCCGCGCGGCAGCGGGTTCGACGTGGTGCTGACGCCGACGGTCGCGACGCCGCCGCCGCGCGTGGGCGAACTGCGCAACGACGCCGACCCGCAGGCCGAGTTCGCCGCGGTCGGCGCCTTCACCCCGTTCACGCCGCTCTACAACGCCACCGGCCAGCCCGCGGTGAACGTCCCGCTGCACTGGAACGCGGCCGGTCTGCCGATCGGCGTCATGCTCGGCGGACGGTACGGGGAGGACGCGACGCTGGTCGCGCTCTCGGCGCAGCTGGAACAGGCCCGGCCGTGGGCGCACCGCAAGCCGGAGGTTTGGTGAGTCCTCAGCAGCCCGTGCTGCACCCGTCGGGCGCGCCGGGCCCGGCGCCGGCCGCGCCCGTCCGGGACGGTGCGCCGGCGGCCCGGTCCACGCGCAGCCGCCGCGCGCCCGGCCCCTGCTCGCCGAGTTCGTCGTACGGGTTGGACAGCGCGCACTTCTGGAGGGAGAGGCAGCCGCAGCCGATGCAGTCGGTCAGCCGGTCGCGCAGCTCGACGAGCTGGCTGATGCGCTCGTCCAGCTCGCCGCGCCAGACCTCGGAGAGCCGGGCCCAGTCCTCCCGGTTGGGGGTGCGCTCGTCGGGCAGCTCGGCGAGCGCGTCGCGGATCACCGCGAGCGGGATGCCGACCCGCTGGGCGGCGCGCACGAAGGCGACCCGGCGCAGCGCGTCGCGGGTGTAGCGGCGCTGGTTGCCGGCCGTACGGGTGCTGCTGATCAGCCCCTTGGACTCGTAGAAGTGCAGGGCGGACACCGCGGCGCCGCTACGCGCGGAGAGCTGGCCGACCGTGAGCTCGTGGACCTTGAAAGGAAGCTGAGGCACGGGCCAACCCTATCCGTGGGCCCGCGGGGACGGTTCGGGGCTGCCCTCCGGTACGGGCTACGCGCGGCAGCCCGTACGGGCCACGGTCGGCGGGCCGCCACAGGTTACGGTCAGCGGCCCGTCACAGCAGGAACCGGCTGAGCGTCTCGGCCACGCACACCGGCTTGTCGCCGCCCTCGCGCTCGACCGTCACCGCCGTCGCCAGCTGCACACCGCCGGGCACCTCCGTCACGTCCGCGATCCGGGCGGTGGCCCGCAGGCGCGAGCCGACCGGGACGGGAGCGGGGAAGCGGACCTTGTTGACGCCGTAGTTGATGCCCATCTTGACGTTGTCGACCCGCAGCAGCTGCGGTACGAGCGCGGGCAGCAGCGCCAGCGTCAGATAGCCGTGCGCGATCGTGGCGCCGAACGGCCCGGCCGCGGCCCGCTCCGGGTCGACATGGATCCACTGGTGGTCGCCGGTGGCGTCCGCGAACAGGTCGATCCGCTTCTGGTCGACCTCCAGCCAGTCGCTGGTGCCGAGGTCCTCGCCGACCGCGTTCCGCAGCTCGTCGAGCGAGCCGAACACCCGGGGCTGTGCCATGTCCGTATGCCTCCTCAGGTCGCGCGGGGCGCGGACCGTGACGTCAACGTGTCATCAACGTGTCATCGACTAAGCGCTTGCTCAGCATGCTCAGCGGCCCCGGGACCTGTCAATGCCGACCCGGCACCCGGCCGGACGGGTTCACGGCCGCCGCGCGCCGACCATGCGCAGCACGAGGTCGGCGTACAGATCGCCCACCTCCTCCGGCGTACGGGCGCCCTCCGCGGAGAACCAGCGGGCCACGTCCACGCACAGCGACAGCACCGCGAGGGTGGTGCCCGGCACGTCGCCGACGGTGAACTCCCCCGCGTCCGCGCCGTCCTGGAGGATGCCGCGCAGCGAGCGGTCGGTGCGCCGCCGCAGGTCGGCGATCTCCGCGTAGTGCTCCTCGCTGAGCGCCTGCAGCTCGTACTGGATGACCCGGGCGGTGGTGTGGTGCCGCGCGTGCCAGCGCGCGAAGGCGCGGACGGCGGCGCCGAGCCGCTCGGTGGGCCCGCCCTCGGCGGCGGCCGCCTCCTCCATGATCCGCAGAGCCTTCTCGTGGCCGACGCCGCTGATCCTGTAGAGCAGTTCTTCCTTGGTCTTGTAGTGGATGTAGAGCGCGGCGGGGCTCATGCCGGCGCGGCCCGCGATGTCGCGGGTGGTGGTGGCGTGGTAGCCGCGCTCGGCGAACGCCTGGACGGCGGCACGGACCAGGCGGCGGGCCGCCTCCGGGGACACGTCGGCCCAGTCCTCCGCCGAGCCGTCCGCCCGCTCCGCCTCCGTGACCATCGCGCACCCCGATCCTCGGTCCGCCACGGGCTCTCCGCGACGGACCGAACACCTTACCGCGCCGGTGAGCAAGCGCTTAGGGCCGAGTGGCGCGGCACGGCCGGGTCACGGCCGCCTCAAAAGGCCGAGACCCCCGTCAGCGCCCGCCCGATGACCAGCTTCTGGATCTGGCTGGTGCCCTCGTACAGCGTCATCACGCGCGCGTCCCGGAGCAGCTTGCCGACCGGGTACTCGTCGATGTAGCCGTAGCCGCCGAAGACCTGGAGCGCGTTGTTCGCGGCGCGCACCGCCGCCTCGGAGGCGAACAGCTTCGCCTTGGACGCCTCGGTGGCGAACGGCTCGCCGCGGTCGATCAGGTCGGCGACCCGCCAGGTCAGCAGGCGCGCGGCGTCCACGTCCACGGCGATGTCGGTGATCAGCTCCTGCACCAGCTGGTGGTGGGCGATGGTCCGCCCGAACTGCTCGCGCTCGGTGGCGTACCCGACGGCGGCGTCCAGCGCGGCCTGGGCGATGCCGACGCAGCCCGCGGCGACCGACATCCGCCCCTTGGCCAGGGCGGACATCGCGACGGAGAACCCTTTCCCCTCCGGGGCCAGCATCGCGTCCGCGGGCACCCGTACGTCCTGGAGCACCAGCTCGGCGGTGGCCTGGCCGCGCAGTCCCAGCTTGCCGTGGATCTCCCGGCGCTCCAGGCCGGGCGTGTCCGCGGGGACGAGGAAGGCGCTGACGCCCTTGTGCCCCGGCGCGTCACCGGTGCGCGCGAAGAGCAGCACGACGTCGGCCCAGGTGCCGTTGGTGATGAACATCTTGCTGCCGTTGATCACGTAGGAGTCGCCGTCCCGTACGGCGCGGGTGGCCAGGCTGCCCGCGTCCGAGCCGGTGCCGGGCTCGGTGAGACCGAAGCAGCCGACGGCGTCCCCGGAGGTGAGCGGGGGCAGCCAGCGCCGCTTCTGGTCCTCGTCGCCCCAGGCCGCGACGGTCTTGGCGACCAGGCCCAGCGATACGGAGACGATGCCGCGCACCGCGGAGTCGCCGCGGCCCAGCTCCTCGGTCACCAGCGCGTAGGCGAGGTGGTCACCGCCGGAACCGCCGTACTCCTCGGGGACGGTCAGCCCGAGGAAGCCCAGCCCGCCCAGCTTCTTGACCACGGACCGGTCGACGCGCTCGGCGCGGTCCCAGGCGGCGGCGTGCGGCGTGATCTCACGGTCGACGAAATCCTTGGCGAGCTGCCGGACGGCAGCCTGCTCCTCGCTCAGCTCCAGGTTCATCAAGGCCCCTTGCGGAGGGTGACGGCAGCCGGGCCGCCCGGCACGGCCGGACACCCGTTAACTACCACTGCTAGTTTTCTGGCGGCAGCCTCTACTATGTGCGGCATGGCCCGACCCCGCAAGCCCCTGCTGAGCCGGGAGCGCATCGTCACCACGGCGCTCGCGCTCATCGACGCGGAGGGCCTGACGGCCCTGTCCACCCGGCGGCTCGCCGCCGAGCTGGGCGTCAGCGGGCCGTCCCTGTACAACCACTTCACGACCAAGGACGAGATCCTGGACGCGGTCGCCGACACGGTGATCTCCGAGGTGGACGTGTCGGCCCTCGGCGCGGGCGCCGACTGGCGGGCCGGGCTGCTGGCCTGGGCCCGCTCCTACCGCGCGGCCCTCGCCGCGCACCCGAACATCGTGCCGTTCCTCGCCCAGGGCCCCGGCCGCCGCCCGGCCGGCCTGAAGATGGCCGACGCGGCCTTCGGCGGCATGGTGGAGGCCGGCTGGCCGCCCGCCCAGGCGACCCGGATCTGCGCCATGGTCCGCTACTTCGTCGCGGGCTCCGCGCTGGGCTCCTTCGCGCGCGGCTTCGTGGCCGACCCGAGCGCGTACGACCCGGCCGACTACCCGCACCTGGGCCAGGCGCACCTGCTGGCGGAGCACCAGCAGCGGGTCGACGAGGGCGCGTTCGAGACGGGCCTGCTGGCGCTGGTCGACGGGCTGGCGCTGCGGCACCCGGCCACCACTCCGCCGCCGCACATGTAACGGCTCAACACGTAGCTGTAAAGTGCATCCACTTGGCCGGGCCCGGTACGGCGCCCGCAGTGACCGGCGTGCCCGGCCTGCCGGAGAGGGAGGACGACGTGCGTGATCGGATCGCCGCGCCACGGGACCGGAGCGCTCCGCCGGCCCGGCGCCGCTGGGCGCGGCACACCGTCCATGTCCTGCGCGGCCAGGGTCAGGTCGACTTCCTGCCGAGCGCGGTCACGGGCGCGGTCTTCACCGTGGCGCTGTGCGCGGCGGGCTGGGCGTACGGCCTGTACGGGCTCCTCGGCACCGCGGCCGGCACGGCCACGGCACACCTGCTCGGTGTGGACCGCGACCGGATCACGGCGGGCCTCGAAGGGTTCAACGCCTGCCTGGTGGCCGTCGGTTCCGCGGTGTTCCTCGGCCCCGGGCACGTGTCCACCGTGCTGCTCGCGGTGGCCGGCAGCGCGGTGGTCACGGTCGTCACCGCCGCCGCGGCACGCGTCCTGGCCACCTGGCAACTGCCCACCCTCACTCTCCCGTTCTGCCTGGTGGCGAGCGCGCTGACGATCGGCGCGCCGGGCCTCGCGCGCGTCTGGCACCAAGGCGCGGCCCCGGCGGCACTGCCCGGGACCGGCGGGCCGCCCGCCGCCCTGTCCTTCACCGACCTGTGGCACGGCCTCTTCGCCAACGTCGCCCAGGTCTTCTTCATGCCGCAGTGGTACGTCGGCGCGCTCTTCCTCGCCGGCATCTTCGCCGCGAGCCGTACGGCCGGGGCGATGGCCTGCGTCGGCAGCCTGACCGGCACCGGCACCGCCTGGGCACTGGGCGCCCCGACGGCACAGATCGCGTCCGGCGCGGCCGGCTACAACGCGGTGCTGGTCGCGATGGCGCTGTGCGGGGTGTTCCTCCCGGCCGGCCGCCGGACGGCCGCGTACGCGGTGGCGGGCGCGGCAACCGCCACGGCCCTGGCCCCGGCGATCACCGCCCTCACCGCCCCGTCCGGCGGCCACACCTTCACCTGGCCGTTCGTCCTGACCACCCTGGTCTTTCTGGCGGCTGCTCCGGCGTTGCCGCGGCTGGGCCGCCTCAGCCGATCGTGACGACGCGTGCCCAGGGCGGCGGGGCAACGTCCGGTACGTAGTCGGGGTCCTCCTCGTCCACGATCCGGGCGGGGCGGGGGAAGAGGCCGACGACGGTGCGGCAGGAGGGCTGTACGGAGGGCCACGGGGTCTGGCCGTCCGTCAGGGCGACGATCACGTCCGGGCGCGGCTGGGAGCGGAGCGCCCGGGCGAACCCGGAGCGGAGGTCCGTACCGCCGCCCCCGATCAGTTCGATGTTCTCGGCGCGGCAGAGCGGGACGGCGACCCCGGCCGCCGCGTCGCAGGAGATCACCGAGACCAGGTCGCGGCGCCCGCCCACCGACCGCGAGATCGCCGCCACCTCCAGCAGGGCGCTGCCCAGCTCCGCGTCGCTCACCGACCCGGAGGTGTCGATCACGACGCAGACCCGGGGCGGCGTACGGCGCAGGCTCGGCAGCAGCACCTTGGGGACACCGGCCGAACGCCGGGACGGCCGCCGGTAGCTGTGGTTCTCGCCCGCCCCCGCGCCGCTCACCGCCGAGCGTACCGCCGCTCCCAGCAGCTGCCGCCACGGCTGCGGTGGGTGGAACGCCTCGTCCGCCCACCGGCGCCACCCCTCCGGCGCGTCCCCCGGCCGCCCCTTGATCCCCTCGGCGACCCGGAAGCGGATCGCGTCCCGCTGCTGCCGGCTCAGCCCGTGTGCCCCGTCGGGCCCCAGTTCCCACGACCGGTCCTGCCCGTCGGCACCGCTGCCGCAGTCCAGCCAGGCCAGTTCGGCGGAGAGCCCGGACATCGAAGCCGTCCGCAGGTACTCCTCCATCAGCAGCCCGTCGGACAGCTGCAACAGCGACGGCAGCACCGCACCGGCCGGTTGCGGCAGACCGTCACCGTAGATGTCGTCGTTGATCTCGAAGTCGGCGGCGATGTTCCGCCGCAGCCTCTCCCGGCGTTCGTCCGGGACCCCCGTCTCACCATGCTCGGCCGGCCCGGGCTCCCCGTGCTCGCGTGCGTACCGCTCGCCCCGCCCGTGGTGGTCCCGGAGCAGGTGGGAGACCTCGTGCACCCAGACGCCCGCCAGCTCCTCCAGCGGGGTGCGCGCCACGAAACCGGGGTTGACGTAGCAGCGCCAGTACGCGTCCACCGCCATCGTCGGCACCGACCGGTCCGCCACCACGTGCAGTGCGAACAGGGCACCGGCCAGGTACGGACGGACCTTCACCGCGTGCAGCCGCGCGGCCAGCAGCTTCTCCATGTCCAGCGCGGCTTCGGGCCGGCCGGCCGACTGCCTCGGCACGGCGGCCCGAACCGGGCGCGGCGGCGCGGGCCGGGCCATGGGGCGCGGCAGCGGGGACGGCCCCGGGCGCTTCGCGGCCCCCGTCATCGGCGCGCCCCCGCCGTACGCTCGGCCTCGGCCGCCATGGCACTGCCCACCGACCGTTCCGCCCGCCGGGCGAGACCCACCACTGCGGTCAGCCGCTCCACCGTCTCCGGCACCTCCCAGTCGTCGCGCCGCAGCGCGGCCAGCGCCGTCGCCGGGGCGACCAGCAGGTCCGGCGCGCCGGTCTCCAGCGCGCGGACGAGTACCGCCCATGCGGCCTCCCACCGCTCCCGCTCCGGCCGCGTCCCGACGGCCGCCACCACCGCGTCCAGCGCCGCCTGACGCAGATCGCCCCGCACGGGCAGTTCGGCGGAGGCCGGATCGGCCAGCAGCGACTCCGGGTCCGGCAGCTCCATCCGGTCCAGGTGGGCGAGGAGTTCGAGCCCCGGCCCGTCCCCCACCGCGCCCCGCACCAGCAGCGCCAGCACCTCCCGGGAGACGGAGGCCGCCGTACCGAAGGCCAGCAGGGTCAACGCGGCATCCCAGCTCCGGGGCGAGGGCCAGGCACCGCCGCGCCGCGTCTCGGTGTTCGGCAGCCGGTGGATCAGCGTCGGCCGGGCCGCCAGGAAACCGCAGACCGCGCGCCGGGCGAACGCCGCCGCCTCCGGCAGCCGCTCCGGCACCAGCCGGGGCAGCTCCGCACGCGGCCAGACTCCGCCCAGACCGCGCACCACCACCTCGCGGTCGTGCACCCAGTGCAGGTGCACGAACCGGTTGGCCAGCGGCGGGCTCAGCTCCCACCCGTCCGCCGCGGACGCGCGCGGATTGGCGGCGGCCACGATGCGTACTCCCGGCGGCAGTTGCAGCGCACCGACCTTCCGCTCCAGGACGACCCGGAGCAGCGCGGCCTGGACAGCCGGGGTCGCGGTGGAGAGCTCGTCCAGGAAGAGCAGCCCCCGCCCGGCCCGGACGAGTTCCACGGCCCACTGCGGCGGCGCCATCGGCACCCCCTGCACCGCCGGGTCGTCGCCCACGATGGGCAGTCCGGAGAAGTCGGAGGGCTCGTGGACGCTGGCGATGACCGTGGTCAGCGGCAGGTCGAGGGAGGTGGCGAGCTGTGTCAGGGCGGCGGTCTTGCCGATGCCCGGCTCGCCCCAGAGCAGGACGGGCAGGTCGGCCGCGACGGCCAGGGTGAGCGCTTCGAGCTGTTCGTCGGGGCGCGGCTCGGTGGTGGTCGTCCGCAGAAGGGTCAGGAGGTCGTCGGCGAGGGCGAGGTCCGTGCGGGTCTCGGGGGCGGGGGTGGGAGCGGACGTACCGGCGGTCGGGGCCGGGGCGGCGGACAGGAGGGTGCTGGAAGTCATGGACATCACCTGGGGTGTGTTGAGGGAACGGGGCGACGGCCCGTTACGGATGGCGTGCGGGTGTACGGCGTCCGGTGCGCCGTGGGTGCTTCGGCGGGCGGCCGGTCAGCGGTACATGCTCGTACGGGGCCGGGCCCGGCTGCCCCACATGCGCCTCAGGTCGCGAGGCGTATACCGGTTGAGGCGGGGGCGGCGGCGCGCCTCCGCGCGCCCCACGCCCGGGGCGTTTCCGCCCACTGCCGCACCGGCACCGGGGTGCTCGTCGGCCAGCCCCGACCGGAAGAGACCGTGGTCGATACGGCGGGCCGCGGCCGACTCCAGTTCCTCCCGGAGCGGCCCGTCGCGCAGGACGGCGCCCGGACCGAGCAGCCCCTCGACCACGTCCAGCGCCCCGACGATGTCACCGTGACGCAGCCGTTCGCGAACCGCGGGCAGGGCCTCCGGGCTGCGGTGCACCGCGTCGATCGCCCGCAGGCACGGCAGTCCCGGCCCGCCGAGCGCCACCAGCAGTTCTTCCCGGCGCAGTTGGTCCGGGTCGTGATCGATCGCCGTCAGTACGCCGTCCCGCAGCGCGATGCGGTGGACCTCGCCCCGGCACTCGATGCGGTGTGGATCGGCGGACGTGGGGGCGGGGGTGGAGTCGGCCACCGTTGCCGGGGCGGACGCCCCGAGTGCCACGGCGACGAGCGGATGCAGTTGCCCGGCCGTGATCAGCCCGGCCCGCAGCAGCTCCAGGTCCGGAAGAACCCGGGCCGCCGCGTCCGGCAGCACCGGAAGCGCCGCGACCTCCTGCGGCGGCAGCGCGTCGCGCAGCGGCCGGAGTGAAGGGGCGTGGCTGTCGTCGGGGGCGACGAGTTCCAGCACGGCGCGGTTGCGCGCGCCGAGCCGGACGGTGAAGGCTCCCCGAGCGCGGCCCTCGGCCGCCAGCAACAGCTGCCCTTCGGCGGCCCAACTTGTCACTGCCAACGGAGCGTTGCCAAGAAGACCTGGCAGGTCGGACGAGCCGGGCACGGGCGTCCCACCCGCTCCGCACCGCTGCGCCAGTTCGCCGCTGCGCCCGGCGTCCCAGAGATGCCGGTGCAGGTCGAGGCGGAAACGCCGGGAGGGATGCGGGTGCGGATGACGCCCGAGGCCGTCGTCTCCGGCGCCCGCCCACAGGGCCAGGGACATCCGCTGGCCCGCGTCCGCCCAGGCCGGCGGTGTCCGCACCACCAGCTGAAGCGGCGTGGGGCCGGAATCGTGGTAGCGGGCCAGGCAGAGGGTAAGGCCGGGCCGGAGCCGCCCGTCGGGGGCGACCCTCGGCATGTGCCATCGGAGCAGATCCGGCGCCAGGCGGCGCAGGTCCGCACGGAGGCGGGTGACAAGGGCGGTGCCGTGGCGGTCGCGCACGGCGCGCAGATCGAGGTCGACATCGATCCGGGCAGCGGCGCAGGCCCCTGCCCAGTCACCGGCCGTACGTCGCGCGGCCGCGATTTCGATCATGGACGGTGGCACGGCGTACTCGCGTACGCGCTGCCACATCAAAAGGCGGGACGGAAACTCGTTCGCGGAGACAAGTGCCATCAGCACTCACCTTGCACGAACGATTCCCCCATTCCATACGAGGAGAAGTTCTTCATCCCCGGCATCATAACCACACCGCTGACGGCCTGTCGGCGTCGCGCCCGCCCCTGCGGGCCTCGATCAGCCCCGTTCGGCCTGCAAGTACCGCCGCAGCCCCACGCATTCCAGCCCCGCGAACACCGCCACCACCACTGCCCCGACCACCAGGAACACCACGCCCGGCCCGGTGAGAAGCAGCAGCCCGGAGAACGTGAGCACCAGCATGGCCACGCAGGACAGGGCGTTGCCCGCGACGACGGCGGTGGCCGGGCCGGTGGGGATGCGGGGGTAGCCGGCGATGAGGGCGAGGGCCGCGGCGCCGCCGAGCATGGCGATGCCGATGGGGAGGGACCAGGTGGTCGGCAGGCCCAGTGGGGTGCTGAGCGGGCTGCCGCCCGCGAGCATGACGACGCCGAACGCGGCGGTGCTCCAGCTGTCGATCCGCAGGATCTTGCGCAGCAGGCCCGCGGTGTCCGGGCCGGCCGCCGGTGCGGGGCGGGCCGCGGTGCCGATGGCCGTACCGGTGGTGGTCATACGCGTCTCCTCGCTTCGGGTGCGGACCCGGGCGGGCCGGGTCCGCGAACGACCCCTTCGCGAGGTGACGATGCCGTCACCGGGGCGGTGACTCAATGACCTCCCAGGTCATGGGCGCGATGACCACCGGGGCCGGACGCGGCGGGGATGCCGTCCCGGCGGTTCCGTGCGCCACTCACCCGTCAACTGCCGCAGGGACCGGCTCAGTTCGGGCAGACAAGGCGCTGCAGCCACACCGTCGCGACCGGCCCCCATAAGTGCCGCCCTCATCACAGCGGTAGCACCGGAACCTGCCGATCCGACGAAAAGGTGCACTGACGGCGGATCAATCCCTTCTCATACCCACTTGACTGTTAACTGGCGGATCGTTAATAGTTCACCCCCATCCACCATGTACATGTTCGGATCGTCCGTACGGTGGGACCAGAGGGGCTCCTGCACACCGGAATGATCATGAACAATGTCGCCTCCGCACGTACGCGGCAGGTCATCACGCGTGGGATCGCCGCAGCCACCGCCTCGGCCGCCGCCACCGCCGTACCGCCGAGCACGGTGGCGCTGCCGGCCGGTGTCGGTACCCGTGACGAGCGCCCGGTCGCCGTGAACGCGATGTGGCGAGTCCGCGCCGCTCGCGCGCTGACCACCGCCGATGAACTCACCCACGTCACTGACTGAGGAAGTAGGGAACTCCACGATGTCTCGGAGCATCCGAGCCGCGCTGGCCGTCGCCGGCAGCGTCGCCGCGCTGGCCGGCGGCGTGACCACCGCCCACGCCGACCAGGCCACGCCCCGCGCCGCCGCGTCCACCAGCGTGCAGCTGCAGCTCGCGCTCACCGGCAAGTGCCTCACCATCAACAAGGGGAGCTTCGCCAACGGCGCCAACGCGGTACAGCAGACCTGCGCCGACGACCTGGACAACCAGGTCTTCGAGCTGGTGCCCACCGGGGAAGGCGCCTTCGAGGTGCGGGCCCGCCACAGCGGCAAGTGCCTCGAAGTGGAAAACAGCGGCAAGCAGGCCGGTGCCAACGTCCAGCAGTGGTGGTGCACCGGGAACCCCCAGATGCAGTGGGAGCTGAACATGGTCGACATGGCCAAGGAGCTCTACCAGCTGCGTCCCACGCACGTCGCCGACCGCTGCCTGGACATCGACCACGCCAAGACCAACGACGGTGCGAACGCACAGAGCTGGTACTGCAACGGGACCGACGCCCAGCTGTGGCGCCTCCTGCCGGTCAAGTCCTGAGGACTCCGTTCGGCATCAGCCGCAACGCGCGGAGCCGGCCCCCGGTGGCCGGCTCCGCGCGGCCAGGCAGAGTGCAATGCCCGACTGTTGCGGGCACCGACAACTATCAGAGGAGACGAAACCCACGATGTCCCGGAGCATCCGAGCCGCGCTGGCCGTCGCCGGCAGCGTCGCCACGCTGGCCGGCGGCGTGACCACCGCCCACGCCGACCAGGCCACGCCCCGCGCCGCCGCCCCTGCCGCGGGAACGGTCGTACAGCTGAAGGTGGCGCACAGCGGCAAGTGCCTGGACCTCGACCACGCGAAGAAGGACAACGGCGCGGAGGTCCGGCAGTACACCTGCAACGCGACCGTCGACCAGAAGTGGCGTGCGGTTCCCGTCGAGAACTCCGCTTTCGAGCTGCGGGCCGTGGCCAGCAACAAGTGCCTTGAGGTCGAGAACAGCGGCAAGCAGGTCGGAGCCCGCGTCCAGCAGTGGGCGTGCAACGGCAGCCCCAACATGCGCTGGCGGTTCTTCCTCGTCGACCCGGTGAAGCACCTCTACCAGCTGCGTCCCCTGCACGTCGAGAACGAGAAGCGGTGCCTGGACATCGTGGACGCCGCGAAGGGCGACGGAGCCAAGGCCCAGCAGTGGTACTGCAACCAGACCGAGGCCCAGCTCTGGCAGTTCCTGCCGGTCGCGTGACCTCGCGGTCCCCGCTGTCCGAAGGCGGCGGACGGGACCTCGTGAGCCTGCGAAGGCCATAGCCGCCGAAGGGCAGTGCCGCACAAACGGCACTGCCCTTTCTCCGTACCTTCCTTCACCCGCTCCCCCGCCCTCACATACCGCCGCAGCCCCACGTACTCCACCACCGCCTACACCGCCACCACCACCGCACTGATCAGCAGGAAGACGGTGCCCGGGCCGGTGAGGGGAAGCAGGCCGGAGAAGGTGAGGAGGAGCATGGCCACGAAGGAGAGGGCGTTGCCCGCCACGACGGCCGTGGCCGGCCCGGTGGGGACGCGAGGGTAGTCGGCGATGGGGCGAGGGAGCGCTGAGCGGCTTGCTCCCGGCGAGCATGAAACGGCGCGCCCCCCGCCTCAGAAGACGACCAGCGCACGGCCCCCCTTGCCCTCCCGCATCGCCCGGAACGCGGCGGGGATGCCGTCGAGACCGATGCGCTCGGTGACCATGCCGGAGAGGTCGAGCGCGCCGCTGCGTACGTGTTCGGCGATGCGCGGCAGGTCGGCGGCGGGGTCGCTGTTGCCGTAGACGCAGCCGGAGAGCGTACGGCCGAAGTAGAAGAGTTCCAGTGCGGAGAAGGTGACCTGCTGGTCCTGGCCACCGATGCCGACGACCGCGGTGCGGCCGCCGCGCCGGGTGGACGACCAGGCCGTACGGATCGTCTCCGCGCGGCCGACGCATTCGATCGCCACGTCCGCGCCGTGCCCGCCGGTGAGTCTGCGGATGCGCTTGGCGGTGTCGTCGGCGGCGACCAGGAACTCGGTGGCGCCGGCGGCACGGGCCAGTTCCTCCTTCGCCGGGGACACGTCCACGGCCACGATCGGGCCCGCGCCCGCGATCCGCGCGGCCTGGAGGGTGGCCAGGCCCACTCCGCCCGCGCCGAACACCGCGACCGACTCCCCGGCCCGTACCCGCGCGCTGTGGTGCACGGCGCCCCACCCGGTCAGCACGGCGCAGCCCAGCAGCGCCGCGTCGGTGAGCGGGACGCCGGGCGGCAGCGGCAGCGCCGCGTGGGCCGGTACGACCGTCTCCTCGGCGAAGACGGCGGTGCCCAGGCCCGGGTAGAGGTCGGTGCCGTCGGCGGCCAGCTTGGCGTACGGGGTGCCGGCCGCCGCCCCGGCGTTGGCGCACAGCCAGGGTTCGCCCAGCCCGCAGAAGTGGCAGTCGCCGCAGGACGGGGCCCAGTTCAGGACGACCCGGTCGCCCGGCGCGAGCGTGTCCACGCCCGCGCCGACGGCGGTGACGGTGCCCGCCCCCTCGTGCCCGAGGACGGCGGGCACCGGCTGCTTCAGCGTCCCGTCGGACAGCGACAGGTCGGAGTGACAGACGCCGGCCGCCGCGAGCCGGACGCGCACCTGCCCCGGCCCGGGTCCGGGCAGTTCGATCTCGGCGACCTCCAGCGGGGCGCCCACGGCGGTCAGTACGGCGGCACGGGTCATACGGAGGTGGCTCCCTGGTCTGCGGGCGGTACGGGTACGGCGGTAGCGGGTGCGGCAGTGGCGGGTTGGCGGTGGCAGGTTCGGCGGTGGCGCGGCGCTCAGAGCTGGAGCGACTTGGTCTGGAGGTATTCGCTCAGGCCGTGCGGGCCCAGCTCCCGGCCGATGCCGGACTGCTTGTAGCCGCCGAACGGCGCGAGCGGGTTGAAGCGCCCGCCGTTGATGTCGACCTGGCCGGTGTCCAGGCGCCGCGCGAAGGCGACCGCCTCGTCCTCGTCGCCGGCCCAGACCGCGCCCGCCAGGCCGTAGACCGTGCCGTTGGCGATCCGTACGGCCTCGTCCTCGTCCCCGTACGGCAGGACCGCGACGACCGGGCCGAAGATCTCCTCCTGCGCGATGGTCATGTCCGGTGTGACGTCGGCGAAGAGCGTCGGGCGGACGTAGTAGCCCCGGTCGCGGCCCTCGGGCGCCTCCGGGCCGCCCGCGACGACGCGGGCGCCTTCCTCGATGCCGCGCTCGATGTAGCCGCGGACGCGGTCGCGCTGAGTGGCGTTGACGACCGGGCCGAGGCGGCTGGCGCCGTCCAGCGGGTCGCCCGGTACGTACTTGGCGATGGCCGCGGCGGCCAGTTCCACGGCTTCGTCGTACCGGTCGGCGGGCACCAGCACGCGGGTCCAGGCGCTGCACGTCTGGCCGGAGTTGGCCATGACGTTGGCGATGCCGACGCCGACCGCCTTGGCCAGGTCGGCGCTGGGCAGCACCACATTGGCCGACTTGCCGCCGAGTTCGAGGGCGCAGCGCTTGACGGCGGCACCGGCGATGGCGCCGATCTTCCTGCCGACGGCGGTGGAGCCGGTGAAGGAGACCAGGTCCACGTCCGGGTGTTCGGCCAGCGCCTGGCCCGCGACCGGGCCGAGGCCGGTGACCAGGTTGAACACGCCGGCCGGCACGCCCGCCGCGGCCACGCACTCCGCGAAGAGCTGCGCGGTCAGCGGGGTGTCCTCGGCGGGCTTGAGGACGATCGTGCAGCCCGCCGCCAGCGCCGGGGCGACCTTGGCGACGATCTGGTGGAGCGGGTAGTTCCAGGGGGTGATGGCGCCGACCACGCCGACCGGTTCGTGCAGGACGGTGGAGGTGCCGATCTTCTCCTCGAAGGGGTGGGCGGCGGCCAGTTCGGCGTACGAGCCGGCCACCTTGACCGGGACGGCGGCCTGTACCGCCTTGCTGAACGCGAGCGGCGCGCCCAGCTCGGCGGTGATCGTCCCGGCGATCTCCCCGGCGCGTGCGGCGAGTTGGTCGCGCAGCGCGGTCAGCCGGGCGGCGCGTTCGGCGGGCGCGGTGCGGGACCAGGCCGGGAGGGCGGCGCGGGCGGCCCGTACCGCCGCGTCCACGTCCTCGGCGGTGCCCGCCGGGACGGTGGCGATGACCCGCTCGTCGGCCGGGTTGACGACATCGATGGTGTCCGTCCCGGCGGCGGGCCGCCAGCTTCCGTCGATGTACATGGCATCGTGCTGCTTCACGTCGTCGCCCTCCCACGCCGGCTGCGGTCCCGTGAGCCCCGAAGGTACTCGCCGACCCCAAACTAGCGGTGGTAGTTTTCCGGCGCCAGCCCCCTCCTCGGCCACCCCGCGCCCGCGCCGCGGCCTCCCCCGGGGCCAGGGCGCGAACCTCTCAGGCGTACGCCCCCCGCATCGCCTCCGTCACCCGCACGAACTCCGATTCCCCGTGTCCGGCGGCGATCGTGCGGTCCATCAGTGCCTTGAGCGCGTCGAGCACATCGGTGTTGACACCGCGGTCCCGGGACGCCTCGACGATGTGCGCGATGCCCGCCGCCTCCATGACGATGTTGCCCTCCCCCGCGCCGTCGAGCCGCCCGCCGACGAGGTCGTCGGCCATGCCCTTGGCGATCGGCGGGAGGATTTCCGTGATCACGTCCAGGAACGGGGCCAGGTCCGTGGCCATGACGCCCTCCTCCCCGGCCAGCGTGAAGGCGTGCGCGATGCCCGCCATGCCGGAGTAGAAGAAGCTGAGCATCGCCAGGTCGTACACCGCCGCGACGCCGTGGTCCGCGCCGAGGAACGGCGCCTTGCCGCCCAGCGCCTTCAGCGTCTCCTCGTACGTGTCGAAGGCCCGCCGCGAGCCGCTGTAGAGGACCGTCGCCCCGGGCGTGCCGATGACCGTGGTGGGCACCATGATCGCCCCGTCGAGGTAGTCGATGCCGTGCCCGGCCGCCCATTCGGCGGCGCGCCGGGAGCGCTCCGGGGTGTCGGAGGTGAGGTTGACCAGCACCCGCCCGGCCAGGTCGGCGCCGGCCGGCTCCAGGATGCGGCGGCTGACCTCGTAGTCCACGACGCAGACGACGGTCAGCGGACTGGCGGTCACCGCCTCGGCCACACTCCCGGCCCGCACGGCGCCGCGGGCGACCAGCTCGTCGGCCTTGTGCTCCGAGCGGTTCCATACGGTGGTGGGGTGCCCGGCCTTGAGGAAGGCGCCGGCCAGCGCCCGGCCCATGGCGCCGAGGCCGAGCACGGTCACCGGGGTCTTGCCCGCTGCGCCGGCGGACGGGGTGGCGGGGGTGGTCGAAGGGTTCGTCACGGGGTGCTCTCCCACAGTTCGGCGGGCCGGCCCGGTGCCGGGCCCGTCTGGTGCCACCACCCTGCCGAGCAGCACTTACGGATCACTTCGGGTTCGCTTCGGGTCGGCTTCGGGTCGGCTTCGGAAGCTCCCGGAAAGGCGTCCGGGGCTCAGCACCGGGCCGTCAGCAACGGCTGGAAGTAGCCGCTGTCCGACGGTTCGTGCCACGCGAGGCGTTCGAACCCCGCGGCCGTGACGAAGCCGCTGACCTGCTCTCTGGTCAGCGCCCACGAGGTGGTCCGCCGGCTGCGTACCTCCCAGGTGCCGCCGCGCGGCAGCAGCTGGATCAGGTCGAAGTCGTAGTGCTCGCCGTCCTCGTGCCACTCCCACAGCTGCAGCGTGACCGCCCGGCCGCCGTGGGGCAGGCGGGTGACGCGGGCGGGCAGCACCTCGCGGCGTTCGCGGCGGGCGTCCTCGTACGCACGCATGCCGAGCAGGAGCTGCCCGCCGGGCCGTAGTACCCGCCGCATGGCGGCGAGGGCCGTCCGTACGTCGTCGGGCGTGGTCAGGTGGGCCAGGGAGTTGTCGGCGCACACCACCGCGTCGAACCAGGCGTCGCGGAAGGGCAGCCGGCGCATGTCGGCGGCGGCCACCGGCAGGCGCAGGCCACGGGCTGCGGCCTCGGCGACGGCGCGGGCCACCGCGACCGGGCTCAGGTCGGTCCCCGTGACGGCGTGCCCTGCCGCCGCCAGCCCGATCGCCTGCGTGCCGATGCCGCAGGCGCAGTCGAGGACGCTGTGCCGCCGGTCTCCGAGCGCCTCCCGTACGTACGCGTCAAGGGCGCGGCCCTGCTGGGCCACCGCGGCCGGCCAGTCCGGGTACAGGAGGTCGTAGGTCGCGGCGAGTTCGTTGAAGAACCGTTCGAGCGACGGGTCGGACATGGTGTCACCGTAGTGCGGCGGGTTCCGGCTTTCACCGGGTGGCGCGGGTTCCGCCGTCGGGTCCGGGGCGGGCACGCCCGCCGGGCGCCGGCCGGGGGCGCTCGGCGGGGGGCGGTGGCGCCGCGTCGTCGCCGCGCCTTTTCGAAGGCCGCGCCGCACCTCCCTTCCGCTTCGGCCGGACGGCCGTCGCCGCCGAGGCCAGCAGCAGTACGGCCAGCATCGCGAACGGCGCGGCAGTACCGGCCAGTCCGGCCAGCAGGCCCGCCGTGGCGGGTGCCGCGACCTGGCCGAGGCGGTTGCCGGTCAGGCGCAGCGCCAGCGCCGTGCTGCGCGCGGCCTCCGGGGCGGCCTGGACGACCGTGGTCATGGACAGCGGCTGGCCGACGCCGAGGCAGAAGCCGAGGACGGCGAGCATCAGGGCCAGCGCCCAGACGGGTACGGGCAGCGCCGGCCCGGCGCAGAGCAGTCCGGCCAGCGCGCAGCTGCCGGCCATCAGGGCGGTGCGGCCGAGCAGGCGGATCATCGGCGTCATGACCAGCCGGCAGGCGATGGTGGCCGCCGCACGCAGGCTGAGCAGCGCCCCGACGGTGGCGGGCGCGATGCCCCGGTCCTCCCCGATGACGGGGAGGTAGGCGGTGAGGATGTCGGTCGCGGAGAGCACCGCCAGGCTCATGAAGATGCCGGCCGCGACGCCCCGGGTGCGCAGGATGGCCCGTACGGAGGTGCGGTCCGCCGGTGCCGTACGGTCCCGGGCGGGCAGCGCGGCCCCGGGGGCCGCCGACGCCAGGTGCTCCAGCCGCCACAGCGACCCGTACGAGAAGGCGGCGAGGCCCCCGGCGACCAGCAGGGCGGTGGCGCTGGTGGGCCCCATCGCGCCGTCGTGTTCGGAGACCACCAGCCCGGCGGCGGCCGGGCCGACGAGCTGGCCGAGCGAGGCGCCGATGGTGAAGTGGCCGAAATTGCGGTCGCGTTCGTCGGGGGCGCTGCGGCGGGCGACGATGGACTGGGCGCCGATGACGAAACACAGGTGCCCCAGGCCCATCACCCCGCTCCAGGCGGCCATCGCCGGGAGCGAGCCCGCCACGCCGCTCAGCGCGCAGCCGCCGGTGATCAGGGCGACGCCCGCGACGAGCAGCGGTGCGCAGCGGCCGTGGTCGGTGCGGCGGCCAAGCGGTACGGCCACCAGCAGCGGCAGCAGCGCGTAGACCGCCGTGATCACGCCGATGGCCTGCTCGTCGGCGCCCAGCGCCAGCGCCCGGTAGGAGACGGCGGGCCGGGCCATGCTCACCGCCGACTGGGCGCAGGCGAAGGTGATGACCAGGCGCAGCAGCCAGCCCCGGCCGGGCGTCGCGGTGCCCACGGGTCAGATGATCCCGTACAGCAGCCCGGCCGCGAGCACGACCAGGGAGGTCAGCGCCGCCCACTTCACGGTGAACCGGGTGTGGTCGCCGAACTCCACCTTCGCCATGCCGACCAGCACGTAGACGGCGGGGACGAGCGGGCTGGACATGTGCAGGGCCTGGCCGACGAGCGAGGCGCGGGCGATCTCCAGGGCGCCCACGCCGTGGGCGGCGCCCGCCTCGGCGAGGATCGGGACGATGCCGAAGTAGAAGCCGTCGTTGGACATGAAGTACGTGAGCGGGATGCTCAGGACGCCGGTGACGATGCCCATGTGCGGGCCGAGCCCGTCCGGGATGCCGTCGACCAGCCAGCGGGCCATGTGCTCGACCATGCCGGTGCCGGTCAGCACGCCGGTGAAGACGGCGGCGGCGAAGACCATGCCGGAGACGTTCAGGACGTTCTCGGCGTGCGCGGCGATCCGGGCCTTCTGGTCGGCCATGTGCGGGAAGTTGGCGGTGAGCGCGAGGGCGGCGCCCAGGAGGAAGAGCACCGGGATGGGCAGCGTCTGGAGGACGAGCAGGACCAGCAGCGCGACGGTGAGCGCGGCGTTGAACCAGTAGAGCTTGGGGCGCAGCGTCGGCCGGTGCGGGTCCAGGCCCTGGAAGTCGTCGGCGGAGTCGGGCTCGGTGGGGGCAGGGGCGGAGGTGGCGCCGGTTCCGGTGCCGGTGCCGCCGCCCGCCGTCCCGCTGCGGCCCTTGCCCATACGGAACACGGTCGTCCGCACCCGGGCGCCGAAGCCCCCGCCCGCTCCGGCGAGCACCAGTTCCTCCGTCCGCTCCGTCGCGGTTCCGGCCCCCGCCTCGTCCAGCGTGAGCAGCCCCAGCCGCTTGCGCTCGCGGCGCCCGAGGACGTACGCGAGCAGGAAGACCGCGACCAGGCCGGTGGCCAGCGCCGGGACCATGGGGACGAAGATGTCGCCGGCGTCCAGCTTGAGGGCGGTGGCGGCGCGGGCGGTCGGGCCGCCCCAGGGCACGGTGTTCATCACGCCGTTGGCGGTGGCGGCGACGCCCGTCATGACCACCAGGCTCATCTTCAGACGGCGGTAGAGCGGGTAGAGCGCGGACACCGTGATCATGAAGGTGGTGGAGCCGTCGCCGTCGAGGGAGACGATCGCGGCGAGCAGCGCGGTGCCGACCACGATCCGTACCGGGTCCGCCTTGCAGAACCGCAGGATGCCCCGGACGACCGGGTCGAAGAGCCCTACGTCGATCATCACGCCGAAGTAGATGATGGCGAACATGAGCATCGCGGCGGTCGGCGCCAGGTCGCCCACGCCCTTGAGGACGTACTCGCCGAGGTGCGCCCCCTTGCCCACCAGGACGCAGAACAGCGCCGGGATCAGGATGAGCGCTGCCATCGGCGACATCTTCTTCATCATGATCAGCACCAGGAAGGTGGCGATCATGACGAATCCGAGGATTGTCAGCATGGGGGTACCTCACGTTCACCTTTGAACACCGCCCGGGACGGCGGTCGAGGTGACGGTAGGTGGCCGAAACTTTCGTTAACAAGGTCTTGACGCGCGAGCAATACGAGCAAAACACGAGGCCGTCACAGCGGGCCGGCCCGGGCACGCGCGCCCGGCGCACCCGCCGCACGTGGCCGAGAGTCTCCGTTGACGGGCCGGGGCCGCAATCCTAAGGTCCTCCATAGGATTGCTGGATTTCCTCGATCGGCGGGAGCGCGCGATGACAGGCACGGGCAACGAGCGGGCGAGAAAGACGGCCGAGGGGCTCGCGTACTCCTCGGGATTCGGCAACGAACACAGCTCGGAAGCGGTCACCGGAGCCCTGCCGGCGGGCCGCAACTCCCCCCAGCGCGCGCCCCTGGGGCTGTACGCGGAGCAGCTGAGCGGTTCGGCCTTCACCGAGCCGCGCGCCCACAACCGCCGTACGTGGCTCTACCGCATCCGCCCGTCCGCCGCGCACCCGGCGTTCGAGCGGACGGACAACGGCGCGCTCAGCGGCGCGCCCTTCACCGGGACGGCGCCGGACCCCAACCGGCTGCGCTGGAACCCGCTGCCCGCGCCCGAGGCGCCCACCGACTTCCTGGCCGGGCTGTGGACCCTGGGCGGCAACGGCGACGCCACCCAGCGCACCGGCATGGCCATCCACCTCTACCACGCCAACGTCTCCATGGAACGGCGGGTGTTCAGCGACGCGGACGGCGAGCTGCTGATCGTGCCCGAGCACGGCGGGCTGCTGATCCGCACCGAGCTGGGCCTGCTGCGTGCCGAGCCGGGGCACGTCGCGCTGATCCCGCGCGGCGTCCGCTTCCGCGTCGAACTGCTCGACGCCACCGCCCGCGGCTACGTCTGCGAGAACTACGGGCAGCCCTTCCAGCTCCCCGACCTCGGCCCGATCGGCGCCAACGGCCTCGCGAACGCGCGGGACTTCCTCGCGCCGACCGCCGCGTACGAGGACGAGGAGGGGCCCTACGAGGTCGTCAACAAGTTCTGCGGCAACCTCTGGAAGGCGACCTACGGCCACTCGCCGCTGGACGTCGTGGCCTGGCACGGCAACCACGTCCCGTACGTCTACGACCTGCGCCGCTTCAACGTCATCGGCTCGATCAGCTACGACCACCCGGACCCGTCCATCTTCACCGTGCTGACCTCGCCGTCCGACACCCCCGGCCTGGCGGGCGTGGACTTCGTGGTCTTCGCGCCGCGCTGGCTGGTCGGCGAGGACACCTTCCGGCCGCCGTACTTCCACCGGAACGTGATGAGCGAGTACATGGGCCTGGTCGAGGGCGCCTACGACGCCAAGGCGGAGGGCTTCGTACCGGGCGGCGGCTCGCTGCACAACATGATGTCCGCGCACGGCCCGGACCGGGAGACCTTCGACCGGGCGAGCGCCGCCGAGCTGAAGCCGCAGAAGATCGACGACGGGCTGGCGTTCATGTTCGAGACCCGCTGGCCGGTCACCCTCACCGGTCAGGCCGCGGGCGCCGACCACCTGCAGAGCGGCTACGACCGGGTGTGGCAAGGTCTTGAGCGCCACTTCCGTCCCTGAGGGCCCGTGTATGACGCCGGACACAGGCCCTGACCGGGAACCGCCCGGCCGCTGATACGGAGTCGACGTTGACCACCTTCGCCCCCGACTCGCTGGACCTGAACCGCAAGCTGCCGCTGTGGTACCAGGTCTCGCAGTCGCTGCGCGCGTCCATACTCGGCCGCTCCCCCGGCGCCCCGCTGCGCCTGCCGACCGAGGACGCGCTCGCCGCCCACTACGGCGTGAGCGTGCTGACCATGCGCCAGGCGCTCAAGGAGCTGGAGACGGAGGGGCTGATCACGCGGCACCGCAGGCGCGGGACGTTCATCGAGCCGAGCGCGCGGCGCGGGTCGCCGGTGCGGCTGCTCGGCTCGGTGGACGCGATCGTGGCCCAGCAGTCCGGCATGAGCACCGAACTGCTGGGCCACGGGACGGCCGCCGTGCCGGCCGAGCTGGCGGAGTACTTCCCCGACCTGGTGGAGGTCGCCACGTACCGCAGGCTGCGCAGCGACGAGAAGACCGGCGAGCCGACGAACCACGCGGTCAACTTCCTGCACCCGGACGTCGCCGCCCGCGTCGACCTCGCGGACCTGGCGCGCTGGCCGATGACGAAGGTGCTGCGGGACGCGGTGGGCGTCGCCATCAGCCGCATCACCGACACGGTCGAGGCGCGGCTGGCGGACCCGGAGACCGCCCGCCTGCTCCAGGTGCCGCTGCTCAGCCCGATCCTGCACTACACGGGCATCACCTACGACCAGGACGGGCGGGTGGTGGACGTGGCCCGCATCCACTATCGGGGGGACCGTTTCTCCTTCACGGTGACGCTGGACGCGCACTGAGCCGGGCGGTCATCCGCCCTCGGGGACGACCGCTCAGAGAATGACCTGGTCGGACCCGGCTTCCAGACGGGCGATCGCCTTGCGGCAGGCGCCGGCGAACTTCTTGAACGCGCCGTTGGTGCTGCCGGCACGTCCGGCCAGCGTGTCCGTGCCGAAGAAGGACTCGCGCAGTTCGGTGCTCAGTTCCAACTGGCCGCCTTTGGCGAGCATGGTGCGGTTGCAGGGGTTGTCGGGGTCGACTCCGGCCAGGTCCGGGAAGTCGTCGCCGTCCACCGTCTTGAACCCCGCGGCGCCCAGCTCCTGGTGCAGCAGCTTCTTGAAGGCGGCGTTCCGGCCGCCGACCACGACCACCTTGGGGTCCTGGCCGCTGCGCACGCCCGCCTGTTCGGCCTTGCAGCCGTGCAGGCTCAGGACGTTGAGGCTGGAGGCCGCCATGGAGAGCGCGACATGGTCGTCGCAGTGCTTCGCGGTGACGTGCAGTTCACGGTTGGATCCCAGCCCCGTGCCGGGCAGCCGCAGTCCCTCGAACATCCAGTAGTCGTACACCGGCTCGCCGGGGAAGAGGGCGTCCAGAGTCTTGGGGTGGTAGCCCGCGATGCCCAGGCACAGCTCGGAGGTGCCCTTCTCGATGCCGCCGCCGTGCAGGGCCATGACCGTCGTGCGGTGGTACGGGAATCTCTCGCCCTGCGCGGTGTCGGCCATCTCATGCCGTTTGTACCGGCGCGCGAACTGGATGCCCTCCTGTCCGGAAAGGGCCTTGTACAGGTGAGTGTTGGAGTTGTAGAGGTCGCCCTCGGACGTGGCGTGGGCCGTGCCGGCCCCCATGCCCGTCAGGAGAGGGGCGCTGCTGAGGGCCGCCGCGCCGAGCGCTGCGGTGAGGACGGTACGGCGATTGATAACAGGTGACATGTCGCACATCTTTGCCTACTTCACCATCAGCCACCAGCCACCAGCCATCAGCCATCTGGCGCCGGTCACCAGGCAGATCGCCTCAGATCCGCTCCAGGCTGCGCCCCGTACTGCGCGGCCCCAGCAGCGCCACGTCCAGGCACAGCAGCAGCATCAGCGCGGCCGAACCGGTGAAGACCGCCCCGGGCCCCAGCCCCTCCAGCACGGTCAGCGCGACGAACGGCAGGACCACCGAGGTGAGCCGGGACAGCGAGTAGGCGATCCCGATGGCGCTGCTGCGCAGGCCGGTCGGGAAGATCTCGGTCTGGTAGACGTGGAAGGCGTTGGAGAAGACGTTGCTGCACACGGTCAGCGCGAAGCCGGCGCCCACGATCAGCCAGCCCGCGCCGGCGAAGCCGAACGCCAGGCCGCACGCCGCCATGCCCAGCGCGGCAGCGATGATCAGCGTCTTGCGCTCGATCCGGTCGATGAGCGGTACGGACAGCGCCGAGCCGAGCGGATAGCCGCAGAAGCTGAGGGCCGCGTAGCTCAGCGACGCGGTGACGGTGTGGCCCTTGGCGGTCAGCACGACCGGCGCCAGCGACCCGAACCCGTAGTAGCCGACAGTCTGCAGGACCTGGAAGATCCACCACATGACCGTGCGGCGCCGGTGGTCGCCGCGGAACATCTCGCCCAGCGGGACGCGGCGCTGCGGCACCTCCGCCGCCACCGCGACCGACGGCAGCGTCCCGCCGGTCTCCCGCGCGACGCGCTCCTCGATGTCCGTGACGATCCGCGCCGCCTCCTCCTCCCGGCCGTGTACGGTCAGCCAGCGCGGCGACTCGGGCAGCCGGGCACGCATGAGCTGGATGAACGCCGCGCCCAGCGCGCCCGCCACCAGCAGCCAGCGCCAGCCCTCGACACCGAACAGCTCGCGGGTGGCCACCAGACGGGCGCCGACGAAGGCGGCCACCGGCACGCCGAGGAAGCCGAAGGTGTAGGCCCAGGCGATGTACCGGCCGCGGACCGCGCGCGGCAGGAACTCGGCGAGGTAGGTGTCCACCAGGACCAGTTCGGCACCGAGGCCGAGCCCGGCCAGGAAGCGCAGCGCGATCAGCCACCCGGCGTTCGGGGCGAAGGCGCACAGCAGCGAACACAGCGAGTACGCGCCCAGATTGACCAGGAACATCCGGCGCCGCCCGAACCGGTCCGCGAGCACGGACAGCACGTTGGCACCCACGAACATGCCGAGGAACCCGGCGGCGATCACCCATGACTTGGCGGTGTGGTCCAGGTGCCACCGCTCGGCCAGCACCGCGGCCAGCACCCCGCCGAGGAAGATCTCGTAGAGGTCGAAGAAGGCGCCGACGCCGACGGTCAGGGTCAGCCGGCGGTGCCAGCGCGACGGCGGCAGCCGGTCCAGCCGGGCCCCCGCCCGCGCCCCGGCGAGCTGCGTTGCGGTCATGGCGCTTCCTCCCGGCGGACGGCGGCGGCATGGGCGTGCGGTGACGGCACGGCCGTACGGCCAGGACCGTACCCGGGGATGATCACGCGCAAAAGACCGCCTCCGGCGGCCGCCGTTACGATGCCTCCAGGCAACCGAGCGCACCGAAGGTCCAGGGAGGACGACCGCGTGACGGTGACACAGGCCGCGGGGAGCGGCGGCGGCAGGCTCGCGGCGGCGCCCCGGCTCGACGACCTGATGCCCTGGTCGGTCGCGCCGCTGCGGCTCGGCCGTGGCTGGGTCATGGCCCCGGACGCCGCCTCCCTGCGGGCCCGCTGGGCGGCGCTGCACGAGGCGGGTGACGACGCGGCGCGCGAGCGGCTGTTCCGGCCCAGCCGCGCCCGTACGCTGCGCACCGCCGTACCCCAGCTGCCCGGCCAGGCCACGCCCACCGGCCGGCTCGCGCACGGCGGCGGCCCGTGCCCCGATCCGGTGCGGGTGCTGCACGGCCCGTACGACCAGCAGTGGCTGCTGCCCGACCACCGGCTGATCGACGGCGCCCGTCCCGAGCTGTGGCGGGTGGCGGACGGGCGGCAGGTGTTCGTGGTGGAGCTGGGGCATGTGCCGCAGACGGAGGGCCCGGCGCTGGTGGCCTCCGCGCTGCTGCCGGACGGCAGGTCGCCCGCCGGGCGGCCCGGCCGTATCCGACCGCTCTACCGGCGGCCCGGCGGCAGCGAGCCCAACCTCGTGGCCGGCCTGACGGAGCTGCTCGCCCGCCGCCTGGACCGGCCGGTCGGCGCAGCGGAGGTGCTCGCCTGGACGGTGGCGAGCGCCCGCCCCACCCCGTCCGGCGCGGCCGTGCCGCTGACCGCCGACGCCGGGGTGTGGGAGGACGGCGTCGCGCTGGGCGAGCGGCTGCTGTGGCTCCAGACGAGGGGCGCGCGGGGTGACGGGACGGCGTACGGGGCGCGCGCAGGCGACCGCCCCCGGATGCCCGGCGGCCGGCGCCCCTACGTACGCGCCCCGCTTCCCGCCCGCGGGCTGCCGGACGCCCTTTCCTACCTGCCGGACGAGGAGGTCCTGCTCCTCGGCCCCGCGCGGGTCTCCCCCGTGCCTGCGGCGGCCTGGGAGTTCGAGGCGGGTGGTGTGCGCGTACTGGAGGCGTGGTTCGAGCGCCGGACCGCGCCGACGGGCGACGCGGAGGGCCTGGAGGCGGTGCGGCCCGCTGTCTGGCCCCAGGAGTGGACCACCGAACTGCTGGAACTGATCACGGTGCTGTCGCTGCTGGGAGAAGTGCGTCCGGCGCAGGAGGCGTTGCACCGGCGCACGGCGGACGGGCCGCGCGTCGAGGCGTCCGAGCTGCGCGCGGCGGGTGTGCTGCCGCCGTCCGCCGCGGCCCGCCGCCCGGCCTCCGTCCTGGATCACCACGAGGAGGGCCCGGAGGGGCAGTTCGCCCTGCTGTGACCCGCCCCGCTGTGACGCGGCCGTACGGCTGCGCGCGTTGCCCGGCGGGCGGCGGCGGGTAGGTGCTCCGACCATGGACCGTACTCCGCAGCCGCCGCCCCTGGAGGGCATCACCGTCGTCGGCGTCGAGCAGGCCGTGGCCGCGCCGTTCGCCACCCGGCAGCTCGCCGACCTCGGCGCCCGGGTGATCAAGGTCGAGCGGCCGGACGGCGGCGACTTCGCCCGTGCCTACGACACCTCGGTACGCGGTCTGGCCTCGCACTTCGTATGGGCCAACCGCGGTAAGGAGTCCCTGGCGCTGGACCTCAAGGACCCGCGCGGGCGCGAGCTGCTGGAACAACTGCTCGACGAAGCGGACGTGTTCGTGCAGAACCTCGCGCAGGGCGCGGCGGCGCGGCTCGGGCTGGACGCGGCGTCGCTGTGCGCCCGCCACCCGCGCCTGGTCGCCGTGGACATCTCCGGGTACGGCCCGGACGGCCCGTACGCGCACAAGCGGGCCTACGACATGCTCGTCCAGTGCGAGGCCGGGCTGGTCTCGCTGACCGGGACGCCGGAGGAACCGGCGAAGGCCGGGATACCGGCGGCGGACATCGCGGCGGCGATGTACGCCTTCTCCGGGGTGCTGGCCGCGCTGCTGCGCCGCGGCACGACCGGCCGCGGCGGCCCGGTGGAGGTCGCCATGCTGGACGCGCTGGCCGAGTGGCTGGGACACCCGCTCTACTTCGGGATGTACGGGGGCACGCCACCCGCGCGCACGGGCGTCGCGCACGCCGTCATCGCGCCGTACAACGCCTATCCGACGGCGGACGGGCAGCCGGTGCTGCTGTCCGTGCAGAACGACCGGGAGTGGGGGCGGCTGGCGCGGCAGGTGCTGGAGCGGCCGGAACTGGCCGACGATCCGGCGTTCGCGACGAATGTGGCGCGCAGTCGCAACCGGGACAAGACGGACCGGGTGGTGGGTGAGGCGCTGGCCGGGATGCCGGCCGAGGAGGCCGTACGGCGGCTGGAGGGGGCGGGGATCGCCTGTGCGCGGCTGAACGGGGTGGCGGAGCTGGCCGGGCATCCGCAGTTCGCGGCGCGCGGGCGCTGGCGGGAGGTGGGGTCACCGGTGGGGCCGCTGCGCGCGCTGCTGCCGCCGATCACCCTGCCCGGGAGCACCGGACCCGTGCTGGGGAATGTCCCGGCCCTGGGCGAGCACACCGACGCGCTGCTGAGCGCTCTGGGTCTGACGAGCGAGCGGATCGCAGCGCTGCGCCGGGACGGTGTGGTCGCCTGAGGGGCCGGGACCGATGGCCGTGGCTCAGCTGTGACCGCCGAACAGCGACCGGCGCAGCCTGCGCAGCGGCGCGAACAGCGACACCCTGGCGCCGCGGCTCGTCCTCGTGCGCACGTGGTCACGAGCGGTGAGCTCCTGCATCAACGACGTGGCACCCTCCGTCTCACGCTGCGGGACGGCGGGTCCGCCCAGCACCGCGAGATGACGGTCGAGCCGCGCGCTGGACGCGCCGCTTCCGCAACTGATCGCAGGCACTCGTGGCCTGCTGCGCATTGTTATCTGTTCCATGACACTCCCCACCCGTACGAGGGCACCCGGCCCCGGGCAGGGTAACCCTATCTCTCTCCCGTGGCACGCGCGCGGCCCCCTCACCAGGATTCACCTCCCGCGCACCGACGTTGACGGCGCCTGACGGATCACTGGTGGATCACTGTCAGCCGAGGGCGAGTTGGATGAGTACCGAGGTCGTGGGCCTGGCGGAGCCGCCGGACGGCTCCAGGGTGACCGCGAGCCGGTCCGCGGGCCCGGCGCCGCCGTGCCGAAGATCACGTACTACTTCGGGGCCCGCGGTGCGGGTCCGCGGGTCGTACGACAGCACACCGGCCGAGCGGGCCGTGCGGAGCCCGTCGTGCATGCGCCACAACTGGTACGCGTGCCCGGCGGGCGGCGGCGGCAATCCGGCCGCGTTCACCACGGCCTGGTCCATTTCGGCGGATTCGACCGCGCTCAGCGAGCGCCCGCCGATCGGGCGGCCGGAGACGGCCAGCGCGTCCGGCGCGGCCAGCACCGCGTTCACGGACTGCGTCACGGCGCGCTGCCGGTCCAGTTCACTGTCCGTACGGATCAGCTGGAAGGCGAGCAGGGCGCTGACGAGCAGGCTCAGCGCGGCGACCGACCCGGCGAGGCGGGCGCCGTACCGGGCGGGCAGCCGCGGGGCCCGCGCGCGGGCGGGACGCGGGCCCTCGGACACGGGCACCGGCTCGGCGGGCCGCGGGACCGCGGCCTCCTGCGGGGTGGCCAGCGCGGCGGTCAGGATCCGGGACCGCAGCTCTTCCGGGGCGGGGCGGGCCGCGGCGCGGGCCAGCCAGGTGGCGTCCTCGGAGAGGACCCGCAGGTGGGCCGCACAGTCCGGGCAGTGGCGCAAGTGCCGTTCGAAGCGGCGGCGTTCGCGCGGGCCGAGGGCGTCGAGGGCGTAGGGGGCGGCCAGGGTGTGGGCGCCCCGCCGGCCGGCGCGCAGCGCGTCACGAAGGGCCGCGGACGGCGGACGGCGGCTCATCCGGCGGCCGCCAGGCAGTCGCGCAGCCGGGCCAGCCCGTCGCGCAGCCGGGACTTGACCGTGCCGAGCGGTACGGCCAGCCGACGGGCCACTTCCCGGTGGGTGTAGCCGTCGTAGTACGCGAGGGTGACCGACTGCCGCTGCAACGCGGTGAGCCGTTCCAGGCACCGGCGCACCCACTCGCGTTCGAAGGCCCCCTCGACCTGCTCGGCCACCTCGTCGAAGGCGGTCACCACGGACCGGCGCGCGGCCCGCTCCTCGCGCTCGCTCGCGGCCCGCGCCGAACGCACCCGGTCGACCGCCCGCCGGTGGGCGAGGGTGAGGATCCACGACAGGCCGCTGCCGCGCCCGGGATCGTACCGGTGGGCCCGCCGCCAGACCTCCAGCAGCACCTCCTGCGTCACCTCCTCGGCCTGCGCGCTGTCCCGCAGCACCCGCCGGGCCATGCCGAAGACCGGCGCCGACACCAGGTCGTACAGCTCCTCGAAGGCGCCGTGGTCGCCGCGCGCGACCAGCGGCAGCAGCACCTCGGCGCCGCGCCCGGCGGCCGTTTCGGACTCCACGCGCCCTCACCCCGTTCCCGTGACGACCGGTCATTGTCCCGCCGTAGGGGGTTCGGGGCGAGACGCGCGGCGGACCGGTCCGGGCGGCGCCCGGTTTCCGCGGACGCGGGACCCATCCGTACGCGGCGGCGCCACGAATAGCCGCCACAGCACGGTGCGGCCCCCGCACCGCCGACCCGGCCGGCACCGCCCGGCACGCCCGAGAAGGACCGACGCGATGACCGCCAGCACCGAAGCCACCGAGAACCACAGGACCAGGAAGGGCAGGCGCAGCCACCGGACCGTCGCCGTGCTGGCGTGCGGCTCGCTGGCCGCCGCGGGCGTCGCCGGTGTGGCCGCGGGCCCGCTCGCGGCCCGCCCGGCGCAGGCCTCCAGCCACCGGGAGGCGCCGCAGATCTCCGGGCAGCCGGAGTACGACACCACGGACGTGTACGCCTTCCAGAGCCCCGACAAGCCGGACACCACGACGCTGACGGTGAACTGGTGGCCCTTCGCGGAGCCCGCGGGCGGCCCGAACTTCTACAAGTTCGCCACGGACGCCCAGTACGACGTGCACGTGGACAGCGACGGGGACGGCCAGGGCGATCTGGTCTACCGGTGGACGTTCAAGGACAACTACCGCAGCGGTGACACGTTCCTCTACAACACCGGCCAGGTCACGTCCCTCGACGACAAGGACCTGAACTACTACCAGACGTACGACATCGACCTGCTGCGGCTGAAGGACCAGAAGGTGGTCTCCACCACGAAGATCGCCGACAACCTGACCGCCGCGCCCTCGAACGTCGGCAAGGCGTCGATGCCCGACTACCAGAAGCTGCGCGACCAGGCGGTCCGGCCGGTCGCGGGCGGCGGCTCGACCTTCGCGGGCCAGGCGGACGACCCGTTCTTCCTGGACCTGCGCGCCTTCGACCTGCTGTACGGCGGCGACCTCTCGGAGGTCGGCCGGGACACGCTCAAGGGCTACAACGTGCAGTCGGTGGCCCTCCAGGTGCCGACGAAGGAGCTGCGGCAGTCGGACAAGCAGCCGGTGATCGGCGTCTGGTCCACCACCCAGCGCAAGAACGCCTCCGGCGGCTGGTCGCAGGTCTCGCGGCTGGGCAACCCGCTCGTCAACGAGCTGGTCGTCCCGGTCAAGGACAAGGACCGCTTCAACGCGTCCGCGCCGTGGAACGACGCGCAGTTCCTCAAGTACGTCACCGACCCCGAGCTGGCCCGGCTGATCGAGAAGATCTACGGGATCAAGGCGCCGGCGCTGCCCCGCAAGGATCTGATCGCGGTGTTCCTGACCGGCGTGGCCAAGCTCAACCAGCCGCCGAACGTACGCCCCGCCGAAGCGCTGCGGCTGAACACCGCCGTCCCGCCCACCGCGCAGCCCAAGCGCCTGGGCGTCCTGGACGGCGACAACGCGGGCTACCCGAACGGCAGGCGGCTCGCCGACGACGTCGTGGACATCTCCCTCCAGGTGGTGGAGGGCGAGCTGGTCGGCCAGAAGAACGACCTGGGCGACGCGGTCGACGCCAACGACCAGCCGTTCGGCAAGACCTTCCCGTACCTGGCGCTGCCCGCCTCGGGCTCCCAGGGCCCGGTGGCCAAGAAGGGCGGCGGCAGTACGGACAAGAGCGGCAGCACGGGCGGCAGCGACCAGGGCGCGGTGAACCGGTCGGCCGGGCTGCGGACCGGGCTGCGCCCGCAGGACGGCACGACCGGTGACGGCAGCGACACCCTGCTGATCGCCTCCGCCTCGGCGGGCGCCGTCGGGCTGGTGCTGGTCGGCACCGGGCTGCTCTGGCTGCGCTCCAACCGCCGCTCCAGGGCCGGCCGTTGATGTTTCCCCGACTGCCCAGGAGCGTGCGCGGCAAGCTCGCCGGCGCCGTCGTGACCGTACTGCTCGCGTGCGCGGTCACCGCCGGCGGGATCGCCCTGGGCGGAGACGGTGGCCGGGCGCGCGCCCCGGTGCCCGCGCCACCGTCGTCCGACGTCCCCGTGGGCCGCGGCGCCGCGGCCGGCCTGTCCGGCGCCGTCAGCGCCCTCCAGGTACGGCTGCGCGAACAGCCCGGGGACTGGCTCGGCTGGGCCCGGCTCGGCGCCGCCTACGTCGAGCAGGCCCGTACGACCGGCGATCCGACCCGCTACCCGCAGGCCGGGCGCGCCGTCACCCGCTCGCTGGCGCTGCGCCCGCGCCAGAACGACGCGGGGCTCGCGGCGCGGGCCGCGCTCGCCGCGGCACGGCACGACTTCCGGGCCGCGCTGCGGGACGCGGACGCCGCGCTCGCGGTCAATCCGTACGGGGAGCGGGCGCTGGCGGTCCGCGTGGACGCGCTGGTGGAGCTCGGGCGCTACCCCGAGGCGCTGGCGGCGGCGCGGCACGCCGACGCGGTGCATCCCGGCATTCCGTCCTTCACCCGGCTCGCGTACGTGCGGGAACTGCTCGGCGATGCCGATGGCGCCCGTAAGGTGCTGGAGACCGCCCTGCAGTCCGCCGCACGGCCCGACGACATCGCGTACGTCGCCACAGCCCTCGGCCACCTGGCGCGCAGCCAGGGGCAGTACGCGGCGGCGTTCCGGTACTACGCGATGGCGCTGCGCGCCGTGCCCGGCCACCTTCCGGCTCTGGAGGGCCGGGCGCGCACCCACGCCGCGCGCGGCGAACTGGGCACGGCGGCCCGCGAACTGCGCGAGGTCGTACGCCGCTATCCCCTGCCGGGGCCCCTGGCCGCGCTCGGCGAGGTCCACG
Organism: Streptomyces rimosus subsp. rimosus; assembly: GCF_000720725.1. Taxonomy (GTDB): domain Bacteria; phylum Actinomycetota; class Actinomycetes; order Streptomycetales; family Streptomycetaceae; genus Streptomyces; species Streptomyces rimosus_A. The sequence goes on from NZ_JOCQ01000006.1 coordinate 145,586, forward strand.
AAGCGCGCGGTGAACGGGCCGCTGCCCGGCAGCAGTACGCCCTGGCCGGGACCTGGGCCGACCTCGCGCGCGCCAACGGCGTGGCCGTGGACCTGGACACCGCGCTGATCGAGGCCGACCACGGAGACCGTCGCGCCGCCCTGCGCGCGGCCCGCGCCGAGTGGTCCCGCCGCCGGACTGTGCATACGGCCGACGCCCTGGCCTGGGCCCTGCACCGCACCGGGCAGGACCGGGAGGCCCTGCCCTACGCCAAGCGCGCCGCCGCGCCCGGATTCCGCGACGCGGCATTCCTCTACCACCGCGGCACGATCGAGCGCGCGCTCGGGCGGACCACCGACGCCCGCCGCGACCTGTCCGCCGCCCTGCGCCTGGACCGCGGCTTCTCGCCCACGGGGTCGGCCGCGGCCCGAGCGTCGCTGGCCGCGCTGGAGGCCGGACGGTGAGCACGTTCAAAGGAGCCCTGTTGCTACGGAGGCGAACGGTCGCCCTCCTGGTCACGGCACTTACCGCCGTACTGCTGCTGCTCGCGCCCGCGGGCGCCGCGCACGCCCACCCGCTCGGCAACTTCACCGTCAGCCAGTACGACGGCCTGGTCGTCCGGCCCGGCGAACTGCGCGTCGACCACGTCGAGGACCTGGCCGAGATCCCAGCCGCACAGCAGAAGGACCGCATCGACCGGAACGGGGACGGCGCTACGGGCCGGGCCGAGCTGTCGGCCTGGGCCCGGGAGAGGTGCGCCACGGCCGCGCGCGGCAGCGCGCTGACCGTGGACGGGCGACGGGAACGGCTGCGGTCCGCGCGCGCCACCGCGGCCACCCGGCCCGGCCAGGCCGGGCTGCCGACCCTGCGCCTGGAGTGCCGGCTGACCGCCCGGCTGCCTTCGGACGGCCGGGCCGCCCTGCGGTTCCGCGCGGCGGAGGGCGACGGAGCGCCCGGCTGGCGGGAGGTCACCGCCCGGGGCGACCGCACCCGGCTCACCGAGTCCGACGCCCCCTCGGATTCGGTGTCCCGACGGCTGACCACCTACCCGCGGGACGTGCTGTCCTCGCCGCCCGCCCGGCGGTCGGCGGCCGTCCGCGCCGTACCGGGCGGGCCCGCGCTCACCGAGACGGCCGAACGCCCGCCCGCCGCGTCCGTCCTGCCCCGCGGCGCGGACCGCTGGACACAGGCCCTGACCGGCCTGGTCGCCCGGCACGACCTGACCCCCGCCTTCGCGGCGCTCGCGCTCGCCACCGCGCTGCTGCTCGGCGCGCTGCACGCCCTCGCGCCGGGCCACGGCAAGACGATGATGGCCGCGGCAGCGGCGGCGGGCGGCCGCAGTTCGCGGCGGGACGTACTGGCCCTGGGTCTGTCGGTGACCGTGACGCACACACTCGGGGTCTTCGCGCTGGGGGCGCTGATCTCGGCGGGTTCGGCCGCCGCGCCCTCCGTGGTGGCCTGGCTCGGCGTGGCCAGCGGGGCGCTGGTGGCGGGGGCGGGAGCGGTCCTGCTGCGGCGGGCGCTACGGATGCGCGGGTACGGACATGGGCACGGGCATGGGCATGACCACGGGCACGGCCACGAGCACGGACACAGCCATGACCATGGCCACGGGCACGACCACCCACACGATCACCAGCACCCGCACAAACACCCCCACCATCACCACCACCCCACCCGCCCCGGCCTCCGCGGCATCATCCTGCTCGGGTTCGCCGGCGGGCTGGTGCCGAGTCCGTCCGCCGTGGTGGTGCTGGTCGGTGCCGCCGCGCTCGGCGAGGCGTGGTTCGGCTTCCTGCTGGTCGTCGCGTACGGCGCGGGGCTGGCCGGGACCCTGGCCGCGGCCGGGCTGCTCGCGGTCCGGCTGACCCTGCGGCTCGGGGAACGGCTGGTCAAGGGGCGCGGGACCGGCGCACGGCTGCTGTCCGCCGCACACCGGCTGGCGCCCGTCGGCACCGCCGCCGTCGTGCTCCTGCTCGGCTGCGGATTGCTGCTCAAGGGGGCGGCAACAACGCTGGGTTGAGGTACGTTTCCACCGAATCGCTCTACTGCGAGGGGGGCTCGTCCATGAGCGAGGGTCCTGGCGGCGAGGGAACCGGCGGTCTGCGGGACGGCGGGGAGGGCGGGGACGGCGGACGGCTGCTGGCGGGGCGCTACCGGCTGGGCGCCGAGCTGGGCCGGGGCGGGATGGGCGTGGTCTGGCGGGCCCGGGACGAGCTGCTGGCCCGCGAGGTCGCCGTCAAGGAGGTCCGGGCCCCCCGCGATCTGACAGATTCCGAGCAGGAGTTGCTGTACGCGCGACTGGAGCGGGAGGGCCGGGCGGCGGCCCGTATCGCGCACCGCAACGTGGTGACCGTCTACGACGTGGTGTCCGAGGACGGGCGCCCGTGGATCGTCATGGAGCTGGTGCGCGGCCTGTCGCTGGCCGAGGCGCTGATCGCGGACGGGCCGCTGACGCCGGCCAGGGCCGCGGGCATCGGGTCACAGGTGCTGGCCGCGCTGCGGGTCGCGCACACCGCGGGCGTGCTGCACCGCGACGTGAAGCCGGGCAATGTCCTGCTGGGCAACGACGGCCGGGTGGTGCTGACCGACTTCGGCATCGCGCGGGTGGCGGGCTCCTCCGCCCTGACGCTGACGGGCGAACTGGTCGGCTCGCCCGAGTTCCTGGCCCCGGAACGCGCCCTGGGGCAGCAGGCGGGACCGGAGTCGGACCTGTGGTCGCTGGGCGTGACGCTGTACGCGGCCGTGGAGGGCCATTCGCCGTTCCGCCAGGACACGCCGCTGACCACGTTGCGCGCGGTGGTCGACGAACAGTTACCGCCACCCCGCCACGCGGGCCCGCTCACCCCCGTACTGGAAGGGCTGCTGCGCAAGGACCCGCGGGAGCGGCTGGACGGGGCCGAGGCGCAGCGGATGCTGGACACGGTCGCGGCGGGCGGCGCCACGCCCACCGTGGTGGTGCCGCCGCCCGGTTACGTCCCAACGGTCGCCGCCGGTCAGGCCACCCCCGGGTACGGTCCCGCGACGCCGGTGCCGGGCCCGGACACGACCGCGGCGGTACCACCGGCGGACACCACCGCCGAGGCCGAGCGGAAGCGGCGGCGGTCGGTCCGGATGCTGCTGGCCGGCGCGCTGATCGCGGCGCTGGCGGCGGGCGGTGTGGCGTACGCGCTGCTGGCGGACGACGGCTCGCGGGGGCCCACGCCGGGCAGCACCTCGGGCGGCGGTTCCGGAGGCGGCAGCAGCCAGGGCGGAGGCGGTGGCACGGGCGGCGGGGGCGGCAGCACGCCGGGGCGGACGACGCCCGGAAGTACGGCGTCCGCGACCGCCTCGCCGGGCGGCACGGCTCCCGGCCGTACGTACCCCGGCAGCACGCCTCCCCACCGTACGTACCCGCGGACCACTCCGCCCCGCTCGACCGCCTACCCCACGGCGACGTCCCGGCCCACGACCACCGCACCGACCGCCTCCGCCCCGACGACCGCACCGACCACGGCCACGGGCGGCGCCACCTACGGCGGGGCCACCGGCGCGACGGGCGACGGCGGTACGCGCACCTACGGCGAAGTCCCGCCCGGGGGCGGGACTTCGTCAGGGGAGGGGCAGGCGCGGGATCAGGTGGCGGAGTTCAGGACGGGCAGATAGCCCTTGGACTGTCCGTCGGCCGTGGGGTGGTAGGAGTTCTCCACGGGGAGGGTGACGCTGTGCAGCCAGGGGGAGCCGGAGCAGAGTTCGTGCCCGGCGAAGGTCGTGTTGACGTCGGCGAAGGTGAAGCCGTGGTCGGCGGAGCGCTTGGCGGTGACGGTGTTGATGTCGTCGGCGGCGGCGTTGATGGCCGCGCGGGACTTCTCCGAGAGGCCGACGGAGCAGCTGCCGCCCAGCTTGTAGAAGCGCGGGTAGCCCAGGACGACGACCTGGGCGGCGGGGGCCCGGCCGTCGATGGCGTCGTAGACCTGGTCGAGCTTGGCGGGCAGTGTCTGCTGGATGTACGCGCGCGCCTGGGCGACCCGCTTCAGGCACGCGCTCTCGCCCTGGAGGGCGCAGGTGGTCATGGTGTCGGCGAAGCCCGCGTCGTTGCCGCCGACGGTGATGCTGACCAGGTCGGTGCCGGAGTTGACCGGGGTCAGCTGCTTGGCCAGCACGTCTCCCGTGCGGGCGCCCGAGCAGGCGGTGAAGTTGAACCGCGTACCGGTGTGCGAGGCGGCCCACAGGGCCGGGTAGGACTTGGTGCTGCGCTTGCAGGAGCCGCTGCTGCTGTCGTAGCTGCCCGCGCCGACACCCGAGGAGTAGGAGTCGCCGAGGGCCACGTAGTCGGTGGCCTGGATGCGCGGAGCGGACACGGCGGCGCTCGCGCCGGAGAGCGCGAGCGCCGAGGTGACGAGGAGCGCGGACGCCGTCGCCGCGCGTCGGGACAGTCTCATGGAACCTCCCTGAGCAGGATCTCTGCCATTTCTGATGTAGCAGGGCCCTTCCGTCACGGGAAGACTTGTCACCCGTTCTCACGATCACGGGTGACCCCGATGGCCGAGTCGTGACATCTTCGTGATGATGACATGACAAGGCGTCAGGAGGTGTGCCGCCGCCCGGAGCGCCGACCGCGGTGATCGAGCCAGCGCCCCGCCGCGTGAAAAGCACCCCTCACCGGGGGCATCGGCGTCCGTGGCGCCACCGGCGCCGTCCGGACCGTCCGGCAAGCGCCCGAAGGTCGTTTTCGGGTCGCCCCCCGACACGGCCGCGGACGGGCGGTTCCGCGCCCCAACCACGCGCTGGACATGGCCCGTTCACGCCTTCTTCGCGTCTTGACGGGCCCGCGCCCGCTGCGCGACATTGAAGCCCGGCATCAGGCGCTTATGGGGGGCAAAGCTGCCAATGCAGACCAAGACCATCAACGGCAACGCGCCGGACGGCGGCAGACCGGACCGCGACGGGCCGGTGCCCGGCGGTCCGGAGGACGGCGGGCCGGACGGCCCGGAGACCGGCGTGGCCGGGCGGTGGCGCGCGGACTCGGCACCCGTACTGGCCGGTGCGGCGGTGGCGGTCGGCGGCGTGGGCGCCTTTCTGGCGCTCGCCGACATCGCCTCGCCGGTGCGCGCCCCGTGCACCCTCTTCTTCCTGGTGCTGGCGCCGGCCGCGGCGCTCGCCGCCGCGCTGGGCCGGCTGGACCCGCTCAGCCGGACCGTCGTCGCGGGGGCCGGGGCGGTCGCCCTGGACCTGCTCGTCGCGCAGGCGATGCTCGCGCTGCACCTGTGGTCGGCGCGGGGCGGGGTGGTGGCCGTCGCCGTGCTCAGCGGCGGCGTATTCCTAGCGGTCAGCGTGCGGCGCCGGCGGTCCGGCGCCCGTGGACGGGGAAGTCGGACGAACTGACGTGGACATCAGCGTGTACCGCCCGGGTGAGCTCAGCGGCACCGAACGGGCGGCGTGGAGCACCGTGCAGTCCCAGGCGCACCTGCTGGGCACACCCCAGCTGGCGAATCCTTTTCTCGCACCCGAGTTCGCGCTCGCCGTCGGCCGCTGCCGGCGCGGGGTGCGGATCGCGGTGATCCGGGAGGACGGCGAACCGGCCGCCTTCCTGCCCTTCCAGCGCTCGCCGCTGGGCGTCGGGCGGGCGATCGGGCTGGGGGTGTCGGACGCCCAGGGGCTGGTGCACCGCCCCGGCTTCCAGTGGGACTCCCGCGAACTGCTGCACGCCTGCGGCCTGTCGGTGCTGGAGTTCGACCACCTGGTGGAGGGCCAGAAGCCCTTCGAGACCGCGCCGCTGCGCAGCCACCCCTCCCCCGTCATCGACGTGGACCAGGGGTACGAGGTGTATCTGGAGCGGCTGCGCGCGCAGGCGCCGAAGTTCACCCGGACGACGCTGGCCAAGGAGCGCAAGCTCGGCCGGGACGTGGGGCCGGTGCGCTACGTCCACGACGAGCGGGACCCGGCCGCGCTGCGCCGGCTGATCGACTGGAAGTCGGCGCAGTACCGCCGCACGGGCCGCAGCGACCGCTTCGCGCACCCGTGGATCCTCCAGCTCGTGGACCAGCTCTTCCACACCCGCACGGCGTCCTTCGCCGGGCTGCTGTCGGTGCTCTACGCGGGCGAGCGGCCGATCGCCGCGCACTTCGGCCTGCGCTCCGAGCGGGTGCTCGGCTGCTGGTTCCCCGCCTACGACCCGGCGTACGCGAAGTTCTCGCCCGGCCTGGTGCTGCATCTGCGCATGGCCGAGGGGGCGGCGGCCGACGGGCTGGCCTATCTCGACCTGGGCCGTGGTGAAAAGGAATACAAGAACTCCCTGAAGACCCGGGAACTTTCGGTGTCCGAAGGGTGGGTGTCGCGCCGCCATCCGGTCGCGCTGGCCCATAGGGCACATCGGGTCCCGGTACGGGCTCTGCGCAACACGGTGCTGGACCGGCCGGAATTGTTCGAGCCGGCTGATCGACTTCTCAAACGGATGGGCCGAATCCGGTCGGGACGTTGAGGAAGACACCGCTCCATATACGCCAATGACGCAAAACGGGATGCGAGGTCGAGGTATTGCCATAGAGTCCCAGTCATCAATACCGTCGTACACCACCCGCACCGGCCCGTCATGCAAGGCGGCTCAAGGGGAGGGCTCAAGCGCCGCGACAGGGCCCGGGGCGGGGCGCGGTAGGGGGGTGCCGTGTCCGATCTTCACCTGACGGAAAACGCGTCGATCATCGAACACGAGCCGCGCGGCCGGAAACACCAGAAGCCAGCTCGCCCTGTTCTCCCGGCGAAAAGATCCATGCCGTCCTGAGCGGGGTGTGAACCCCCCTTTCGAACCGGATACCCATCCGGGCCGCCCGGGGGTGGGCGGCCCACCGGACGAGAGGGAAACAGAATCATGAGTTCATTCCTCCGCCCCGCGGAAACGGATCAGAAGCCGTTGACGCCGGTGAGCGCCGAGGGGCAATACCGTCCCGTTTCCTCACACCTGGCCATAGCTCCGCCGGTCAGCGTCGTGATACCCGCGATGAACGAGGCGGAGAATCTTCCGTACGTCTTCAAGACACTTCCGGAGTGGATACACGAAGTCGTTCTGGTGGACGGGAATTCCACCGACGACACCGTGGCGGTGGCCCGCGAACTGCGGCCCGACGTCAAGGTCGTCGAACAGCGCGGCAAGGGCAAGGGGGATGCCCTGATCAGCGGGTTCGCGGCCTGCACGGGCGACATCATCGTGATGGTCGACGCGGACGGCTCGGCGGACGGCGCCGAGATCGTCAGCTATGTCTCCGCGCTGGTGGGGGGCGCGGACTTCGCCAAGGGCTCGCGGTTCGCCAACGGCGGCGGCACCGACGACATGACGCCGGTGCGCAAGCTGGGCAACCGGGTGCTGACCACCGTGGTCAACGCCAAGTTCGGCGCCCGTTACACGGACCTGTGCTACGGCTACAACGCCTTCTGGCGGCACTGCCTGGACCAGATCGCCCTGGACTGCAACGGGTTCGAGGTCGAGACGCTGATGAACATCCGCGTGGTCAAGGCCGGTCTGAAGGTCCAGGAGATCCCCAGCCACGAGTACAACCGCATCCACGGCGTGAGCAACCTGCGCGCCGTGCGGGACGGGTTCCGGGTGCTGAAGGTGATACTGCGCGAGCGCAGCACCCGCCACAAGCGCCCCGCCCGCCCGGCCGTGATCACGGGAGAGGCGTCTTGAGCGTCCGCGTCTCCGTGGTGATCTGTGCGTACACCGAGGACCGCTGGGGCGACATCCTCGCCGCGGCGGCCTCGGTGCACGACCAGTCCCTGCCGGCTCACGAGACGCTGCTCGTGGTCGACCACAATCCGGTGCTGCAGGAGCGGCTGAGCGCTCATTTCGCGTCACCCGGCCGGAGCGGCCCGGTGCGCGTCCTGGCCAACGCCGGGCCGCGCGGCCTGTCCGCCGGGCGCAACACCGGCATCGCGGAGTCCACCGGGGAGGTGATCGCCTTCCTGGACGACGACGCGGTGGCCGAGCGCGACTGGCTGCTGCACTTCGCCGAGGGCTACGCCGATCCGCGGGTGCTGGCGGTCGGCGGCCGGACCGAGCCCGTGTGGACCTCGGGGCGCCGGCCGTCGTGGTTTCCCGAGGAGTTCGACTGGGTGGTGGGCTGCGCGTACCGGGGGCTGTTCCCCGGGGGCGACGGTCCCGGTGGCCCGCACACGGTGCGCGTGCGCAACGTCCTGGGCGGCAACGCCTCCTTCCGGCGGGAGGCGTTCGAGATCGCCGGCGGGTTCGCCACCGGCATCGGCCGGGACGCCGGAAAACGGCCGCTGGGCTGCGAGGAGACCGAGCTGTGCATCCGGCTGGCCCGCGCGGTGCCGGACGCGGTGCTGCTGGTCGACGACCGGTCGGTGATCCACCACCGGGTGCCGGGGGGCCGCGAGCGCTTCGCGTACTTCCGGTCCCGTACGTACGCGGAGGGCCTGTCCAAGGCGCTGGTGACACGCAGCGTGGGCACGCGGGACGGGCTGTCGGCGGAGCGGCGGTACACGACCCGGGTGCTGCCCGCGGGGGTCGCGCGCGGGGTGCGCGACGCGCTGCTGCGGCGGCCGGGCGGCGCCGGGCGGGCGGGGGCGATCGTGGCGGGCGTGTCGGCCGCCGCGTTCGGCTACGCACTCGGCAGCCTGCGGGCGCGCCGCGATCGGCGGACGGTGGGCGGCAGCGGCTTCGTGGTGGTACCGGTGCCGGGCGGGAGCAGGAGGTTGAGCGGTACGGACGGCCGGAGCGAGCCGGGCGGTACGGGCCGGGAGCCCGCCCACCCGCACGAACCGGCCAACGTTACGGCCCCTGCAACTCCCCCGGCGGACGGCGAGTCTTCGTCCTCGGGGAGTGAGGGGGCGGTGGCATGACCGAGCCGCGCGTCGTACCGATCCTGATGTACCACGCGGTCGCGCACGCGCCCGCGCGGGCCACCCTGGACCTGTCCGTGACCCCGGAGGCGTTCGCCGAGCAGATGGCCGTGCTGGACGACAGCGGCTGCACACCGCTGACCACCGCCGCCCTGGCGGCGGCCTGGCGGCACGGCGGTCCGCTGCCCACGCGGCCGGTGCTGATCACCTTCGACGACGGTTACGAGGGCGTGCACCGGCACGCCCTGCCCGCCCTGGCCAAGTACGGCTTCGCGGCCACCCTCTTCGTCTCCACGGGCTGGCTGCGCGGCCCGTACGACACCGGGGGCGGCCTGGACACCATGCTCGACTGGGACCAGACCCGCCAACTGGCCGCCGCCGGGGTGGAGATCGGCGGGCACAGCCACACCCACCCGCAGCTGGACCGGCTCTCCGACGACCGGCTGTGGTTCGAGATCACGCGCTGCAAGCAGCTCGTCGCCGACGAGCTGGGCGCTCCCCCGGTGTCGTTCGCGTACCCGTACGGCTATTCCAGCCGCCGGGTGCGGCGGGCGGTGCGCGGGGCGGGCTTCCGGCAGGCGCTTGCGGTGGGCAACGCGCTCGCCGCGCCGCGCCAGGGCCCGTACGCGCTGGCGCGGCTGACGGTGCGGCGGAGCACCGGTACGGAGGAGTTCGCACGGCTGGTGGCGGGCCGGGGCATCGGGCGGAACTTCGCCCGGGACCGGGCGCTCACGAAGGGGTACGCCGTGGTCCGCAGGACCCGTCAGGCAGTCGAGGCAGTGGGGAAGGTGCGCGGAAGCCGTGTCTGACACGACCACCCGGACCGAGGAGCGTACGCGACGGGACCCGGCCGGGGGCGGGCGGCGGCGCCTGTTCGGCGGCCGGGGCGCCGGCGGGAAGGGCGGCGGGGGCAGCCCGCTGTTCCGCAACGCCTACGCGCTGATGCTGAACACCGGCATCTCCGGACTGCTCGGTCTGGGGTTCTGGCTGGTCGCGGCCCGGTACTACACGGAGTCCGCGGTCGGCCAGGGCTCGGCGGCCATCGCCGCGATGAAGCTGCTGGCGGGGCTGACCTCGCTGACGCTGACCGGCGCGCTGGCCCGCTACATCCCCATCGCGGGGCGCACCACGGGGCGGCTGGTCCGCCGTACGTATCTGGGCAGTTCGCTGATCGTCGCGCTGGCCGCGTCGGTCTTCCTGCTGACCCTGGACTTCTGGGGGCCGTCGTACGGGTTCCTGCACGGGCCCGTCCACGGGATCGGGTTCATCGTCGCCGTCGTCGCCTGGTCGCTGCTGACCCTCCAGGACGGGGTGCTGACCGGGCTGCGCAGCGCGCTGTGGGTGCCGGTCGGCAACTTCGTCTTCTCGACGGTCAAGCTGGTGCTGCTGGTGGCGTTCGCCGTGGCGATCCCGACGGCGGGCGTGTTCGTCTCGTGGGTCGCGGCCATCGCGGTGTCCGTGCTGCCGCTGGGCTGGCTGGTGTTCCGGCGGCTGGTGCCCCGGCACGTACGGGCCACCGAGCGCACCGCCCGGCCGCCGTCGCTGCGCGAGATGGGCCGCTTCCTGGCCGGCGACTACACGGGCTCGCTGTTCTCGCTGGCCGTCGTCTACCTGGTGCCGGTGCTGGTCGCCTCGCAGGTCAGCTCGGCCGACAACGCGTACTTCTACATCACCACCACCATCGGCGGCACGGTCAACCTGCTCGCGATCAACATGGGCGCCTCGCTGACCGTCGAGGGCTCGCACGACCCGGCGCGGCTGGCCGACAACACCCGGGCCGCGCTGCGCCGGATGGCCCGGATCATGATCCCGGTCTGTCTGTTCCTCTTCGTCTGCGCGCCGTACATCCTCGCCGTCTTCGGCCAGGGGTACGCGGACGCCGCCACGCCGCTGCTGCGCTGGTTCGCGATGGGCGCCGCGCTGCGCGTCGTGATGGAGGTCTACTTCGCGGTGCTGCGGGCGCAGAGCCGGACGTCGGGACTTGCGTACATGCAGGGCCTGCTGTGCGTCCTGGTCCTCGGGCTGACGGTGCTGCTGCTGCCGCGGATGGGGCTGACCGGCGCGGGTGTCGCGGAGATCTCCAGCCTGGCGGTGATCGTCTCCATCGCCTCCGTCAAGCTGTACCGGGTCCTCAAGGGCCGCCCCGCCGCCCCGCTGACGCGGGCGCCAGCGGACGGGCTCGCGCCCGACGGCGACCTGGCCGACCTGGCCGTCAACGGCGACCTCGGTGACGCGCGGGTGCCCGCCGCCCTGCCGCCGGAGCCGGACCGGGCGCGGGAGGCCGCGGGCGACGGGGACAAGGCGGTGCCGCACCGGCCCGGCTGGGCGGAGCGGGCGCTGCGCGACGTGGACACGATGCCGCTCGGGCTGCACGTGGACTTCGACCACATGGAGCGCAGGCCGGACGTACGGCCCGCACCTTCCTGGGCGCACGAGGACGGGAACGGGGACGGCCGTACGGAGCAGCCGGTGCCGCCGGGCGCCGCGAAGGTGTTCCGCGCGGAGCCGGTGGCGGAGGCGTCCGCGGGGCCGCGGGCGGAGACGGCGGCCTCGGACGGGTCTCCGTCGGCCCGTTCCGAGCCGGCCCCGGAGGCTCCCGCCGCGGCCGCCCCGGCCGCCGTGCCCACCGCCGTCCCGTCCCCCGCCCGTCTCGCCGCCTCCGCTCCCCTCAAGGCCCGGCTCGCGGCATCCGCCCCCTTCGGGCCCCGGCTCGCCGCCCGGCTGGGCGGGCGCCCCGACATCGGCATCTGGGCGCTGCTGGTCGCCGCGCTCGCGCTGTTCTGGCTGCCGCTGCGCGGCATGGGCGACGCCGATCTGGACCGGATGGGCGGGCTCGGCCTGATCAGCGTGCTGCCCGCGGCGACGCTGCTGGGCGCCGTCCTGCTCGTGCTGGCCTTCGCGTCGGCGCTGTGGCTGTCCCGGCCGCGGCGCGTCCTGCTGGCGGCCGTCCTGGTCCTGACCGTGGTGGCGCTGCACGCGCTGCCCGCCGTCCTGGAGGCCGAACCGCGCTTCGCGACCGCCTGGCAGCACCTGGGCTTCCTGGATTACATCGACCGGACCGGCACCGCGGTGCCCGATCTGGACGCGCGCTGGAGCTGGCCGGGCTTCTTCGCGGCGGCCCAGTTCATCGCCGAGGCGTGCGGCGTCACCGACTTCACCGAGGTGCTGCGCTGGTGGCCGCTGACCATCCAGCTGCTGTACCTGGCCCCGGTGTGCCTGCTGGTGAGGTCCGTACGGGCGGGCTGGCGGGCGAAGTGGAGCGCGGTCTGGCTGTTCGCGCTGTGCGGCTGGGTCGGCCAGGACTACTTCTCGCCGCAGGGCTTCACCTACCTGCTCTACCTGGTCTTCGCCGCGATCCTGCTGGTGTGGTTCCGCGATCCGCGGGTGCTGCGCGGCAAGCGCTGGCCCGGTGAGGCGGAGGTCGCGCCGGCCGGGCGGGGGCAGCAGGTGGCGCTGCTGGCCGTACTGGGCCTGCTGTTCCTGGCGTCCGTGGCGGGCCACCAGCTCACACCGTTCGTGATGCTGGGCGTGCTGACGTTCCTGGTGCTGGTCCGGCGTACGTCCCTGTACGGGCTGCCGCTGCTGTTCGGTGTGGTGGTCGTGGTGTGGATCGGGTTCCTCGCGGAGCCGTACTGGTCGGGCCACTTCGACGAGTTGTTCGGCGGGCTGGGCGGCATCGGCGGAAACGTCTCGTCATCGGTCGCCGGCCGGATCGGCGACGGCGACAGCGTCCACAAGCTGGTGCTGTACGCGCGGGTGGCGCTGGCCGGCGGGGTGCTGGCGCTGGCCTGCTGGGGCGTGCTGCGGCGGCGCGCGGCGGGCTTCTCCGAACGCTCGCTGCTGGTGCTCACCTTCGTCCCGTTCCTCGCCTTCGGCATGCAGTCCTACGGCGGCGAGATGGCGCTGCGGGTCTTCATGTTCGCGCTGCCCGGCGCCTGCGTCCTCGGCTCGCTGGCGCTCTTCCCGCGCGCCGCGGGCACCCGCCGTGGCCTGGGCCCGTTCGCCGCCCTGCTGACGGGCGTGGTGCTGATCACCGGGTTCCTGGTGGCCCGCTGGGGCAACGAGCCGTTCGAGCGCGTCCGGCCGGGCGAGGTGGCCGCGATGGACTACGTCTACGCGCACGACCGGCCCACGGCGCGGCTGCTGTGGCCGACCAACGACACGGTCAACGACGTGACCCCGGACATACCGTGGGGCGCGAAGGACATGGAACGGGTGCAGTACAAGCCCGTACTGGCCCCGCGCGACCCGATCCTGACCGACTCGCTCGTCAACGCGCTGCGCGACGCCGGGCCGCGCTCGTACTTCATGGTCAACCGCGCGCAGGCGGAGTCGCTGCGGCTGGGCTCGGGCTACGCCGCCAGCTGGGAGCAGCGGCTGCGTACGGCCCTGGACCAGCGCCCCGAGCTGCGCCGCGTCATGGGCAACAAGGACGCCGCGCTGTACGAGCTCAGGCAGCAGCCGGCGGGGCCCGTGGACGAGCCGGCCCCGGGGCCGGTCGGGCCGCGGATCACCTGGACGACGTGGTCGGTCGTCGGCGCGCTCGCGGCCGGGGCGCTGATCCTGCTGCTCGCGGCCCGCGAGGTGGTGCGGGTGGCCCTGCCGCCGAGCGTGCGCAAGCTCCGCTGGCTGCAGAGTTCGTTCTGGTTCACGCTGCCGCTGCTGTTCGTCTTCCTGGTGGCCCTGGTGCAGCGGTTCGTGACGCTGTCGTGAGCGGGCGCCCGGCGGCGGCCGGGCGCCCGGTTCTCAGGACCGCTTCTCCCAGCGGATCTCGTACGGGTCCAGGGTCAGGCTCCGGCCGTCCACCGTCGTGTGGACGGGACGGTCGAGGGTGTTGACCACCATGAGGGTCCGGCGGTCGGCCAGGACGCGGAGGTTCGCACGGTCGCCCGCTGCCACGTCCACCGGCTCGAAGGACGTACCGGGCGGAAAGGCGCGGGAGAACCGGGACAGCAGGTCCATCATGGGCAGTTCACCGCCGCCGCCCCGCAGCTGGGTGCTGCGCCACAGGCAGCCGGGGCAGTCGGCGCCCTCGTTCTCCGGGTTCCAGTAGAAGCCGCTGGTGGCGCCGCCCTCGGTCATGGAGATCAGGGCGCTCGCCTGGACGGCGGTACGGCGCGGCTCGCTCCAGCCCTTGCGGTCGTCGTTCTTGTCCGCGACCTCGACGTACCACTCCGCCCACCACAGCGGCAGCCCGGTCGTCTCGCGCAGCCAGCGCCCGATGTCGGCGAACTTGCGGGTGGCGGCGAACGCGTCCGGGACGTACTCGCCGTCCTTGGTGTAGCTGGAGCCGTCCACGACGACGAAGTCCGCGCCCGCCTTGTGGGCGTTCCAGTACTCGACGGCGTCGACGGTGCGCCGGTCGAGGCTGCCCCAGGGGCCCTTGACGTCGGAGGCCTGCGAGTCGTCATCGGGCGGGTGGCTGTCCACGACCGCGTACGGGCCGCCCACCTGGTTGTTCTTGTCGATCTTCTTCAGTTCCCGGTAGACGAGGTTGTACAGGCGGGTGTACCCCTCGTAGTCCCAGCGGTTGCGGGCCTCGTCGAAGAAGCCCTTGAACTCGTTCCAGACGATGAAGTGCCGGATGTCCGGGTAGCGGCGGGCGATCGTGCCGACCAGCTCGGCGAAGTCCGCGTAGTGCTCCGGGCTCGGCGCCTTCTCCAGCGCGCTCCAGTCCGTCCCGCCGGCCTTGCCGCCCTTCATCCAGTCCGGGGCGCAGCACAGCGTCAGGACGGGCGTGCCGCCGGTCCGGCGGATCAGGTCGACGCGGCTGTCCAGCTCCTTGAAGTCGTACTTCCCCGGGCTCGGTTCGGGGTTCTGCGCGCCCCAGCCCATGATGTGCTGGTTCTGCGGCATCGGCTCGGCGGACAGCAGCTCGGACGCGCTGTGCGTGGCCGCGTCGTTGCCGCGGTCCGCGCTGTACTCGGTGTGTGTGAACCCCCAGCCCACCTGGGCGGCGCCGGAGCCCGCGGAGCGCGTACCGCTGCTCCCGCTCTCCGGCGGGAAGCCGCACATCGCCAGGGCCATGGCCAGCGCCGCCACGCCGATCGCGAGCAGCGCGGTGGCCCGGGACCGGTTGCGCAGCCTGCGGCCCTGCCCGAATGCCGTAGCCGTCGGCACGTCCGGCGGGCGCGGGCGCCCCGCGGTGTCCGTGCCGCCGTGCCGTTCCCCACCGTGACGTTCCCCATGACGTCCCACAACGGGCCAGCCTAGCCAGCCCAGGGGGCCGTACGGCCGGTTTCGCACTAAGTGTTAAGGACCGTTCACCGGGCTGTCCGGAGGCTGTGAAAGTCCCGGGCGACAAGGGAAAATCCGTGTACGCCGTGCCCCGCGGTGCCCGATCATGGTGGGTATGTGTGCCGACCATGTCCGACCGTCCGCCGCCGAGGAGTCCCTCCCGATCCGTTTGACCATGGACGACAGCGATTCGCCGTCCGATGTCGTGGACGCCCTGTTCCTGGGGCGGTTCGCCAGCGGCGAGCAGCCGTACGCGCGCAGCCGCTCGGTGGACCGGGTCAAGGCCGGCCTGACGCTGCTGCCGCCCGGCGCGAAGGTGCTGCGCTCCGCGCGTGACGAGGACCGCAGCGCGACCCTCGCCGAGGGCGACGGCTTCACGCTGCTGGTGTCGCGGTGGAACCGCGGCGCGGACGTGACCGTCACGGCCACCTCCGGCGAACTCGCCCTGAAGGTGCTGGGCCAGTCCGCCGACGGCGCGGAGGACGAGCCGGAGCCGCAGCCGGAGGACGTGGCGATGGGGTTCTGGTACCTCTCCCCGCGCCGCGGCCCGTACCGTACGACCCGCCAGATCTCCGCCGGTACGTGGGACGAGATCCGCCCCAACTACACCGCCCCGGTGGCCGAGGCACTGGACCGGCTGATGGAGGTGGCGCCGGAGGAGATCGCCGGACGGCTCCTGCTGCTGCACGGCCCGCCCGGCACGGGCAAGACGTCCGCGCTGCGCACCCTCGCCCGCGCCTGGCGCGACTGGTGCCAGGTCGACTGCGTCCTGGACCCGGAGCGCCTCTTCAACGACATCGGCTACCTGATGGACATCGCCATCGGCGAGGACGACGCGACGGGCAAGGGGCGCTGGCGGCTGCTCCTGCTGGAGGACTGCGACGAACTGATCCGCGGCGAGGCCCGGCACACGGCCGGGCAGGCGCTGTCCCGGCTGCTGAACCTGACGGACGGGCTGCTGGGCCAGGGCCGCAACGTCCTCGTCGGCGTCACGACCAACGAGGACCTGGAGCGGATGCACCCGGCCGTGGTGCGCCCCGGCCGCTGCCTGGCCCGTATCGAGGTGGGCCCGCTCAGCCGCCCGGAGGCGGTGCGCTGGCTCGGCAGGGAGGACGGCGTCCCCCGCGACGGCGCGACCCTCGCGGAGCTGTACGCGCTGCGCCGGGGCACCGGCCCCGCGTCGGTGCCGGCCCAGGACTCGGGCGCGGACGCGGGGTTGTACCTGTAGGCGTACGGCCGGCTCACCCGGGCAGCTCCCGCAGCCGTACCGAAAGGCACGTCACGCAGCCCTCCAGCTTCTCGAACTCCCCGATGTCCACCGGGACCGGCTCGTAGCCGAGGCCGGCGAGGAGTTCGGCACTGCGGGGCGCGCTCGCGCTCATCAGCAGCCGGCCGCCGCCGAGCAGGACGACATGGGCCCCGGCCTCCTCGGGCACCGCGCGGAAGCGGGGGAAGAGGCCGGGGTCGTCGACCAGCGGCGGGTGGCCGATGACGGTGCCGTCGGGCAGGGCGGTGACCGCGGACTTCAGGTGCAGCACCTTGCCGACCGGTACGGCCGTCACCCGGGCGCCCAACGGCTCGAACGCGGCGCGGAGTTGGCGTACCCCCTCGGCGTTCGTGCGGCCGCCGCGCCCGACGTACACCGTGTCGCCCACCTTCAGGACGTCACCGCCGTCGAGCGTGCCGGGCGCGCGGATCCGGCCCGTCGAACAGCCCAGCGCGGCCGCGGCCTCCTCGGCGGCGGCCACCTCGGGGCGGCGGGACTCGGCCCCGGGCCGGGCCAGCAGCGCGACGTCGCGGAAGACGACCATGGTGTCCTCGACGAACACCGCGTCGGGGCAGTCGTCGGCGGGCGGCACCTCCGTGGTCCGCCAGCCGTGCGCCCGCAGCGCGCCGACGTACTCCTCCCACTGGGCCATCGCGCGGTCCGGGTCCACCGGCCGCCGCTCGATGTGCGTCGTCAGTCCCTCGGCGAGGCGCGGCCCGGGGCGGCGTATGAGCGCCTCCTTGCTGGTCACACCGTGCCCTCGGGGTAGTGCTGCCGGTCCTCGGGTACTTCCCTGACGAGGCAGAACGGGTGGCCCGCGGGGTCCGCGTAGACCCGGAAACCGCGGGGTTTGGCGTCGTGGGTGGTGTCGAGCAGGGTGCCGCCCGCGTCCAGCACGCTCTGGTGCGCGGCCTCCAGGTCGTCCACGCCGAAGTCGAGGTGGGACTGCTGGGGGTACGCCGGGTCCGGCCAGCGGGGCGGGCGGTGGTCGGGGACGTGCTGGAAGGCGAGGAGCGTGCCGGTGGCGGTGTGCAGGGTGACCCAGTGCTCGTCGGTGGTCCAGCGGGTGTCGGGGCGGTTGATCTCGCCGCCGAGCAGTTCCGCGTAGAAGCGGGCAAGGCGCAGGGGGTCGGGGCAGTCCAGGGCGGTGCACTGGACGCGGGCGATGGCGGTCATACGTCCTCTCCGTAGGTGGCGCGCAGGGCTTCCATGACGGCCGCGCGGGCGGCGGCGTGGTCCAGGCCGAGCCGCCGGGCCCGCCGGGCGTAGGAGGCGGCGGCAGCGGCCGCCTCTTTGTCGGCCGCCTCGCCGGCCGCGGCGATGAAGGTGCCGTTGCGTCCCCGTGTCTCGATCACGCCGTCCGTCTCCAGGGCGCGGTACGCCTTGGCGACGGTGTTGGCGGCCAGCCCGAGCTGTTCGGCGAGGCCGCGCACGGTGGGCAGTTTGCGGCCGACCGGCAGCCCGCCGTCGCGGGCCTGGCCGGCGATCTGGGAACGGACCTGTTCGAACGGCGCCTCCGCCGCGTCCGGGTCGATGGACAGCCGCAGGGGCGGCGCTTGCTGGACGGCCACGGTGGCGCTCCTGGTACGGGGTTTGCGAGGGACGCAGGGGGTGGGTCGGACCCATTGTGCGTCAGCGGTGCCCGCCGTGTCCGCAGGTCAGCCCATGTCGTGCCGCAGGGGCCGGAAGGCGGCCCGGCCCGCCGTAGCGCGTGCGCGATGCGCCCGCTCCGGCGGGACTCCGGCGGAAGCGGTCCGGTCCGGACGGCCGGGCGATATTCGGAGGCGCCGGGTGGCCGGTCGGCGTACCGTCCCGCTGGTGACCATCACCGTGCGTCCGTTCCGTCCCGCCGATGCCCGGGACGTCTGCGACCTCCGGCATCGTGTACTGCCCTACGAGGTTTCCACTCCGCAGTCGGTCGCCTGGGATGTCGCCGAGGCACCGGCCGCCAAGCGGTTGCGGGTGTGGGTCGCCGAAGCGGGCGGCGCTGTCGTCGGCGTGGTGAAGGCGTCGGTCCGGCACGACAGCAGTACGCCCGGGCAGGGCGTCGTCGTGCCTCTGGTGGACCCCGGCCATCGGGGGCGCGGCGCGGGCAGCGCCCTGCTCGCCGCGGCGGAGGAGCATCTGACCGGGCTGGGCGTCACCCACCTCCACGCCTACCCCCAGGACGACCCCCGCTCCGTGTCCTTCGCCGAACACCGCGGCTACCGGCGCCTGCGCACGGCCCGTTACCTCCGCCTCGACCTCACCCGCGCCGCCCTGCCGCCGCTGCCCGCGAGCCTGCCGCCCGGGACGGAGCTGCGCACCGCCGCCGACTTCGGTGCCGATCCCCGGCCGCTGTACGAGGCGGATGCCGAGGTGATGCTGGACGAGCCGGACGATCTGACCGTGGACGCGATGACGTACGAGGACTGGATCGTGCACACCTGGGAACACCCGGACATCGACCTGGATCTGACGACGGTGGTGACGGTCGGCGGCGAGATCGCGTCGTTCTGCCTGGCCGGCACGGACGGCCGGGGCCGCTACGGCTCGGCGATGACCGGCACCCGCCGCCCCCACCGCGGCAAGGGCCTGGCCAGGCTCGCCAAGACCGCCTCCCTGCACCGGGCCCGCGAAACGGGCTGCACCGAGGCGTTCACCGGCAACGACGCCGAGAACGGCCCGATGCTCGCCATCAACACCGCGTTCGGGTACCGCCCCTTCAGCGTGGAGTGGCACAGCGTCAGGGACCTGACGAACGGCGGGTAGGCGCGCCCCGGCACCCGCGGAGTGCGTCCGGGAGTGCATGAACCTGTCAGGAACCGAGCAAGAGTGGGCGCGCTTCCACCGTTGCCGGGCAGGACCCGCAGGAATGTGCCAGTTGCTCCGGCCGGCCCGGCCACCTGCATACCCTCCTCGTCACCCGGACCGCCGGGTGCACCAACCATGGTGCCGACAAGGGGAGTTCGCGTTGCCCGGTATCGAGGTGAGCCTGCTGGAGGCCATGAGTGTGCCCGGCGCACGGGGCGCCGCGCTCGTGGACTGGACGAGCGGGTTCGCACTGGACGCGGTCGGTGAGCCGGTCCTGGGCGGGCCCGAGGCGACGGCCGCCGAGGCGGCCGAACTGGCCCGGCTGGTGATGGGGGCCGGCATGTTCGCCGACGGTCCGGCCGCCGTGCCCGGCTCACCGGTCGAGGACCTGATCGTCACCA
The DNA here is from genome assembly GCF_000720725.1 of Streptomyces rimosus subsp. rimosus. Classification (GTDB taxonomy): domain Bacteria; phylum Actinomycetota; class Actinomycetes; order Streptomycetales; family Streptomycetaceae; genus Streptomyces; species Streptomyces rimosus_A. The sequence continues at coordinate 165,101 of NZ_JOCQ01000006.1, forward strand.
CGCGCGGCGGGTACCACCTGGTGCGCTTCATGGACCACACCTCGGAGCACAGCGTGCTCCTGCACCTGTGGCTCGACCGCGCGTCCGGCAATCTCGCCCTGGCCCGCCTGCGCCTGGAGAACGTGGCCGGACAGCTGGCGCTGACATGAGCACCGCGCCACCCGCGGCACCGGCCGCCCTGCCCTCGCGTCCCTCGATGCTCTCGCGCCTGGCCGCGGCGCACGCCACCGGCGCGCTCCAGTGCCGGCCCGGCACGCTCTACCTCGTGGGCGGCCGGGTCGTGCACGCCGAGAGCCCCGCGGTCCCCGGGCTGAAGGTCCTGCTCACCACGGGAGGGCGGGTGCCCCGGGCCGTGTGGGACGACGCGCTCGGGCGTGCGGGGGTCCCCGATCACGTACCCGGCCGCCTGGTCAAGGAGGGACTGCTGTCCGAAGGCCAGGCGGAGGTGTGGTGGCTGACCGCGCTCTTCGACGCGGCGTTCTTCGCCCTGGCCCCGCGCAGTGGCCCGTCGCGCTTCCAGCACGGCTTCGTACGGGAAGGCGGCGCCGGTACGCGTTCGGTCCCGGCGGAGCGGGTGCTGCGCGAGTCACAGCGGCGCAGGCGGCTGCTGGACGCCCTGTGGCCGGGGCCGGAGATCGACACCGTGCCCGTCGTGCGCCGGCCGGCGGCGGGCCGGCGGGTTCCGGCGCGGCTGGAAGCCGTACTGGCGCTCGCCGACGGGACGCGGACCCCGGGCACCATCGCCCGCGAACTGGGGCGGCCGGCCTTCCACGTCCTCCTGGAGGTGCGGCGCCTGGCCGTCGCGGGTCTGCTGCTGCCCCGGCACCCGCACCCGCCGCCCGGCGGTCCGCCCGTCCCCCCGGCCGACGGGCGCCCGCGGGCACCGGCCGCCCCGGAACCGCCCGACGTCGCCCTGCTGCGGCGTGTACGTGACGCACTGGAGGCCCGACTGTGAAGCCACCCCGCTCCGTCGGCGGCGGAGCCCGGCCGTGAAGCGTGTATCGCGTCGCCTGTTCGGAAGGAAGCACGTCATGGCGGCAGAGACCGAGCTCACCGATGAGCTGGCGCGGCTGCGGGCCTGTGTCGCCCACGTCACCGGGGCGCTGGTCGTGGACGACGACGGCCGGGTGCTGGCCCGGGACGTCCCCGGCGAGCATTCGCACCACCTGGGCAACCGCACCGCGGAAGCGCTGCGGGCCGCCCTGCGCCTGGCCGACGCGGCCGGGCACGGCACCGCCCACGAACTCCTGGTCCGCGCGGAACACGGCTGGGTGGGCGCCTACAGCGCGGGCCGCTCGGCCGCGCTGGCCCTGGTGACGGCGCCGGAGGCCAACGTCGGCCGGCTGCGCCTGGAGGGGCGGCGGGCCGGCGCCCGCATCGGCGCGCTGCTCGACAGCGCGCCGGAACAACAGGAGAACACCCGCCCATGAACCGGTCCACCCCCCGCTCCCCGCAGAAACGAAAAGGAAGTACGGCTCACATGATCAATACCGAGACAGCACTCAAAGAAGCGATGACCGGCATCGAGGGCTCCCTGGGCGTGGCCCTGGTCGACTACGGCAGCGGCATGGCGCTCGGCACCCTGGGCGGCGGCAAGGACCTCGACCTGTCCGTCGCCACCGCCGGCAACACCGACGTGGTGCGCGCCAAGGTGCGCACCATGGACATGCTCGGCCTCAAGGACGAGATCGAGGACATCCTGATCACCCTCGGCACGCAGTACCACCTCATCCGGCTGCTGAAGTCCCGCAACAACAGCGGGCTGTTCCTCTACCTGGCGCTCGACAAGGAGCGGTCCAACCTCGCCATGGCCCGGCACCAGCTCCGGCGCATCGAAGGCAATCTGGACATCTGATCCGGTCAGGGGCGGTGCCGCGCGCGGAGCACGGCACCGCCCCGCCCGCCCGCGGGCGCGTCCACCGCCTCCGCCTCCGTCTCCGGCCCGCCCACGTAGTGGAAGCCCGGTGGCGGGTGCATCAGGAAGTCGTGGTGCGAGATGTTCCACGCGTAGGCGCCGGACAGGGCGAAGGCCACGCGGTCGCCCGCGCGCAGGTGGGCGATGGGGGCCCGGCGGGCCAGGACGTCCTTCGGGGTGCACAGCTGGCCGGTGAGCGTGACCTCCTGGTGGTGGGCGCCCGGGCGGGGCCAGGGGCGGGTCCACTGCTCGACGGGGAGGACGACGAAGGGGTGGTCGTGGCCTTTGGCCGCCGGGGTGCGCAGGTGGTGGGTGCCGCCGCGCAGGACGGCGAACGCCTCGCCGTGGCTGTGTTTCACGTCCAGTACCTCGGTCACGTACCAGCCGCAGTAAGCGGTCAGCGCCCGGCCCGGTTCGATGCGCAGGGTGAACTCGGGGTAGCGGTCGGACAGTCCGGCCAGGCCGGTGCCGTACTCCGTCCAGTCGAAGCGGGTCTCCGGGCGCCCGTAGTCGACCGCCATGCCGCCGCCGAGGCCGATCTCGCACAGGGAGTGGCCGTGCCGGGCGGCGAAGTGCCTGGCCCAGTCGGCGATCCGGGCGGCGATGGCCAGTTGTGCGGGCGCGCCGAGGCCGCTGGCCAGGTGGGCGTGGATGCCGCGCAGTCGTAGCGGGCCGTTGCAGAGCAGCGGCAGGCAGTGCTCGGCGCGCGCGGGGTCGAGGCCGAACGGCGTGGCCCGGCCGCCCATCGCGAGGGCCGCGCCGGCCGTGGCACCTGCGCCGAGCGGCAGATTGACGCGCAGCAGGACGTCCGCCTCCCGCCCGGCTTCCCGCGCGAGGGCGGACAGCATCCGCAGTTCGTGTTCGCTCTCCAGGTGGAAGCGCTCGACCCCCAGGTCCAGGGCCGCGCGCAGTTCCGCCTCCGTCTTGCCCGGCCCCCCGAACGCCAGCGGCAGCGCGGGCACCGCCGCGCGCACGTGCGCGGCCTCGCCCCCTGAGGAGACTTCGCAGCCGTCGGTGTAGGGGGCCAGTGTCCGCAGCAGGCGCGGGTCCGGGTTGGCCTTGGCCGCGTAGTACAGCTCGACGCGGGGCGGCAGGGCGGCCCGTACGGACGCGGCGTGGGCGGCGAGATCGGCCAAGTCGTAGACATAGGCGGGCAGCGGGCCGTCGAGCGTGCTGCCGGGGCCCGGGTGCCCGGCGGTCAGGGCGTCCACCTGGCGCGCGGCCAGCTTCGTGATCACGAGGTGCTCCGGGGGCAGGTGAGGGCGGCCGTGGGCACGGCGGGGCCGCCGCCCGTGGCCCCGGGCCCGACCGGAGAGGCGATACGGACGTATCCCGCCTCCCGGTCTGCCGCGCGCCCCCACCGCGTCAGCAGGTTGGCCTTGGCGGGCAGCGGCGCGCCCGCCAGCAGCGCGCGCAGTTCGTCCGGTTCGCCGTGCGCGGCGCTCCGCTCGCGCAGCACGCCGCGCACCGCGCGCCACAGTTCACCTTCCAGCGCCGGGTGCCGGTCGGCGACCGCGGCGGCCATCTCGGCGAGGTGGTTGACGAGCAGGCAGTAGACGACACGGTCCCAGCCGCGCTCGCGGTCGTACACCAGGGGCCGCGCCACGTCCCCGGGCAGCCCGGCGAGGAACGCCGCGTGCGGGCCGCCGGGCAGCAGCTTGGTGCCCTCCAGGTCGCGGAAGAGGACCTGTGCGGGCGTGCCGTGGTGGTCGACGCCGAGCACGACGTTCTGGAGGTGCGGTTCGAGGACGACACCGTGGTCGAAGAAGGCGGCCAGCACGGGCGGTACGAGCAGCGACAGGTACGCGTCCCACCAGCTGAGCGCCACCACCGGCCCGGCGCCGGGCAGCAGTGCGCCGAACTGGGCGTCACTGGTGGGGTGTTCGTCGGCCACGGCGGCGGCCAGCAGCGGGGTGACGCCGGGCCGCAGCCGCTCCCCCAGCCCCTCCCGCACGATGACGCCGAGCCCTTCGGCCAGTTCCCGGTCGCCCACGTCCACGGTGCGGTAGCCGGGTTCGCGCAGCAGGTCGCAGCCGGGGAAGCGCGCGGCGAGGGCGGTGGCGACCGGTTCCAGGTGGCGGGTGAGGGCGACCGCGCCGCGCAGTTCGTAGTCGGCGTTCTTGCGTACGCAGTTGGTGATGCGGGTGTTGAGGCTGAACTTGAGGAAGGCGTGGCCGTCGTAGAGCGTGCGGACGGACGCGGTGGGCGCGAACGCCTCGCCGCGCTCTCCCAGGTCGAGCAGGTCCCTGCGCCGTACGGCGTCCCTGAGGGCGGGGTGCGCGCCCAGCATCGCGTACTGCCAGGGGTGCGCGGGCAGCAGCCGGTAGCCGTCGGGCACCTCGCCCTGCCGGTCCAGGGCGGGGAGCGCGGTGGGCGTGGCGGCTTCCTCGCGTACGCATTCGGCGCGTACGGCCAGGTGCCGCAGCCGGAAGCGGGCCCCGGCCTCGGGCGCGTAGCGAGCCCAGTCGGCGGCACTGCCCGTACGGGACTTGGGCGTCGGGTGGAAGCGGTGTCCGAACAGCAGTGACTGTTCGGAGCGAAGGTAGCGGGCGTGCGGCCCGGTGCCGCGGTCGTCGTCCCCCGCGGGGGCCGCGGCACGGCGCAGGGCGGCGGTGACGCCCGCGTGGCTGGACGCGACCTGCGCGCGGAATTCCTCGTTCCGTACGCCGGTACGCAGCTCCAGCTCGCGCTGCGCGCACGCGGCCAGTTCCTGCCAGCCCAGTTCGTGCCAGCCGCCGTCGCGCCACTGCCCGGCGGGGCCGCGGAAGCGGTGAGCCCCGGTCAGCGAGGTGCGGCGCAGCTTGATCCGCAGCAGTTCGCCGCAGCGCGGCAGGCGCAGCAGCAGGTGGTCACCGGTCAGGGCGGTCTGCTGTTCCGGGCCGCAGATCTCGCGCAGCAGGCAGTTGAGGAGGGTGTGGGCGACGGGTTCGTCGGCGGTGAGCGGGACCGTGGGGGCGGTACCGGCCGTACGGGAGGGGGCGAGGGGCATTGCGCGGACTCCAGCAAGGGGGTGGGAGCGGAAACCTGGAGGGGCCTCGGCGCGCCGAGGTGGTGATCACCGGCCCGGTGCGGCCAGGTAGTTCGGCCCGGTGACGTAGTGCTTGTTGATGTCCGACGCCCCCGACCGCCGCTTCGTGAGCAGGCTGCCGGCCGTGACCATGGCTTTGACCGGCAGCCGGTCGGCGTCCAGGACGCGGGTGCGCAGCACGGCGGCAGCCGCTCCGGGGGCGGCGTCCAGCCGGTCCACGGCCTCCGTCAGGCGCGCGCGGAGCTGCCCGAGCAGCACCGGCAGCGGCGCGCGTCCGAGCCGGGCCAGTTCGAAGGCGAGGGCCCCGGCGCACAGGTGGACGGTGATGGTGGTGAACACGTCCGCCACCGGGGCGTCGCTGCCCACCAGGATGCGGCGGTCGGTGAAGCCGCACAGGTCGGCGGCGTCCCCGCCGAGCACGGCGGCCAGCCGGACGGTGTTCACCCGCGGCCCGTCGTTGTCCTTGAGCAGCAGGCGCAGGCGCGGGCGTCCGGCGACCTCGTCCAGGACGAGCGAGGTGTTCTGCTGGTGCGACTCCAGCGCGATGCCGTACGCGAAGAGGGTGGTGTGCCAGTCCAGCAGGAGGGTCAGGTAGGCGTCGAGGAGGGCGAGCAGGTCGCCGCCGTAGAAGCGGCGGGCGAGGTCGTCGGCGACGAGGGAGCCGTCCGGCATCCGGGCCGCGAGCGCGGCCACCGGCACCACCCGCGCGCCGCGCAGACCGCTGGATCCGCGCAGACCGCGCAGGCTCCGTGCGGCGGCGGGGCCCCCGCTCCCGCACACGGCCGCCGTGCCGCCGCTGCCCCGGGGGTAGCGGCGCACCAGAGTGGCCAGCAGGTCGTGCCCGGCGTCCAGGTGGGTGGTCTCGTCGGCGAGGAGCACGGTTTCGGCGAAGCGCGGGTGGCGGGCGACGACCGTTTCCAGGAGGCGCTGGCCCACCGCGCCGTCCACGAGGGTGCCCGGTTTCATGCCGCGCCGGTTGAGGCGGCCCAGGGTGGCGGTGGCGAGCGGCAGTTTGAGGTGGGTGTACGGGTCGTCGGTGACGGCGACGGTCCGCATCGACAGGGTGGGCCGTACCCGCAGCCACGCGCGGTCGGCGAGCCGCGCCTCGCCCTCCAGGCCGCGTACGCGCAGCGCTTCGGCCAGCGGCCCGTCGGCGGTGAGCGGGTGGACGGGCAGCGCGAGGTGGCTGTCGTCCAGCCGGGGCAGGCCCAGGTCCGCGGGGGTGGGCCACCAGTGGGGCAGCGCCGCCGGATCGCCGTTGACGTGCTCGTACGGGAGGGCCAGCCAGCGCAGCGCGAAGCCGGGCGCGAACTCGGGCGCGTAGGCGCGGACCTGGCCGGTGTCCAGGCCGATGCGGGCCCGGCCGGTGGGATAGACGGGGTGGTCGCGGTGGGCGGCGAGGGTGTCGTAGTCGAGTGCGCCACCGGGGCCGCACCAGGCCCGGTCGCCGTCGTACGCGCCGTTCGCGCCGGACGCCACGGCATGCGTGCCCAGTGCCCCGCCGCGGCCCCCGCCGCTCGCGCCGGCCGCCGGCCCGCTGTTCCCGCCGTACGCCCCGCCGCCCGTGTGCGGGCCGAGCCGGCCGACCACCGCGGCACGCTCCGCGGCCTG